>NZ_AP023032.1:3907500-4095000 GCF_019670105.1 Agarivorans albus | reverse complement strand
TGAAATTGAAATTGCCGTGAAGATGCGGTGTACCCGCGGCTAGACGGAAAGACCCCGTGAACCTTTACTACAGCTTGACACTGAACATTGACCCTACATGTGTAGGATAGGTGGGAGGCTTTGAAGCGTTGTCGCTAGATGACGTGGAGCCGACCTTGAAATACCACCCTTGTAGTGTTGATGTTCTAACGTTGGTCCCTTATCGGGATTGCGGACAGTGTCTGGTGGGTAGTTTGACTGGGGCGGTCTCCTCCCAAAGAGTAACGGAGGAGCACGAAGGTTGGCTAAGTATGGTCGGACATCATACGGTTAGTGCAATGGCATAAGCCAGCTTAACTGCGAGACAGACACGTCGAGCAGGTACGAAAGTAGGTCATAGTGATCCGGTGGTTCTGTATGGAAGGGCCATCGCTCAACGGATAAAAGGTACTCCGGGGATAACAGGCTGATACCGCCCAAGAGTTCATATCGACGGCGGTGTTTGGCACCTCGATGTCGGCTCATCACATCCTGGGGCTGAAGTCGGTCCCAAGGGTATGGCTGTTCGCCATTTAAAGTGGTACGCGAGCTGGGTTTAGAACGTCGTGAGACAGTTCGGTCCCTATCTGCCGTGGGCGTTTGAGAATTGAGGGGAGCTGCTCCTAGTACGAGAGGACCGGAGTGGACGAACCGCTGGTGTTTGGGTTGTTATGCCAATAGCATTGCCCAGTAGCTACGTTCGGAACTGATAACCGCTGAAAGCATCTAAGCGGGAAGCAGGCCTCGAGATTAATTCTCACTAGGACTTTAAGTCCTCTGAAGGGCCGTTGGAGACTACAACGTTGATAGGCAAGGTGTGTAAGTGCTGTGAGGCATTGAGCTAACTTGTACTAATTACCCGTGAGGCTTAACCATACAACACCTAAAGGGTGTTGCTTATAGATACTTTATTTAGAAACCATGAATACTTGTTAGTGCTCATGAGGTATTTCAGCTTTTTCGAATGTTAAAGACAACAGTTTTTGCCTGGTGGCAATAGCGTTGTGGACCCACCTGACTCCATGCCGAACTCAGAAGTGAAACGCAACTGCGCCGATGATAGTGTGGGGCTTCCCCATGTGAAAGTAGGTCACCGCCAGGCTCTCATTATCGAAAAGGGCTTCCCGATTGGGAAGCCCTTTTTGTTTGTGTTTAGCGTGGCCTGCTTTCAAAAGTAGGGCGGAGGCGGTTAAAGATAAAACGCAGTTTTGTTCCGCTGAAGCACAAGCAGCTATGGCGCGCACCTGACCACCGCTAGGCTCCTATACTAAGCCCTCGTCTTACGACGAGGGCTTTTTTATTGCCTGCGGTTTAGTCGCCCAGGCATACCAATCACTCGAACCTCTATAGATTCATCAACAGCACTAACCTAGCGCATCACAGACATCACCCTCTTGTACATACAAGGTCGACCAGTGATTACGTTTGGCGTGTTTTTTAGCAAGGCTCGCCCGCTTGCTTAACTCGTTGATACTTAGTGGTCGCATGTGTTCATCGTCTAAGTCTATGCAGATAGTGTTGAGGGACTTTTTCTTAAGGTATTGGATTCTAGGAGGTATACTAGGTGTGTGGTTGGGTCAAAATTCGAAATAACAAAACCCTCTTGTTGCTAGCAGGCTTTAGATTCTGACTTACATGATAGTTGTAGGGCTTATTAAAACCTTAGATTAGAAAGGTACTTTCGAATTAGTCAAACAACTCTGGGTGGAGCTGGCCAAGCTCACTCCCGTTGAAGTGAGTATCCGATTCTTCGACGACTGTGGAACTAATGATTATTCTGAGAGCAGGAGGCGTTGGCGCAATTCTTACTAAAAAGAGTTTTCGAGCTTACAACCGGTAAACTGAGGATGATTTGGCTTGAACAAAACTGCTAGTGGTAAACAAAACTAGTTTTGCTTACCACCTATGCTTTTACTTAACTAGGCGTTTGAATCTTAATATAGGGTTTTAAACTCGGAACACTATTCAAACTAATTTTTTCAGGGAGTTTGTGTTGTGCTTCTATAAGCATATCTACAGCTGGTTTAATATCACCTAGCTTCACCAAAGCGTTAATCTGGTGAATATATAGTTGTGGTAAAGGAGTCTTTTCAATCTCTGCTTTATTCCATAGCAAGTACTGTCGTAGTGTTTCCTCGCCGCCATTAGTTGCTGAAACAAGCTTATAGGATACACGTTCAAAGTTTGGATATATATCGTTAGCCAGTTTGTCATTAGCTTTTGCTTGGTCGTTTAAGCCTAGGGCTCGTAAAGCAACTGAGCGATTATAAAAATGTTCAGTTCTGGCTTGCCTCTTTAACAGCTTTTCTGACCATGCTAGGTAGCCTTTAAGTTCTTCTTTGAGATCTAAAGACAAAGCTGCGTTTAACCTAAATGACATAGCGTTGAATTCATAGCGAGTTTGCAAGGGTACTGGATTGATCACTTCTTCGAGCAAAGCTGCATTTGTACTACCGGTTCGTTCAAATTGGGTGATTTTATGGATGGCCTGTAATCCAGTTGCCATGAACACGATAGTGAAGCATGGAATTAGAACTCCAAATATCTTTGGGGCAAATTTAGCCGGGAACGTTTTGACTACAATTTCTTCATTTTTTAGGATCTGACTGATTAATGTGCAGAATAGAATCCATAAGACCGCAGAGTGATAAAAAGGCAGTTCAGTCATGCAGTGAAGTAGGCTAGGAAACAATATTGCAAAATAAAATAATCCCTTAGCCCAGCTTTGTTTGAGCATGCTCGTTATTATTAGGAAAGCCATCGCGAACAAAGCTGTGACTGGCAGAAGTCCACCTTCAACCGCCCAATAAGCTAGTTCGTTATGGGGGTGAGCTACATTAAAATGATAACCATCGATTAAGCTTTGTTGATTAAGTAAAGCTTGCGCCCCATGGTAAACACCGTCATAAGCACCATAACCCCAACCTAGCAACGGTTGCTGCTTAAACAGCTGCCAACTAACCTCAAGCATTGTTACTCTATAAGCTGTTGTTACGCCTCCTAAGGCATCTCTTGCTTCGTTAGAATTGAATAGTTCGGGAAGCGTAGGTGCAAAAACGCCCAACAAAATACTAACTAGCCACCATCTAAGGTGCGATAAATTTGCAGTTCTAAATAGGTTAGGAGCCATTAGCGGGAGTATTAGAAACAACGCTACTACTGTTGTCCTAGATCCTGTTAAGAAACATACCCATGTTGCTGCAAAGCTAGTTACAAGTATAAGTAAGAGCTGCCATTTTTTGTTTATAGCTTGTTGTGACAACAACCAAGCGGATATGGCAATGCCAAACAGCACAAAGGTTCCTAATACATTCGGTTGCTGAAAAATGCCGGCAGCTCTGGTTGAATTAACATTAAAGCCGACCCAATTACCCTCTGTTAATAGGTGCATTTGGGTTAATGCATAAAGGCTCTCGATTAAGACTGCTGCAACAATCACGTACATCATTTGGTGCCATTGCTTTTGGCTTATTTCGAGCTGAATAATGGAGAAGATAAGCAGTAAACCTGCTGCCAATCCGATTAAACGGTCTAAAGCAAAAGCGCCAAATTCAGCATTTGGATAAAACAGTGGGATCCATAAGCCCAAAGCACAAATAGCTAAACCGATAAGTGTTTTGTTATAGCGCAAAGTTTGCGATTGACTCACTTTAATAAGGCCAAGGCCGATGAGAATGCTAGCAAAGCACCATATAACCAAATTAAAAGGGAGGGCTAGGCCTGTTCCACCTTGGTTGTGTTGAAAGTAATGCATGCCTAGCAACATCATTGCAGAAAATACATAAAAAAAAGTACGCTCTAGGCTAAACTTCGATAGCATGTTACATCCTTGATAATCTGGCTTTTGGCCTTATTTTTGATTTATTAGCATTGGTTTTAAGAATCGGGCAGTATGTGAGCGCGGTTCACTAACGATATCTTCCGGAGTGCCAGCAACTAGAATTTCTCCGCCACCTTTGCCCCCTTCTGGCCCAAGATCGACAATCCAATCTGCGGTTTTAACGACATCTAGGTTGTGTTCAATTACAACAATAGTATTACCATGGTCACGTAAGCGATGAATAACCTCTAACAGCAACTCAATATCATGAAAGTGCAAGCCTGTGGTTGGTTCATCAAGAATATAAAGGGTTTGCCCTGTATCGCGCTTGCTAAGTTCGCGAGCGAGCTTAACTCGTTGAGCTTCGCCGCCCGATAAGGTAGTAGCCGACTGACCGAGCTTGATGTAGGTAAGGCCAACATCAATCAAGGTTTGCAATTTTCTGGCAATCGCTGGCACAGCATCAAAGAAGGGGCGAGCTTCCTCTACCGTCATTTCCAGAATTTGATGAATACTCTTGCCTTTATACTTAATCTCTAAAGTTTCGCGGTTATAGCGTTTGCTTTTACATACGTCGCAGGGCACATACACATCGGGTAAAAAATGCATCTCTACTTTAATAACGCCGTCTCCTTGGCAGGCTTCACAGCGGCCACCTTTTACGTTAAAGCTAAAGCGACCGGGTTTGTAACCTCTTGAACGGGCTTCTTGCGTTGCAGCGAATAATTCACGAATAGGAGTGAAGATCCCGGTATAGGTAGCGGGGTTGGAACGCGGTGTTCTGCCGATCGGGCTTTGGTCTATATCAACCACTTTATCGAGTTTATCGAGGCCTTTTACCGATTTGTGTGGAGCGATATCTTCGCCAGCTGCACCATTGAGCGCCTTTTGAGCAATTTTATATAAAGTATCGTTGATTAAGGTAGATTTACCGCTACCCGATACACCTGTTATACAGGTAAGCAGGCCTAGTGGGATATGCAAATCTACATTCTTGAGGTTGTTGCCACTAGCGCCGAGTAGGCTTAAGTAATCGCCTGAGCCTTCTTGTCGCTTGCTAGGTACTGCTATCGATTTACTGCCAGATAAATACTGTCCAGTAAGTGAGCTTGGGGTATCAATCACTTGTTGCATTGAACCTTGAGCAACAACTTCTCCGCCATGTACACCAGCGCCTGGGCCAATGTCTACGATATAGTCTGCGGCTCGAATGGCATCTTCATCATGTTCTACCACTATTACGGTATTGCCCAAATCACGTAGATGGTTGAGAGTGGCGAGTAAGCGCTCGTTATCGCGTTGGTGTAAGCCGATAGACGGTTCGTCGAGCACATACATAACACCGACTAGACCTGCGCCAATTTGGCTGGCGAGTCTTATTCGTTGCGCTTCGCCGCCAGATAATGTGTCGGCACTGCGATCTAACGAAAGGTAATCGAGGCCCACGTTGATTAAAAACTTAAGCCTCTCACAAATCTCTTTTAGGATTTTGTCGGCAATTTGTGCTCGTTGGCCTGTTAGATTGAGCGCTTCAAAAAAGTCCATGGCTTCGCCAATGGACTTACAGCTCACTTCCGGAAGGTTAGTTCTACCAATAAATACATTGCGAGCTTCTTCGCGCAACCGACTGCCGCCACAGCCTGGACATTCTTGGTTGCTAATGAATTTGGCCAACTCTTCGCGTACCGCGTTTGATTCGGTTTCTTTATAGCGGCGACGCATATTGGGAATGATCCCTTCAAAAGGGTGTTTGCGCACGGTAACATCACCGCGATCGTTCATGTATTTGAACTCAATACTGGTGCGGCCCGAGCCATGCAAAATCACTTTTTGGTGTTTGTCGCTAAGGTCTTGAAAGGCCATATCTAAGTTAAACTCGAAATGCGCCGCTAATGACTTGAGCATTTGGTAATAGTAGAAGTTGCGTTTGTCCCAACCGCGGATGGCACCGCCTGATAAACTAAGCTCAGGATTTACAATCACCTTCTTATCGTCGAAGAATTGATCCACACCTAAACCATCACAGGTTTGGCAAGCCCCAGCTGGGTTATTAAAGGAGAATATCCTTGGCTCTAGTTCGGTCATACTGTAGCCACATATTGGGCAGGCAAAATTTGCCGAGAACAGTTGGCGAGTTTCGCCGCTGTCCATGTCAACTAAAATGGCAGTGCCCTCGGCAAGCTCTAGGGCTGTTTCAAAAGATTCGGCCAAACGTTGGGCTAAATCTTCACTGGCGCGAACTTTAAAGCGATCAATCACCACTTCAATATTGTGTTTTTTGTGCAGCTCTAGCTCTGGAGGATCGCTTAAGTCACACACTTCTCCATCTATGCGTGCCCGAATAAAACCTTGTGCCGCTAAGTTTTCCAGAGTTTTTACATGTTCGCCTTTGCGGTCTCGTATTATCGGGGCTAACAACATCAGCTTGCTATTTTCTGGCTCCTCAAAAACTTTATCAACCATTTGGCTAATGGTTTGTGCAGCTAGCGGTTCGTTATGATGAGGACAGCGAGGCTCACCGACGCGAGCATAAAGTAAGCGCAAATAGTCGTAAATTTCGGTAATGGTTCCCACTGTAGAGCGCGGGTTGTGAGATGTTGATTTTTGCTCGATAGAAATAGCTGGTGATAAACCTTCGATATGATCAACATCGGGCTTTTCCATTAATGACAGGAACTGGCGAGCATAAGCAGAAAGAGACTCTACATAGCGTCGCTGACCTTCTGCGTAAAGTGTATCGAATGCGAGAGAAGATTTCCCAGATCCCGACAAGCCAGTGATAACAATTAGCTTATCGCGAGGGAGGGTCAGTGAAATGTTCTTAAGGTTGTGGGTGCGGGCACCACGAATATCAATACTGTCCATTGTTAGCTGTTCACTGCTGCACTAAATCGCCCAGTATTACACATAATTTATTGAAATGCGCCGTTGAAAAGCCGAGCGCTTACTTATTACTTGCTGACCATCTTGCGCTGGTTTGCGGCTTGCTGCTTGTGATAGCATTGCCGGTTCTTTAATGACGTATTTTTGATGGTTATGAACCTAGACGAACGATTAAACCCTACAGAGAAGCGCGCAGCCTATTCATTGGCTTTGTTATTTGCCTTGCGCATGGCCGGTTTGTTTATGTTAATGCCAGTATTAGCCGTTTATGGCCAAGAACTTGTGGGCTTCTCGCCTTTGTGGGTGGGCTTCGCAATTGGTGCCTATGGCTTAACCCAGGCAATGTTTCAAATCCCCATGGGTTGGTTGTCCGACAAAGTTGGCCGTAAGCCGATTATCTTCTTGGGATTAAGTATTTTTGCGTTTGGCTCAGTAGTGGCTGCTACAGCTGATTCTATTTATGGCATCGCGTTAGGGCGTGCCTTGCAAGGCATGGGCGCTATCGCTAGCACGGTGATGGCCTTAGCTGCTGATTTAAGCCGAGAAACCCAGCGTGCGAAAGTAATGGCCTTTATTGGTGTTAGCATTGGTTTATCGTTTGCTGCCTCACTGGTTTTAGGGCCCATTCTCTCTGCTTATCTTGGCTTGTCGGGTCTGTTTTGGTTGATTGCTGTATTATCCCTGTTCGCAATGTTTGTGGTGCAATTTGCTGTACCAAGTGCTGATTCTAAAGCACCTAGTGGTGAAGTAAGTGCTAACTCTAAACAGATGCTTGAGTTACTTAAACATCCTCAGTTGCTGCGCTTAGATTGGGGGGTGTTTACCTTACACTTAGTGCTTACCGCTTTGTTTGTTGTAATGCCGTTTCGTTTGCTTGACGCAGGCCTAAATGCCGAAAATCATTGGCAAGTGTATTTGCCAGCTGTTCTTATTTCTTTTGTATTGATGGTGCCCTTGTTGATCATTGCAGCGAAGCGTAATCAGCAGCGTGCTTTCTTCATATTTGCTATTAGTTTGTTGTTATTTGCCAACGCTTTGTTATTGATTAACGGTTCCTCGGTTTGGGTGTTGGGAGTAATTTTGGCAGTGTTTTTTGTTGGCTTTAATTATTTGGAAGCCAGTTTACCAGCGCTAATTTCTAATTTGTGCCCTCCGGGCAACAAAGGCGCTGCACTTGGTGTATTTTCTACTAGTCAGTTTTTGGGGGCATTTATAGGTGGCTCTAGTGCTGGCGTTTTGTACACGGCTGGCGGGGCAAATTTAGTAAGTTGGTTTGCTATTGCTCTATTGATTATTTGGATCGTTGTGAGTTTAGGATTGCGTGCGCAAAGTGGCATAAAAAGTTATTCATTAACGATATCATCTCCCGATCAACCTGCTAGCATTTTAGAAAAACTGCAGGTTTTACCTGGGGTTGTAGAAGCAGTTGTTATTGCAAGTGACAATACTGTTTACCTTAAAGTTAAAACAAAAGAATTTGAATTGGCTAGAGCATTGGATTTGGTGCGTGCAGCCTAGTATGATAGCGGGTCTTCCTCGCCACAACAGATAGAACATAGGAGCGATATACATGGCCACTCGGGGCATTAATAAAGTAATTTTGGTTGGTAACTTAGGACAAGATCCTGAAGTTCGTTTTATGCCAAACGGAGGGGCCGTCGCCAATATTACTATTGCAACTTCAGAAAGCTGGAGAGACAAGCAAAGTGGTGAACAAAAAGAGCGTACTGAATGGCACCGTGTAGTGTTGTTTGGCAAGTTAGCCGAAGTTGCAGGCGAGTACCTTAAAAAAGGTTCGCAAGTATACATTGAAGGTCAATTACAAACACGTAAGTGGCAAGACCAAAGTGGCCAAGATCGCTACTCTACCGAAGTGGTTGTGCAGGGCTTTAATGGCGTGATGCAAATGCTAGGTGGACGTCAAGGTGGTGGGCAAGGGCAAAACATGGGTGGTGGTGCCCCGCAGCAACAAGGTAACTGGGGCGGCCAACAGCAACAAGCTGCGCCTCAAGCAGCCCCTGCTCAGCAAGGTGGTTTCCAGCAACAAGCTCCGCAGCAGCAAGCGCCTCAGCAAGGTGGTTATCAGCAACAGCCTAAACCAGCTCCGGCACCTCAACAAGCTCCACAGCAGGCAACTCAGCAGTTTAATGAGCCTCCTATGGACTTTGATGATGATATCCCGTTCTAAAAACAGGATTTCTTAGAAGTGTACGAATACTAATTAAGCCCTTACTTATAAGGGCTTTTTTGTATCCGTAAGTTTTCAAAACACTACTTCAGGCTGCTGAGAAGTTGCTTTAGATGAATTACCGGAATGGCATAACTGATCGCGCTTGGGTCAGCCAACACGGCTTCTTTGGTCGTTTTGACAAAAACTTTATTGATGATAGCGATAACTTCGCCTGTTTCTGGGTGATAGAGGGGGCTGCCACTATTACCAGGATAGGCAGTGGCATCAAGTTGATAAATATTATAGGGTGATTTGAGACGTTTTAATTGAGCAAGGTTTAGTTCGCTGGCATTTCTCGCCGGTATAACCACGGGTGTAATACTTGAGATAATCCCGCGGTGCGTAACTGGATATAGGCCTAATACAGCACCTATTGGGAAGCCCGTGAAGGCATATAGTTCTCCTTCGTGAACTTTCTGGTTTGAAAGCATTAGCGGTTTTAGGGCTTTGCCTTCAATTTTTAGTATGGCTAAATCGTGTTGTTCAATGCTAGCAACTACGCTGGCAATACGTAGTTCTGGCGAGCGACCTTGGCCAACAAATACAACTAACTTTTCGTTTTGTTGTTGGTTTAGGCTTTTTGGGATCACATGTGCATTGGTGGCGATAAGGTGAGAGCCAACAACAAATCCGGTACCGCGCAAGCTGGCTCTAGGAGAATTTAGTTTATTGTAGGTGCCAATTCCTACAACAGACGGTTTGATTTTTTCTATAGTGTCTGCAAGTGCGCTGGAAGCTTCTACACTAAACAGAGATGAAAAAGAGGCTAGGATTACGATGAAGGCGAGTTTCATACTATATTCTTCCTTGAATGACCTTTTAATCTTAATTTTTACTATGCATTAGAGCAAGTTGCTATGTTGTTCGTGGTTATATGCAGGCGAATGGATGTCGTCAATCTTATAAGGCTAACTAGTTATGAGTTTTAATTACGAAGATGCGTTTTCTCGGAATATCGGTTGGGTAACGGAAGCAGAGCAACAGGTGTTACGTGGAAAGCGTGTTGCAATGGCGGGGGCCGGGGGCGTTGGCAGTGAGCACATTGTTACCTTGGCGCGCTTGGGGGTTGGCAAGTTTCACATTTCTGATTTTGATGAATATGAAGTTCACAACTTTAATCGTCAAGCTGGCGCGTTTATGTCTACCGTTGGCCAAGACAAAGTAAAAGTAATGGAAAACATCTGCTTAGATATAAACCCTGAAGCGGAGGTGAAGTCCTTCCCTGAAGGTATTTTTGAGCACAATGTTGATGAGTTCCTTGAAGGTGTGGACGTATATGTAGATAGCCTAGACTTTTTTGCCTTGGCTGCGCGAAAGTTGGTCTTTCAAAAGTGTTTAGAGAAAAAGATCCCCTTAGTTACTGCTGCCCCGTTAGGTATGGGCTGTGCATTTTTGTGTTTTATGCCTGGCAGTATGAATTACGAAGAGTATTTTCGATTTGAAGATGCCACTAGTGAAAACGAGCAATATATTAAGTTCTTAATTGGTTTATCCCCCGCAATGTTGCAGCGCCCTTATCTAGTTGACCCTAGTCGAGCAGATTTTCACGCTAAAAAAGGACCATCGATGCCTATGGCGGTGAAGATGTGTGGTGGTATAGCGGGTACGTATGTTTTAAAAATCCTACTTAATCGTGGAGATCTAATTACCGCACCTTACGGTTTACATTTTGATGCTTATCGAAATCGATTTAAGAAAACGTGGCGACCAATGGGTAATCGTAATCCCTTGCAGCGAATGGTATTTAAGATAGCCAAAAAGATAGTTTTAAAAGAAGAAAGCTGAGCGTTTTTTATGTCAGTAAGTTTTACACATCATAATTGATTTATTTGTTTTTAGAGTATAACTATTTGTTAATATTGATTAATTATATTTGGCCCGAGTTTTGCTTTATGCACGGTCTTTATATCTAAACGCTATTACCAAATTGGATGGGTGAAATGAACAAATTGAAACTTACTTGCTTGGCTGCAGGCCTAGGATTTGCAAGTATTTCTGCTAACGCTGAACTAATCACTGAATGGAATTACTCGAATGATGCGGGTTTTAAAGAGTGGAGTTCAAACGCTGGCCAACTAGGTATTGATACCGGCGGCGCAACAGCCGATGAGTTTGATCCTCTTTTTGGTGGTGAGTTACCTAAAAGCCTTGCATGGGGTACACCATACGGCGCTGTAAATCCTCAACTTATCAAAAGTTCACTTGAGATTGACGACGCTCAGTCTGGTCAAGTAAGTACAAGTGTAGTTGACGGTGTTGGTGCATTGGATTTCGTAACAGGTACAGGCCTTACCCATGAAAACTGGGGTGTAACTGGCAATACTTTGTCTTCAGCAGTTTTGTTTGATGGCTTGTTTCTGCAACCTCTAGCTCCTTTTGTTGGCCCTGCACTTCCTGCGCCGGTTCTTGAGTTTGATGTATTGTTTGAAGAAACGTACAACACTCCTACTAATGACACCTGTAAATACGGTGATACTAAAGTAGGTGAAGCTGGCATTAATGAAGCTGGTTGTGCTGACTTATTCACATTGGTACTAGATGACGGAGTTACGTTTACTGAAGTTGGTGACGATATCTACCTTCAAAACAGCTTCATTCTACCAATTCCTGGTTTTGACGATTACGTGTATACCTTAACTACTCGTCTTCAAGGCTTAACTGTATTAGATAATCTAGATTGTGGTCCTGACTCTACATGTATTGGTTTCTTAACTGAAGAAAACCAGAAGAACGAATTAAAGGCAGCTTTCGCTATTTCTGCTGCTCAAGTAACTGAGCCAGGTACTTTAGCTATCTTTGGCTTAGGTTTGCTAGGTTTGGCTTCTGTTCGTCGCCGCGCTTAATTAGCTGCTCTTATATAATTACTGCTGCGCTTTCGCAGCAGTAATTTTTTATTTCCTTCAAGAAACTCTCACTTCCAAAGCTCAAATTCTCAATCGTAACTGTCTTGTTCGAAGGTTCTGCTTTCTCATCTACCTTTATAGTGCTTAGCAACTTAACAGCAGAATGTTGTTTGTTGGTCCAAGGTAAATCGTTAATTGGATTTAGTAAGGGTAATCTTCATACATTAAGCTTTAGAACAAGGATCTTAAGGATCTTAAGGATCTTAAGGATCTTTTACGGTGGTAAACATAATGGGTTTTTGTGTCAGTAATTTTTACATCCTATTTACTTCAATGATTTGGTTATTTCTTAAGCTACTGCTTTTAAAGGTTTTTTAAAGTTGGCACCTAGATTGCTTTGTATGACTTGTATTTCGAATCGTACTGACCAAATGGATGGGTGACATGAACAAATTAAAACTTACATGCTTGGCGGCTAGCTTAGGTTTTGCAAGCATCTCTGCTAACGCTGCTCTTATCACTGACTGGGATTACCTAAACGAAGCTGGTTTCGATCAGTGGACTTCTGATGCTGGTTCAATTGACCCAACGGGTATTGATGCAACTGGCGAAACTTTAGATGATTTTGACCCACTTTTTGGTGGCGAGCTTCCTAAGTCTCTTGCTTGGGGTGACCCGTACGCTGCTGAAAACCCAGATCTTAAGAAAAGTGCTTTGAATATTGAAGATTCTAAATCAGGTACTGTGACTACCAGTGTTGTAGATGGTGTTGGTGCTCTAGCATTTTCAGAAGGTACTGGCCTTGTACACGAAAACTGGGGTGTAACTGGTGATACTCTAGTAGCAGCTACATTGTTTGATGGTTTGTTCCTTGCACCTACAGCACCTGTTGCTTTCCCATTAGCTCCAGCACCTGTACTTCAGTTCGGTGTGATTTTTGAAGAAACCTACAACACACCAACTAACAATGTTTGTAAGTACGAGCCAACTCAGTTGGTAGGACAAGCCGGTATTAACCAAGAAGGCTGTTCTGACTTATTCACTATCGTGTTGGGTCCAGATGTTACATACACAGAAGTGGGTGATGACATTTACTTAACAAATAGCTTCGTACTACCAATTCCAGGTTACGATGACTATGTATACACCCTAACTACTCGCCTACAAGGTTTAGAAGTATTAGGTGATATTGATTGTGGACCAAACGCAACTTGTATTGGCTTCCTTACAGAAGAAGATAAAACTAACGAATTGAAAGCTGGTTTCGCTATCTCTGCTGCACAAGTATCAGAGCCAGGAACATTAGCTATCTTTGGATTAGGTCTATTAGGCTTGGCAGCTGTTCGTCGCCGCGCATAATGCTTAATTAAAAGTCGCTAAGTTTTAGCATTGTACATCCAAAGCGCAGCCTAGTTCTGCGCTTTGTTTTTTCTGCAAGCCTGCCTTTTATAATTCTAAATTGTTTCTAAAATCTAAATGTTATGTTTAGAAAGTTTGAAGCTTTGAGAGCGCTTTATGATCCGAAACAAACATGTGAAAAACCTAGCAAGTATCCCTTATCTTGGGGCTGTTGTGAGAGGTGGCATTTCGTTATTGGTTAAGCGAGAAGCTAAGCTAATTGCTCAGCACTTTGCAGAGTATCTTCGCCCGGTAGTTGCTTATAAAACCGATACCGTACAAGAAGCATTTCGAATTCGTCATGACGTATACTGTGAGGAACTTAATTTTGAGCCAGTCCGTGAAAACGGTATGGAACAAGATGAGTTTGATGAATACTCTCGCTTTTGTTTAATCGAGCACAAACCTAGTACCAACTATGCAGGCTGTGTGCGAATAGTATCTCCTTCTAGTAAAGATGAGTTACTGCCCATCGAGAAGTTTTGTTCTAATGCTATTGAAGGTGCTAAATATCACCCTTCGCAATTTGCTAGAAGCGAAATTTGTGAAATATCGCGTTTAGCGGTTCGCCCACAATTCCGACGTCGTAAAGCGGATAACTTTGATGGTGCTGCCTCTGGTGCGATCAATGAGCAAACCTATTCTGAGGAAGAGTTACGTTGCTTTCCTTTTTTAGCTATTGGTTTGTATTTGTCTATTGCCGCTCTAGCTGTGCGAGCTGGCACCCATCACGCGTTTGTTATGATGGAGCCGCGTCTTGCTAGAAGTATGAGCTTTTTAGGCATTAAGTTTGAGCAGCTTGGTCCAGCTATTGAGTATCATGGCTTACGTGCGCCTTACTACATTAGTGCAGGAACACTTACACGTACGTTACCGGTAGGCTTTCAAGTCTTGATGCGTAATATTGATAAAGAGGTAGAGAAGGGTTGTCTAGCAGCAAGAAACAATGATGACAATGATGACTATATTAAAAAAATGTATTCACCGAGTTTCTATAAAAATGACTCTCCGAACATATCGTTACGAGAGAGCCATAAATGGTGTGAATCTAAAGGTTTATATTTGCCCCAATAAAGTCTTATTAGGGCTATATAGATTAATTTAGCTGAGCTTCTAGTTCAGCTTTTTTATTGGCTAACTCTGGCTCAATATTTATTAATCCATCGAGTAGCTGTTTAGCTTCTTTGGTTTGCTTATTTGCAATTAGTGCTTCTGCTAAATGCAAACCTACCTCATTACTAGCATCTTGCTTGTAACTATCTTCAAGCGCTTTAGTTGCTTCTACTATTTTCCCTGACTTAAGTAACATGTAGCCGTAGGTGTCTTTTACCTGTGGTATATCCGGCTTTAGTTCGTGGGCTTGCTTGGCGTAAGTTAAGGCTACTTCAAATTCGTTTAAGTCATGATAAACCCAAGCGAGGTTGTTCCAGGCAACAAAGTTATCCGGCTGATCTTTAATGATCGCTTGGTACTCCTCAATTGCTTGCTGCGGGTTAGCTTTCATTTGCAGTTCTGCAAGTTGCAGTTGAAGAGGTTTTGCCGCTTCGCCATGAACATCGATAGCTTGTCTAATGAAAGCAACGGCTTGCTCGATTTTATCTGCTTCTTTGTATGATTTGATTAACAGGTTGGCGGTTTGGGTACTTGGATAAGCTTCATATAGTTTATTGAAAGTGTCCGTTGCCGCAGGCCAGTTTTCTTGAACTAAATAAATGTAACCTTGCTGCTGCAAAACCGCTGGTGTGTTCATTTGATTTGCATCAAGGTTGTTTAGGGCATCTTGGCTGGCTACGGCATCACCCGCTTTTAACTGCAATACAGAATGAACAAACAGTAAACGTTGGTTGTTTTTATATAGTTTTACTGCTCTATTGCTTAAGGCTACGGCTTCTTTCAAGTTACCAGAAGATTCTAAGATGTTGATGTTCTTAACATACGCCGGTAGCGAGAGAGGAGAGTTTTCTAGCCAAGCTTGATAACTTAAAATGGCCTTCTCTTGATTATCCGTTTCTAGGTACAAATCACCGATCAATTGCCAAACTCTGTCTTCACGGGTTAAAGCATCAATTTGCTCAAAAGATTCAATGGCTTTAGGAAATTCTCGGGTAAATAAATAGTATCGGCCTAACTGTTCTTTCAACAATGAAGAATCTGGAGCCTCGGCAAGTTGTTTATCAAGAAGTGCCTTTACCTCCTCAGTCTTTTCTATCTGAGAAGCGTGACTCATTAGAAACTCAAAAACACGTAAGTTTTCGGGCTGCTCGGTTTTAACCTCGTAGGTTATCTCATAGGCTTTTTCTACTTCGCCTTTTTGCACATAAACCGATGAGCTAAATAGTTTTGCTGCTAGGTCATCAGGTTGGTCTTTTAATATTGATTGATAAGCTGCGAGAGCTTCATCATAGCGCTCTTGCTGCTCAAGAATGGCACCTTTAAATAGTTTTACACTTTGATCTTCTGGGTGAGCATCTATCCAGCTATCCAGAGACTTTAGCACTTCATCAGCTTTTCCTTGGCGGAAGTAATGAGTCTGTAAACCTAAAAATGCTTGGGCATGAGCAGGATCTTCAGCTAGCACCTCTTCGAGTATGCCAATTCCATCTAAATCATTTTGTTTAAGCTTAAGTAAACCCAGTTTGGCCTTTTCTGATAAGCCGCCTGAACTTGCAGCTTTTTCGGCAATTTGTACTGCTTCTTCGGTGCGACCTAAACGGTTGAGCTGCATGCTCACTGTGCTTAAGAAGTCGCTGTCTTGGCCCTCAGCAACCGATGCTTGGTTAAGCTGATTGAAGGCGTTATCTAATTGGCCAATTCTAAATTGAGTGGTTACGTATAAACGTTGTGCCAGGGCATTCTGAGGATCTTTAGTAATCACTCGTTCTAGTTGAGTTAAGGCTTGTTCGTACTTTTGTAATTTGTAAGCAGAGATACCCGCAACAATTTGGGTAGCAGTGTTATGAGAACCACTTTGCAAGGCTTTAGTTGATAAGGTAAATGCATTCTCAAAATCTTCATCTTGAAAACGTACATAAGCTTTAAGTTGATTGCTAAGCATGTGGTTTGGTGCGATTTTCAAAATACTGTCTAAGTATTTCTCCGCTTCGCTAAATTGCTTATTTTTTACTAAAGCTTGTGCCAAATACAAAGTGAACTGAGCAGCATCTGGAGCCAGTTCCACCGCTTTGCTGTATGACTCTACTGCTACTTCTGTGTCATTAGACATAGACGCAAGGTGGCCTTTTAGCAGCCATACATCGGTATTGTCTGGTACTTCTTGGCTTAGCTGTTCCAGTGTTTCGTTGGCAGCCCCAAATTGTTGATCTGCTGCTGAGATACTGGCTTTTACCATCCGCGAGTAGGTGCCTTCAAAACCAAGCTCTTGGGCCTGGTTTAAGGTGGTTTTAGCCGGATCAAATTGCCCATTTCTAAATAGCGAAAGGGCGTGGATTGCCAGTAATTCGGTTTCTAGCTCAGCCTCAAAGGGTCTATTTTGAGTAATCAATTCGCCTATCTTTTCAGGCTCATTTTGATTTAAATAGGTTCTAGCTAGTAGGGGAATGAGTTGCTGTTTTTCAGCGTTTAAGTCTAAGGCTCTAAGTAGCTCTTTTTCTGCTGCTGGATAGTTACCACGTTCTAGGTAAATTTCACCCAAATTCAAGCGTGCCTGTGCCAATGAGGCATCTTTTTTTATGGCATTTTTTAGTTCGATGATTGCAGCGTTCTGATCATTTTTTGCTAAGTATTCGGTAGCCTTAGATAAGTGCTGTTCTGCGGTGTCCCCACCACAGGCAGTTAATGCGATGGTTAAGGCACTAACTGCCAGAATTTTCTTCATTCCAAACCTATGATTACTCATATTATTCCCTGTTTGTTGGATTGATAAATCACATTAAAATAATACAGCTTAATTAACCCGATGTCTTACTTTGTAGCGTGTTTTGTTTTTATGTGGATTTTGACCCTTACTTTCTGTTCCAATATGCGGTTTAATTAGCATTAGAAAACTGTTTTCAAATTTAAATGGATGTATACATGGACGTGAGTATTGCCGTAATTGGTTTAGGTTATGTTGGCCTGCCGTTGGCTGTAGAGTTTGCTAAAAAACGCAGTGTGGTTGGTTTTGATATTAATCAAGGACGAGTGACTGAGCTTCAGCAAGGTGAAGACCTTACCCAAGAGGTTAGTAATCAAGAGCTACAAGACGTTGCTGGCAATATGTCTTACAGCTGCAACATTGAAGACTTAGCAAAATGTAACGTGTTCATTGTGACCGTTCCTACTCCAATTACTGAGCATAAACAGCCAGATCTAACACCTTTGGTACGCGCCAGCGAAACAGTTGCTAAAGTACTTAAACCTAATGACATTGTTATTTACGAATCTACGGTGTATCCAGGTGCAACCGAAGAGCAATGTGTGCCTGTTTTAGAGAAGAACTCGGGCCTTAAGTTTAATAGTGACTTCTATGTTGGTTACAGCCCTGAACGTATCAATCCAGGCGATAAGACTCACCGTGTTTCTACAATTAAAAAAATTACCTCTGGCTCAACCCCAGAAATCGCCACTATCGTCGATGATCTTTACGCTGAAATAGTAGTAGTGGGCACCCACAAAGCTAGCAGCATTAAAGTGGCAGAAGCGGCTAAAGTTATTGAGAATACTCAGCGTGACGTAAATATCGCGCTTATCAACGAATTAGCGCTCATCTTTAATCGATTAGATATTGATACCGAAGCAGTACTAGAAGCCGCCGGCACTAAGTGGAACTTCTTACCATTCCGCCCTGGCTTAGTTGGTGGTCACTGTATTGGTGTCGACCCTTACTACTTAACGCATAAAGCTGAGTCTATTGGTTACCGCCCGGAAGTGATTCTTGCAGGTCGAAGAATTAACGACAATATGGGTCGTTATGTTGTATCACAGTGTATTAAGTCAATGGTGAAACGTAATATCTCGGTAGTAGAAAGTAAGATTTTGATTTTAGGTTTAACCTTTAAAGAAAATTGCCCTGATATTCGAAATACCAAAGTTATCGATATTGTTCACGAGTTTGCAGATTACGGTGTTCAAGTCGACACTTACGACCCATGGGCAGACAAAGAAGAATGTCATGAAGAGTACGGTATTGATTTAGTAGAAAGCCCACAGGCTGGTAATTACGACGCAATCATTTTAGCTGTTGCTCACCAGCAGTTTAAAGATATGTCAGTAGAACAAATACGTGCCTTTGGTAAAAAAGACCACGTACTTTACGACCTTAAATATCTATTGCCAGTTGGCGCCAGTGATTTGCGTTTGTAATGGGGACTGATACCGTGCAGCGTTTTCAACAAGTTTGTGAGCAACTAAAAGCAGAGCCTAAAGTATGGGCAATTACTGGTGTGGCGGGTTTTATTGGCTCTAACTTATTAGAAGCCTTATTAAAGTTAAACCAAAAGGTAATTGGCTTAGATAACTTTGCCACAGGGCATCAGCATAACTTAGACGAAGTAAAAGGTTTGGTCAGTGAGCAACAATGGCAGCAATTTCGCTTTGTAGAAGGCGACATTCGAGACCAAGCAACTTGTCAGGAGTTTCTATCTGGTGCTGATTTTGTGTTGCACCAAGCAGCCCTTGGCTCGGTTCCTCGCTCGATAAATGACCCTATTACCACCAATGAAGTAAACATTTCTGGTTACTTGAATATGTTGCAGGCAGCTAAAGAGCAACAGGTATCTGCCTTTGTTTATGCTGCGTCTAGTTCAACTTATGGCGATCACCCAGATTTACCTAAAGTAGAAGATAAAATTGGCAATCCGTTATCGCCTTATGCCGTGACCAAGTATGTTAACGAGCTCTATAGTTCAGTATTTCAACGTACTTACAATTTCCCATCTATTGGTTTGCGTTACTTTAACGTGTTTGGCCCTCGTCAAGATCCCAATGGCGCATATGCGGCGGTTATTCCTAAGTGGACATCTGCACTGATTGACGAAGAGCAGGTATTTATTAATGGCGATGGCGAAACCAGCCGAGACTTTTGCTTCATTGACAATGTGGTGCAAATGAACATTTTGGCTGCAACAGCTGGCTTAGAAAGCAGTGAAGTATTCAATGTAGCTCTGAATGACCAAACCAGCTTAACTCAACTCTATGACTTACTGTGTGAAAACCTATCTAAGTACGGGGTTGTGCGCTCTGCCAAGCCGGAGTATCGCGATTTTCGGGCTGGTGATGTACGTCATTCGCGCGCTGACATTAGTAAAGCTGAGCAATTGTTGGGGTATGCGCCAGAGTTCACTATTGGTCAGGGTTTAGCTATCGCCATGCCTTGGTATATTGAGCAATCTAAAGCGAACTAAAGCTGTAGATTGACAGCGCTGAAGATCTTTTTAAGGAAGAAAAGATTAAGTAGTGGAAACCAGCAGTAAGCTTGATGCTGGTTTCTTTTTTAGCCATTTGCTGAGGTTGTTTAGCATATCTAAATGAGAGATGCCGATACTTTACAGTGGCGTGAAATTCGCTCACTAGACCAACTTGTTGCTCTACAAGAGCAGTGGCAGGCCCTTAGTCAGTTATGCCAAGCAGACATGTTTAACTGTCCTGGTTGGTTAGTACATTGGACTAATCAGTTTTGGGACAAGCACTGTGAGCTTTATTGTATGGCTGGGTTTGCCAATGAAAAGTTGGTGGTGTTAGCGCCTTTTTACACACGGCGCAGCGCTAAGCTGTTGGGGATAAAACAGCTATTTTTACTTGGTCAGGGAGAACCTGAGCACGCGGAGGTAGCATCTGAGTACCCTGATGTACTGCTAAATCAAGACTATCAGGCAGAGGCCTCAAAGGTTCTGATAGCTTGGCTGTCTAAGATTAGCTTTGATGTATTTTTTGCTCGCGCGGTAATAGAGCAAAGCTTTCTGCATCAATTGTTTAACAATGTGCCTAACATTCAGCTTGCCGAAGCCCGACGTTATTCTTTAGAAGTAAAGCCGTGGTCTATAAAGCAGCTTAGCCGCAATGCTCGCTCGCAGTGGCGCAGAGCCGATAAAGCTTTAGCTGAGAAAGGGGCAGAGTTTAGATGGTTAACAAGCTCTGAAATTGAACAGTATTGGCCAAGCTTGGTGGCGTTTCATCAGACGAGGTGGCAAAACAAAGGCAAGCTTGGTGCATTTTCCGATCAGCGTTTTAGCCAATTTCATCAGCAGTTTCGCCAGCAGCACCCTGATTCAGTCGCTATGAGTGGTGTGTTTATTAAGCAGCAGCCTTTAGCATTAAACTTCTATTTGCTAGAACAGCAGAAGTTACATTTTTATCAATCTGGCTGGGATGAAAAACAGTTTTCGCAATGTTCACCCGGATTCGCACTTCATGTATGGAGTATTTTAAACAGCAAAGCTGTGCTTTATGACTTTATGATGGGCGCCACCGCGCAAAGCTATAAAGCAAAGTTTTCATGTGACGAAACCAACTTGGTTAATATGTCGCTGATTAATTCCCCATGGAGGATCAGACTATTCAAGCTCGTCGACAAAATCCTTTAGCGGCAGACGTAACACCGCTAGGTAGAAGGCCTTTACCCATTAAGGAAAAAACAGCACCTTTGGCTTTCTTTTTCCTTTGCCTATACAGCATTGCGGTGCTGATTCGGCCGCATGAATTTTCGCTATCAACGGCTAATTTCATCATCATTAAGGTATTTGCCATTCTTTCCTTTGGCTTTACTTTGATTACCTTAAGACCAATAAAGCTGCAGCCTCAACACTATTTGTTACTGGGCTTAGTGCCATTGATTATGATGTCGGCATTTTTAAATGGTTGGGGCACCGGGGGGATTTTTCAGGCGCAACGCCTATTTGTAAGCTCCATTATTCCTTTTTTCCTTTACAGCGCGTTAATCGCTACCCCAGGTAGGCAGCGCTTACTCATGTATATATGCATCGCTGCAGCCTTGGTGATGGTATACAACGGACATATTCAACAAGCCTCATTTAACGGAAAGTATGGCATTGGCATTGGCGATAGTATTACTGTTGGCCGTGAAGAGATGCGCATCACTTACCTCGGATTCTTTAGTGACCCTAACGATTTAGGTATGTTCTTGGTAATGAATATGCCTTTTGTCGCTTACTTTTTTGGTCGAGGTGGTGCGGTTGTAAAAATAGCAATGCTGGCTATTTTAGTGGCGTTTGGCTACGGCGTATATATGACCGGGTCTCGGGGCACATTGCTGGGCTCTGTTGCAGTAATTGGTCTGTATTTCCTCATTAGTAATGCTGGTGCGCGGCTTATTTTATTTGCATGTTTAAGCGCGCCAATTGCTGCTACCTTATTGGCATCGTTTGGTGGCTTATCTTCGACAGAGTCCTCTGCTGCTGGGCGCTTAGACGCTTGGTACGATGGCATTCAAATGCTTATCCATAACCCTGTTTTTGGGGTAGGTATGGGTAACTTTATGGATCATCACGGCAAAGTGGCCCATAACTCCTATGTGCATGTGGCAGCGGAATTAGGTGTACCTGGCTACAGCCTGTGGGGCGGTGCGCTAATTCTTAATATGCTGGTGGGTTACGCGATCTTGAAGCGATTCAATCGTTATCCCAACGATGATGATCCGCAAGACTTAGAAGTGAGTGAAGAGAAATCAGAACAGTACAAAGAAGAAGCTAACCTGAATAAAGCGTTATTTTATTCGATGATTGGTTTTATGGTGACAGCCTTTTTCTTAAGTCGTCAGTTCACTCTGCTGATGTTTATTTTTATGGGGATGCAAACCGCTAGTCATTTACGCTTGATGAAGTTGCGCCCAGATTTAGAAGAAATGTTTTCAGCCAAAATGGTTTGGCGATGTATGGGTTATAGCTGGGCGGTAATCGTTGCTGTTTACATGACCTTAAAGGTTGGTTTATAGCCACCACAAATTGAATAACTCGGCTGAACACGGCCGAAGGCAAAGGATTAACTAGGTTAAAAATGCAATTATTTTACTACAAGGATGAAGTGGGCAATTTTGGT
Organism: Agarivorans albus; assembly: GCF_019670105.1. NCBI lineage: Bacteria > Pseudomonadati > Pseudomonadota > Gammaproteobacteria > Alteromonadales > Alteromonadaceae > Agarivorans > Agarivorans albus. The sequence continues at coordinate 4,072,817 of NZ_AP023032.1, read as the reverse complement.
GATGACCTTAACCCATGGTTATGGCCCAAGTTACTTCCTGACTTTTTTAATGACGATTCTTCAGAGTTGCTGGTGGGCATTGGTACTTTGTTGAACCACCGGTTACCCAATGACAAAACCTTACACATTGTTGGCTCTGGTGTGGGCTATGGTCAACTGCCAGCGGTTACCGATAAGTGGAAGGTTCACGCTGTTCGTGGACCATACAGTGCTAAAGCTTTAGATCTTGACCCTAGTACCGTTGTGACAGATTCAGCCTTATTACTGCGCAATGTGATGGAGCCGACTCATAAAGAAAACGGTGATATTGGCTTTATGCCGCATTACTTGAGTTGTCGTAGTGCCGACTGGGAGAATATTGCCGAAGCTTGTGGCTTTAGGTTTATTTCTCCTGAGTGGTCGGTAGACAAGGTGTTTGCAGAGATGGCGCAATGCCGATTGATGCTAACAGAAGCGATGCACGGTGCTATTGTTGCCGATGCGCTACGCCTTCCTTGGAAGGCGGTTATCTTGGGTGACCATGTCAATCAGGTTAAATGGCAGGATTGGCTATCAACGGTGGATATGCAGTATCAACCTGAAAGTGTGCCTAACTATTTTTATAGTGCAGGCACGAGCTCGGTTAATGCCATTAAAGATGAAGTGAAGCGCCAACTACAAAGTGTCGGTTTTGGCAAAAGTTGGTATAAACCCAAGCCGCGCAACTCGAGCGCTAAGGTTCGTTCTGACGTTTGTTCTCAACTGAGTGCTATTGCTAATAGTGCCCAAGGGGAGTTAAGTGGTGAGGCTATCCAGAACCAGTTGATTCTTAGACTTAATCAAAGCTTAGACGCTTTACAGGCGTAGCTAATCAGGAGGGTATAAGCGATGACAGTTGCAGTCAGCATTATCATTCCTGCCTATAACTCGGCGGCTTTTATCGACAAAGCCATCGAGTCTATCTTGGCGCAAAGCTTTGATGATTATGAGATCATTGTTGTAGATGATGGATCTAAAGATGATACCGTTGCGAGCTTGGAAAAGTATCAGGCAAAGATACAGTTAATTAGCCAGCAAAATGGTGGCGCGTCTAAGGCAAGAAATACCGGTATTCAAGCGGCAACAGGAGAGTTTGTTGCCTTTCTCGATTCTGATGACTTATGGCGTCCACAGAAGTTGATGGATCAAGTTAACGCTATGCGTGCTCAGCCCGACTGGGTGGCCTGTTATACCGAGACATCCTACAAGGCTGATGAAGAAACCCTCAACCAACAAAGTGAGCAAGCTCCGGAGCTAGTCTCTAAGGACTTACAGCAAGTCTTTTTACATCCTTATTTGGTGACATCTTCATTTATGGTGCGCCGAGAAGTGCTTAATAAGGTGGGGTTGTTTGATGAAAGCTTAAAAACCGCTGAGGATATAGACCTGTACCTGCGTATTGCAGAGCAAGGGCTAATTGGTTTATTGCAAACAAGCTTAGTGTGGAAAGCCGATATAGAGGGAAGCTTAGGCAGTTTGTTATCGTCTTATCAAGACAACCTTGATGTTGTAGATGCGTTCTTAGCTCGACAAGGTAGTAATAGCGCCAGTTGGGGGGATCTGGTTGGTAAAGTGAAGGCCAAGATCTACCTAGATTGGGGGAAAGACTTATTATGGAATGAGCAATGCTTTGCTGCCTTTAAAGCATTGTCTCAGTCTTTAAGCTTGAAGTTTTCTGGTGCTACCGTTTGGCTAATGATAAAAGCGCTTATTAAAGCAGCGCTGAGCCCGCTGCGGGGCTCGAAGTAACATACCCTATGCTGGGTCTGTTGTACTTAACCGCAGAAGTGCAACAGACTTTAGCCGTTACGTTTAAGCATGCTAAGTACTTCTTTAATCGAAGCCCTATCTAATAGCAGCATCAAGCCCAAGTAAGTTATCCCACCCAAAGTGATTTGCAGCAGCAACGCCACTACGATGTCTGCTTCAATAAATGATTTAGCACCATAAACCACCGCAAACATTGCTGCGCCCGATAGCATTGGGGCTAACAGCAACTTAACAAATTGGCTGAACTGCGTATTTAAGGTTTGGCTATTTCGCCAAGCTACGATTAAGTAGGCAATCGGAAATCCACACAACCACGCTAAAGCTAAGCCGGTTGCACCATAGCGAGCTGCGACCATTATGCTTATAAACATGATCACCACCATAAAGCATAAGTTCACCAGCATGTGGTTCACTTTCTTTAAGCTTTTTAGAGCGGGGTTAAATAACTCTTCACTGAAGCGAAGTGGCATAATCATTAACATAATGGTGGTTGGTATTACTGCGCCTAACCATTTTTCGCCGAGTAGCAGCGGAATCACCAAATCGGTGACTGAAGCCAAGCCCCAAAAAATGGGCAAGGTTAAGCTAATGCATAAACGCTGTGCCTTCAGCACATAGTTGGCGATGAGCTTTGGTTGATCTTGTATTTGAGAAAATGCAGGGAAGGCCACTTGTCGAAGTAAGGGCATGATTTTCTTCTGCGGCATTAGCGCTACTTGCAAGCCAATGGCATACAGGCCTACCTCGGTTGGCGTCATTATCCTACCGGCAATCGCTACATCCATATGCATGAATACATAAAACAATACTGATTGAATAGACAACATACCGCCAAATTTAAGCATGGCGGTTATATCGTTTATCTTAAAGCTAGGTAGAAAATCAATCGGTTTGGCTGCAAAGGTCAGCGCGGCTCGCAAGCCAATAAAGATTATTTCGCCAATGACCAAAGACCAAAATCCATAGCCTAAATAAGCCATCACTAAGGTTGACACTGCCGCTACGATATTGGAGATAGCGGCAATAATCGATACTCGCTTAAACTCCATGTTCTTAGCTAGTAAGGCGGCAGGAATCACTTCTAAAGCTAAGATAATAAAACACCAAGCATTCACTTTTAAAATTTGGCTTACTATGTCTGATTTATAGTAGCTGCCGGCCACATCAGCCAAGGAATACTGCAGCGCGAAAAAGCCAAGGTGGCTAACAATAATAGCGCCAAATAACTGCTTTAAACTCTGCTTAGTTAAGTTCTTCTCTTGAATAATTGACGAAGCAAATAGGGAGCCTAGTAATAAGTTAAGAAAACCAAACAGTACGTCTGACATAGCAACCAGGCCATAGTCGTCTGGGCTTAATAAGCGAATGACCCAAAATGTCATAGCCCAGCGCAGTATTTGGGTAACAATTTTCCCCATGGCTACCCATTTTAAGGAAGATAGAACTTGATTTTTTAGCTTGGAATCTTTGGTCATGTTAAGGCTTTTGGCTCGAGAGGAACAAATTAGTGGTATTGCTTGGGGTGATATAAACCTAAGCTAGACAACAGTTTTTTTAGCTGGTTTTTAAATAGCAAAAAGACTTTGGCCGGTGAACGCTTGAGGAACAACATAGTGGCCGAAAGGTAGTGATGAGCAGCAAAGCGATATCCCTGCTGTTTAGCCCAAACCACTATTTCTTTTAGCAGTGGGTCCTTGCTAATTAGAACTTCATTAATGAATGCTTGCTTGTGTTGCTGGTAAACCTCTAAGTCAAAGTTGTCTTTATATAGCTCAAGTTTACCGGCCAAATCTAAGGTCAGTAGGGTGCGTAAACACTTATCGCAGTGTGAGCAATTGCCCGCTCTATCACCTTTCACGCAAACATCTAATACTTTGTACGAATCTGGGTTGCTACTAATACGCAGGGTTTTTTCTACGCGCGAGTGCTCGCTACCCACCGAGTGACATTGCAAGCTTTCAGTAGCCAAGAGCGGCATACTAAAAGCGTCGCTATATGCCATGTCGTAGCTCTCGCCAACAAATAAATCTTGATAGCTGTAGGCGGATGAATATAAAAAGTGGCCAATGAATTGTTGAAACAACATCGGGATAGCGGCATTTCGCAGAGTGTGAGTTAACTGAAAATCCAAACTACGGCCATAGAAGTCATTCATATTTGAGTTAACAGTAATGAACGGAAGCTGCCAAGTATCGGCTGTTTCTTTTAATTGTTGGTAGCGTTCGCGAAATAGGCGCTCTTCTCCCGGCCCGTGAGAACCCACATTATTGTAAAGTAGATGAGTAACCTTGAGCGCTTTAGGGGGGCTATCTGAAAAGTAGTCGGTAATGGTGCAAAACGAATCTACGCCCGCAGAAAAGCCAGTGATAACGCCGGTAGCTGACGAGCTTTGTGTATTGCAGTGCTCGGCGGTAATGTTCACTCGCTGCAAATAAGGAATGGTTTGGGTCAGTATAGTTTGGTAAGCGCCATTTAAACTAAATAGTAAACGCTCAGACACGCTACCTTTAACATGAATGTTTTCATTGGCTAACATTGCTGGAAGTAATAAAGCCATTAAGGCAGTGTCACCGCTACTCGACAGTTCTTGTTGGGCAAGGTTGTCAACTTCAAACCAAAGTTGTTGATGACTTCCTTTTAGTTCGAAATCCACTTGATAAACAAGCGCACTGCCTTTCGCCACAATAGTAACTGGACCGATGTCCATATCGCGTTTTCCTTAACACTACATCATCAAGCTCAATGCTGATTAGGCTAACGTATAAAACAACAAATTAGTAGTAATCTTGGCGTTTAAATTCACGCCTGTTTAGCGTTACTATAATGCCTAAGTAAAAGGAATTGCTCGATTAATGGAAGACCTCGCTAACCCAGTAGTAGATGTTTGTTGTTTACTTAAATGTTAGGGTAAGTAGCAAAGGTGTTTCATTGAACCTAGTTAATAACAGCGCTTGAGAAAAGCGAGTAAGCAACTTGCCTGTTCAATACTTTGAGCCTTGTACACATTAGTTATCATACGGATATGGAAGTCAACGATGGCCATTTACCCATCTTTTTTACGAAGCTGCTTAATGCCCGCCTACGAGGCGATTAAAGGCAAAGACTTGTTAAAGCACTTAGGTGCTTATGAGCAACGCCTTTCATGGACTAAAGAGCAGTTGTTAGCTCATCAATGGCAAGAGCTACAAAAACTGCTGCAGCATGCTTACCACAATACTCAGTATTATCCTCGGGTTTGGGCTGAAGCAGGCATTAAAGATCCGCGTGATATTAGCAACATGCGTGACTTCGAGGCTTTGCCGATAGTCACCAAAAACGATATTAAGCAGCACTACGCTGAGTTTGTTTCGAGCAAACATCCAAACAATATCCGTAAGTCCACCGGTGGCTCTACCGGACAGCCTTTCCACTTTGAGCTGGACCTCAACAGTAATACTCGCCGAGAAGCTGTTATGTGGCGAGGTTATGGCTGGCTAGGCGCAGGATTAGGCCAAAAAACCTTGTACTTATGGGGAGCCGATTTAGGCCAGCCATCGCGCTTTAAAACCATTAAAAATGCGCTTTACCACAGCTTTTATAATCGAAAAATGCTCAATTCTTTTGCTATGACTCAAGATAACAAACAAGAGTATGTTGATGATATTAATGACTATAGACCAACAGCTATGGTGTCTTACGTAAACCCGCTTTATGAGCTGGCTCGTTATATTAACGACCAAGGAATAAAAGTGTGGCGCCCCAGCACTATTTTAACAGGGGCTGAACCTTTACATGACTTTCAACGAGAAGAGATAGAGAAAGCTTTTAAAACGCCAGTGTACAACACTTTTGGTTGTCGAGAATTTATGTTGATGGCGGCAGATTGCCAAGAACAACGTAATTTGCACATGAACATCGACCACTTAGTGATAGAAACAATCGATAGCCAAGGACAGGTGGTAACAGAGACCAGCGGTGACCTCTTGGTTACCGATCTCTATAACTATGGGATGCCTTTGATTCGTTATGTAAATGGCGATCGCGCAACGATTAACCATCAGGCCTGCAGTTGTGGAAACCCTTTGCCAATTATGTCTAGCATTGATGGGCGTAAGCTAGACATTATAAAAACGCCGTCGGGTGGCAGTATTCCTGGCGAGTTGTTCCCACATTTATTTAAAGAGTTTGTCGGCATTTCGCGCTTTCAAGTTGTTCAACAGCAACTTGAACAAGTTACTCTAAAAATTGTAGCTAATGAGCAATTTAGTGAAGCAGATAAAACCGCCATTAGTGATGAAATAAACAAGTATAGCAATGGTGAACTGATGCTTAATTTTGAGTTAGTGGATGATATTCCGTTAACAGCCAGCGGCAAACACAGGGTAACTATTTGTGAAGTCTAAGCCAGCAATGGTGATTATCACCAATTTATACCCTCTCCCTTGGGAACCTAATCGCGCTAAGTTTAATCACCAGCAATTTGAATTGTTAAAGTCTGAGTATCAGTTAAGCCTGTTAGTTCCGGTAGCCTTTCCTGAATGGTTTAAACATCGTAAGCAGATTACACAATCAGAAGAGTTACGTTACGCTCCGTATTTTTACACGCCAAAAGTGGGGCGTCGTTTTTATAGCGTGATGATGTTTTTGTCTTTGCTATTGCATTCTGGATTGTGGTTAAAGCGCAAGCAAGTCAAAATCTTAATGGCAAGTTGGGCTTTCCCAGAAGCAGTTGCAACTAGTTGGATAGCTAAACTGTTTAAAGCGCGCTTTTTCTTTAAGGTACATGGCAGTGATATTAACCAATTAGCAAAAGATCCCGCACGTGCAAAACAAATAAAAAATGCCAGTCAAAGTGCACTGGGTATCTTGTCTGTATCGAAAGCTTTAGCTAAAGAAATGCAGCGACTAGGAATAGAGCAATCTAAGGTTTCTGTTATCTACAATGGCGTCAATCATCAAAAATTTGGTGGTGAAAGTGACAAACCAATAGCACAAGACTACATCTTATATGTAGGGAACCTAAAGCCAGACAAAGGCGTTGTAGAGCTCTATGAGGGCTTTGCTAAGATTGCCACTAAACAGCCGGCATTAAACCTGGTTTATGCTGGTACTGGTGCCAAACGAGCGATCATTGAGCAACAAGCGCAAGCTGATGGCTTAACGGAGCGAGTGACATTTTTGGGCTCTGTTGCGCACGCCGATCTACCAGCTTGGATAGGCAATGCTGAACTTCTCGCCTTGCCCAGCTACGCAGAGGGGGTGCCTAATGTTGTATTGGAAGCGATGGCGGCTGGCACACCGGTATTAGCTACTGAGGTTGGGGGCATTCCCGAGGTGATGGATACTCGCTGTTGTGGCGTGCTTATTCCGCCGAAGAGTTCGACGGCGGTGGCAGAGGGGCTAGAGCTGATACTGGATAAACAGTGGGATAAACAGGCGATTAAGCTGCATGCTAGTCAGTTTTCTTGGTCGCTTAATCAACAACAATTTCTCGCAATGTTGAAAAATGGTGAAGTTTAAAAGATAAGTTAATAATTTGCTGGGGCTAAGCAGGTATTTTGTTACACTAACAAGCTTGCTTAAGCTCTTAGTATTGGCACAAATGGATTTGTAGTTAATGTTGAATAAGATCAAATATCTTATACGTAGTAAAGTTCTGCCTGATAGTTGGTTTCTGATTAAAAGAAGCCCGCGCGAGGCTGCGCTTTATTTAACCTTTGATGATGGACCTTATCCAGAGTACACCACAGCTTTATTGGCGCTGCTTGCTAAGCATCAAGCTAAAGCAACTTTCTTTGTATTAGGGGCGCGAGCAGAAAAATTTCCTGAGCTCACACGCCAAATTGCTGAGCAAGGTCATAGCCTTGCCAACCATTCTTACAATCATCCCCGCTTTGATCATATCAGTGCCGCTGAGCGCAAGTTGCAGATAGAACAGACCAACAACGCTATTCAAAACCTTACTCAGCAACCGTGTCGCTTATTCCGCTCCCCGCAAGGACGTTGGAGCAGTTCTTTACTGGTTTATTTGATTCGGCGTGGGATTACAGCAGTGCATTGGAGCCGCGACTCCTTAGATTACAAAAAAGAGCCTAGTGCAACACTAATAAAACGCTTTAACGAGCAACCAGTAAGCGCAGGCGATATTATTTTATTTCATGATGACAACAACCTTTGCATTGACGCTCTAGCGGAATTAATCCCTAAGTGGCAAGCGCAAGGTTTTGAACTTAAAGCATTGGAGAGCTGAGTTAAATGAACATTTTGTTCCACCACCGAACACGTGGCCGAGGGGCCGAAGGTGTACATATTCGTGGTGTGGTTAAAGGCCTGCGTGAACTAGGCCACAAGGTAAGCATTTTATCTCTGCCTGGTGCTGATCCGGAAGAAGAGCTGGCAGCGCCGAAACAGCAGCAAGCGGCTAAACCGCCTGCTAAAAAGAGCTTATTTTCTCGCCTGGCTGAGTTAACCAAACATACCCCAGAATTTGTGTTTGAACTGTTTGAGCTGGCTTTTAATGTGTTGGCTTGGTGGCGCTTACGTAAAGCGGTTAAAGAGCAGCAAATAGAATTTGTTTATGAGCGCTATTCATTGTTCATGTTTGCTAGTGTGTGGTGGGCAAAGCGCCATAACATCCCGATTGTGTTGGAAATTAATGACTCCTGTTTAGTGCATCGTGTACGTGAACTATTTTTTCAACGTTTTGCTCGCTCAATTGAGAAGTGGATTTTTAGTAACGCTACTGGTTTAGTGTTTATTTCTAGTCGCTTTCAACAAGTTGCTCAAGATGCTTACCCAAATATTGCTCCCTCAGTGATTTCGCCAAATGCTGCAGATTTAGATCAGTTTATTATCGATGATGCTGCTGCTTTAGCCTTACGCCAAAAGCTAGAGGTAGAAGATAAAGTTGTCGTTGGCTACGTTGGTGCTTTTGTACATTGGCACGGTATCGACTGGTTTGTTGATTTGATCGCTGAGCGCCTAAAAGATTATCCCAACATTGTTTTATTGTTGGTAGGCGATGGCGTTTGTTATCAAAGTATTAAACAACGCATTGCTGATGCAGGGGCAGAGAAGCAAATTATTATGCCCGGCAGAGTCGCCCATGACCAAGTGCCGACCTATTTATCTGCCATGGACTTTGGCATTTTGCCGGATTCAAATGACTATGGCTCACCGATGAAACTGTTTGAGTTTATGGCTATGGGCAAAGGTATGGTTGCTCCTGACTTTACGCCTATTGCTGAAGTTGTAGCCGACGGCGAAACCAGTTGGTTGTTTAAAGCAAACGACCGTGATTCTTGCGTAGAAAAGGTGCTCAGCCTTTCTTCTCAAGTGGAACAGCAGCAGCAAGTTGGTCTGCAAGCTAGAGCTTATATCGAGCGTGAAAGGCAGTGGCGTCATAATGCTGAACAACTATTAACCTTGGTGAAATGATGGAAAATATCAAAGCTGATTTTCGTCGTAAGCAAGAAATTTTCAGATTAGATGGCGCGTCTGTAAGCATGTTGAGGATAGTTATGGCAGATGGTTCTAGCGCCAATATTATCTATCGCTGGATGCGGTGGTGTGCCAATCATAACTTGGGCTTGCTTGCCTATTTCTTCCAATGGTTGAATAAGTTTATGAATGGTTGCGTGATTGGTTCTGGTGCGGAATTTGGCCCAGGTTTTGTGATTATGCACCCTGTAGGCATTGTGATTAATTCTAAGGTAAAGGGCGGTAGTAACATTACTTTAGAAAGTGGTGTGGTGATTGGAGATGAAAAGGGCAAATCACCGCGTTTAGGCTCTGAGCTATTTGTCGGTGCTGGCGCCAAAATTATTGGTGACTTAGATGTTGCTGACCAGGTAAAAGTTGGCGCTAATGCTGTGTTAACTAAATCTGCAGAAGAAGGCGCAACCATGTTAGGTATTCCCGCTAAAGCATATCGCCGAAAGTCAGCCGAGATGGAGCAGTAAATGGAATTGTTATTTTGGTTGGCAGTGGGTTTAATTGGCTACAGTTATGCTGCTTATCCAGTTGTACTGCTAATGATTAGCGGTATTAAACAAGCGGTTCGTGATACCCGTTATCTCTGGCGTCGCCGAGAACGTCGTTCACTAGAAGCTAAAGAGTGGCCGTCTGTTTCAATTATTATTGCCGCTTATAATGAAGAGAGCTGTTTGCAGCAGCGGGTAGACAATTTACTGCAACTTAGTTACCCCAAAGACAAACTTACCATTCATATTGGCTCTGATGGCAGCACGGATAAATCTGCAGAAATTTTACAAGCGGTGGAGGCGAGCAATTTTAAAGCCCATATCTTTGAGCAAAATCGCGGCAAAATAAACGTACTTAATGACTTGGTGGAATTGGCCGAAGACCCTATTTTAGTCATGTCTGATGCCAACACCCATTTTGAAGTGGACGCTATCGAAAACCTAGTTAGGCACTTTGATAGTGACGACATTGGGGCTGTTTGTGGGGAACTGCATTTAGTTGATTCTGAATCAGCTGATAACAAAGACGGCATCTACTGGCGTTACGAGCAAATGCTCAAATTTCATGAGTCGCGTTTAGGTGCTCTACTCGGAGCTAATGGCGCTATTTACGCTATTGCTAAACCCTTATATCAGGCGCTACCTGCCAACACCATTGTTGATGATTTCATGATTGTGATGAACGTGTCTAAGGCGGGGAAAAAGGTGTTGTATGAACCAAACGCAGTAGCGTTTGAAGAAGTAGCGCCTTCTCTACACGATGAAGAAAAACGTCGAATTCGCATAGGTACCGGTAATTACCAAGCTTTTACTCGTTGTTTATGGGCACTAAACCCACTGCAAGGTGCACGCTTTTTTGCTTACCTTAGCCATAAAGTGTTGCGCTGGTTTACCCCGCATTTAATGCTGATTGCCTTACTGTGTAACCTAATGCTGGTGGCTAAGCCTTTGTATGCCAGCTTGTTGGCCGTTCAATTGGCCGGCTACTTGGTGGCAGCTTGGGGGAACAGTCGTAGTAAGCGCGGCAAAAGTGTACCTGGCAGCATTGCATTTCTAACTTTTTTTGTATCTATGAATATGGCTTTATTAAAAGGCTTCTACTCATTCTTGTTTAAAAATGTGCAAGGCACATGGCAAAGGACATCACGGTGATAATCTTTTTAGCTTTAATTGTATTGCTGCTAGTTGGCGCAGCAGCGGTAACCTTAATTATTCGAAAGAAGCACATGCATTTATGGTTACCTCATTACCTAAAACAAAAGTTTAGAGCTAAGGCAAAATTTGAAGGGCCAACCCACGTATTGTTTTGTTTTGTAGATCACTATGAGCCGCAGTGGGGCAAAAATATCAGCCTTGAGCAAGAGCGAGCTCGTGTGGACCGCTGGTTTAATGAATACCCGGTAGTGGCTGGCAAACACCAAGATGCAGATGGTTGCCATCCAAAACATTCGTTTTTCTACCCAGAAGAAGAGTATCGCTATGAACACTTAGCTAAGGTAGCCGATATTTGTGCGCGTGGTTTTGGGGAAATTGAAGTTCACCTACACCATGAAGACGATACCAGTGATAATTTACGTAAAACCTTGGAGGGCTTCACCGGGTTATTGCATGAAAAACACGGTGCCTTTGTACGTAGTGAAGAGACTGGCAAGCTGCAATACGCGTTTATTCACGGAAACTGGACCTTAGATAACTCCCACCCTGAGGGGAAATTATGTGGCGTAAATGATGAGTTGATTGTGCTACGGGAAACAGGTTGCTTTGTTGATTATACCTTCCCGTCTGCTCCGAGTGTTACCCAACCCGCAACGGTGAACGCGATTTATTATGCCAAAGACGATCCTCATGCGCCGAAGTCGCATGACACTGGCAAAATGGTCAAAGTAGGCGGTCAAATGTGGGGTGATTTAATGCTAATTAATGGCCCGTTAGATCTTAACTGGAAAGCGCGTAAAAAAGGCATTTTCCCGCAAATTGAGAACTCCGATATTCGCACCAGTATGATGCCGACTAAAGATCGTGTTGATTTGTGGGTTAAGGCAAATATTCATGTCGAAGGTCGACCGGAGTGGCGCTTCATTAAGATCCATACCCATGGCACCCAAGAAGCAGACATGCCCACTTTGCTAGGTAAACCCTTCGATGACATGTGTAGTTACCTGGAAAGCAAGTATAACGATGGTGAAAACTACGTATTGCACTATGTGTCGGCGCGTGAGATGTACAACATGGCTAAAGCTGCCGAAGCTGGAGAGTCGGGCAATCCAAATCAGTATCGAGACTATCTAGTTAAAGCGCCTAATTATAAAACTTTAGATGAGCATACGGATGCTGAATAAAGCCAAGATAAGGCAGTTTTTTTTCGGTAAGCGTAGCGTCTCTCAAAAGCGCTGGCAGCAACGTGTGCCCGGCATTTATGTTTTTAATTATCATCGAATTGGCGACGCACGCTTTAGTGAGTTTGACCCTAACGTTTTTAGCTGTACCGCAGAGCAGTTTGAACAACATTTGCTGTTTTATAAACAAGAGTTTGAAGTATTAGATGAAGCCGCGTTAATCGCTTTACTTGATTCGGGTGAAGCAATTACCAAACCCTATGCCTTAATCACATTTGATGACGGCTATATTGATAGCTACCAGCATGCCTTTCCTTTGTTAACAAAACATCAGCTTAGCGCAGTGTTTTTTGTGGTGACTGAATACACCAATGGTGGCATTTTTGCCTGGTGGGACGAGGTAGCTTGGCTAGTTAAGCATTGTCAGTCTAATACATTAAAACTAAAACACTGGTCCCACGCTGTAGACTTAAGTGGCAAAAACCAAACTCAGAATATCCGTAAACTGCTTTATGCCTTCAAGGAAGACCATAGTTTCTCCATGGAAGAGAAGTTAGATATGTTAAAAGCAGAGTGTAAAGCGCCTCCAATGCCCAGCTCACATAGCTTGTTTGCAAACTGGCAGCAACTAAAGGAAATGGCAGAGGGTGGAATGACTATTGGCTCACATACACGCAGCCATCCGATTTTAGCGCACTTATCATTAGAGCAGCAGCGCGAAGAGTTAACCCAATCGCGAGATTTCATCGAGAGCAAACTGGGTACTGCGGTTTCTATGCTTGCCTATCCAGTAGGGCGAACTGACAGTTTTACTGAGCAAACCCAAGCGCTTGCACAAGAGTGTGGTTACCGTTTGGCATTCTCCTTTATGAATGGCATCAATACTCAGCTAGATGCGCAGAGCGCTTACCAACTAAAGCGGATCTCAGTAGACGGCAATAAAGAAGTGGATTCGCTGAAAGTACAAGTTATGGAGTTAAATACCAAGCATCGAGCTTAACTAGGCTTGCTCAACCCGTACATTTGCACTTAACTGAATAAGCAAAAGTAAACGCCTTTTTCACATAGAGGATATGGAATATGCAAGGATTTGCTATTAATGCTTCAAGCTTAGTCTGGCGGCCGTTAGTTGTTTATTTACTGTTTTTGGTGGCTGCTGTTAGCAATGTGGCAAAAGCAAGTGTTGAGCTAAATGTTAAAACTCTTCCCAGCACGAATAAGTTCCACTACATCGTTATCCCATTTCCTAACTTTACAGTCTCAGAACAACAGGGCTTTACTCTAAAGCAGCAGGGGGTAAGCCTTAAGTTTACCGCTCATGCTCATTTACTTTGGCCAAAACTTAAAAGCACTGCATTCTATCGAGGTGTATTGTTTAAAGTTGAAGGTTTGGAGCAAGGAAGTGTAGAGCTCAGTTGGGGAGAAGGTTTGGCGAAGCCGGACCAGGCCCTAAGCTTTGAAGAAGCTCAGCTAGCTGAGCTGCACTACCCCGAAGCTTGGCTCAATAAAGCGCTGTACTCCCCGCTAATTTATAACGCAAATAATATTGATTGGGGTTGGTTAGACAATGCTTATTGGCGTTACGCGGCTTACAGCGCCGATGAAGCTATTATTGAGCAGGTGAGTAAACCTAAAGATCCCGCCAAGAAAACCACATTACCCACTAATAGTGCAGCGCCCTGGTTGTATGACCGACCTTTCACCTTTTATCAGCTGTATTTTAAGACTGCAGACCCAGTTTGGAAGAAAACAGCTCACCAGCAAGCGCAGTTTTTTATGAGTCAGCTCGATGACAATGGTGACTTTGCACTGAAAGGCTCGGCCGATCTTAAATACATGTTAAGTAGTGGCCTGCTAATTGACTACCTTTTCTATCCACATCGGTCGACCAAGCTGGCTATTGAAAAAATGACTCAAAAAGGACTGGCTTGGCCAGCCCGCTATTCAACTCAATTAGGCTTTTGGACAGAGCGTCATCTGTCAGTTGCTTTGAGTTTGGCGTTAAACCAATGGGAATTACAAAGCGATGAGCAGTCCTCTAAGCGGGTAGAACAGCTACTTGAAGGTATTCGCGAGGACTTATGGGTGAGCGCTCCGGGGCAAGGTGGCTGTATAAAACACAGTTTAAAAGCCCATTCTAATAAAAATAGTAAAGACATGGTGTGTTCTCCGTGGATGTCGGCATTGGTGGTAGAACAGCTGTGGCGTTACTTTTGGATGACTGATGATCAAAGAGCAGCGGATTTGATTATCGACTTTTCTGACATGCTGCTACATCACGGTTTATATACAGTGGAGTATAAAGGTAAAACTTTGTACATACCGGATTACTTGGTGTTTTTTAAGCAGTCTATTTTTCAAGATAGAAACTCATGGACTGAGCGACAACATGCTTGCGATGTAGCCGGTATGGTTTACAAAGGGGTGTATCTAAAACGACAGCGTCAACAAGATGAATTCCTGCTAGAACTGCTTGCTCAAGAATTGCTGAATACCTGTGAGGGCACAATGGATAAGAAAGGGAAAAAAGCCATGAGTAACCCCAACTGGTCGCTAAAACCACTTAGAAAATTTAACTGGTGGTTTGCCAGCAATGGCTCGTTAACCTGGTTGTTGAAACAATAATTGGGTGTCTTGGTATTTAAGTAATTGCATCGAGAGCGCCTGTTTGGCTTCACGACAGTCGTTGTCGAGACACAAGGCAGAAGCGGCCACAATTGCGCTTTGGCGTTGCCCAGAGAGGATTTCGCTGAAACGTTGAGCTCGCAGAGCAGAACGATTTGATACCATGCCTTTAGCGCCTGCATAGCTATAAGCTAACACGCCTGGTCGGTTGGCTGCAGAGCGGAAGTAAATGAAGTTAATTGCTTGTTCTGTCTCTGAGCTATCAATTCGCAGATTCTCAGGTACTACTTCATTTAAGTAAAATGAGGCTTTGTTGTCTAAGCCTAAGCCACTAAACAAAAACACCCAATGATTGAGCTCTACTTGATTAACACTAAGGCTTTGTTGCTCAACGGACTGATACTGGGCCACTTGAAGGGCTGGGTGGTAACTGGTTGTTGCTTTAGCATCTTCGGTGTTTAGTTTATTGGCATCCCATACTGGCCAATCAATTAGGCTGGGTGAAAAAATCAATAGCGCCAAAATAACAAAGGCTAAACCGCGAACCGAAGGGCCTTCTGTTTGCTTTACTTTAGTTTGAGCTACTAACTCGCTGGACAGCTTCCCACCAACGTAAAAAGCTAATAACAAGTATGGGATATATAAATACCAGCCAAGGTTATTATGGTCATAAATTATTTCACTTTGCATCTGCGTTTCATGGCCGATCAAAATGATTGTGATGATCCGAACCCAGTTAACGATTAACGCGCCAAACATGCAAATAGCAAAAAAGATTAAAGCATTTTTAACACTGCGAATATTGAAATAGATATATAACAAACACAAAAACAAAGAAGTAATAAAGTAGCGTAAGCCACTACAGCCGTTAGCTATTTCGAATTGCCCTGAAGGAATTGACACTACATTTCCTTCAAAGTAACTAGGAACATGGGTATAGGCCATAACCATCTCTACAACGGTGGTCGATAAGCTTTGTAAAGGTGGTGACAAAATGCCCCAAATCGGAGTGGCAAAGAGGAGCACCAGGGCATACACGTAAAGGCTTTTATGGTGTTTGAAGATACTCAATAAGCTAAATAGTAAAACAAAGGGTAACAGCGCTCTAACGGGCAAGCTAATTTGGCTTAAGTAAAGCAGCAACTCTATGGCTAAACTGGCAATTAACAATACCAACCACAAGCTAGCACCTTGACGAAACTGCAGTTGTTGACGGCAATCGTAAAGCACATATAGAGCAACAATTGGGATTAAGAATGCATGCGAGTAGGTGCCATCATCAAAGCTATAGCGCCAAATATCTAATACTACCGGCCAAAAGAGCAAGGCAATTAAGGCGGTAGTACCAAGAACAACAGCGGCTTGAAGTAAGCCGCTGTTGTTTAGTTTGTTGCTTGACTCTGTTGCTACCAAAGATTAACGCCCTTTTCCGAACAAAATAATCTCTGCAGTGCGCACTAGTATCAAAAGGTCGAGTAGGAAGCTTCGGTGTTTGATGTAGTAAAGGTCAAACTTTAGCTTCTCAAGTGCATCCGCTTCAGTGCTTCCATAAGGGTACTTAAGCTGAGCCCAGCCAGTTAAGCCTGGTTTAACGTTGTGACGCTGGTTGTAATAAGGAATTGATAATACCAACTCTTTTACAAACGCAGGGCGCTCTGGTCGGGGCCCTACAAAACCCATATCGCCTACCAATACGTTATAAATTTGCGGCAGCTCATCGACGCGGTATTTACGAATAAAGTTACCCACTTTGGTTACCCGAGGGTCTTCTTTTTGCGCCCATTTAGCCCCATCTTTTTCAGCATCGGTGCGCATACTGCGGAACTTGTAAATGTTAAATGGTTGACCGTTTAAACCAATCCGTTCTTGCGAGTAGAGCACGGGGGCTCGAATGCCTTCCTCTAACTTAATCATGATGACGGTAATTAACATCAATGGCCAAGTGAGGAACAATACGATGAGGCCTAAGAAGGTGTTACATACCCAATCTAAAGAGCTACGTAAATAGTTGGTAGAATGGAAACCATTGCTGTAAATAACCCATGAAGGATAAATAAGATTTACTGCAATTTGCCCTGATTCGCGCTCGATGAAGTCGATAATATCGGTGATTTCAACGCCACGCAGTTTACATAAAAATAAACTATCTACCGGCAAGTTGGCGCGCCGCTCATCGGCTGCAATCACTATTTCTTCTACGCCGTTGGCCAGTACAAACGACTCTAAGGGCTGGTCAAGCTCTAGAATAGTTTCGCGTTGAATACCGTCATCAGAATCACCAGGCATACGAATAAAGCCGGCCATTTCAAAGCTTACACGGTCAGATTTACGGCGCATGCGTTTTTCAATAATACTGGCGCGTTCACCGGCTCCTAATACCAAAATTCGTTTGCGGCCCATATGCTCATATTGCATTTTAAGCGCAAAGTAACGAATAGTGGTTAAGCCCATCATGACTGCGGCGTAAAGCAGCTCGCGGAAATTACCAGGAAGAACATCTAAAGGCGTAAGTACATAAATAACCGAAGATATGAAATAACCTAAGGCAATACTTACCAATAAACGACGTATTACTCCACGAAAGGTTTCACGAATTTTTTGGTTATATAAGCCAACTGACAATATTGACAGTTGTATTGGGAAGGTAAATGCCAAACAGTGTAATAACAGTATTCCTTCGCCATAGGCGGGGATGCCTTCAAAGCCGCTAAAGCGGAGAAGTTCAACACCAATGACAAAAACCCCGATGAGCACCAAAAATTCGGCAAGAATGATCGCTCTACTACCGGGATCTAGATTATGAAATTTCGAACCAGCCACGCTTCTTCCTTGAAACAAGATATTAAATATAGTTTTAAGACTAATCAGTATACCGAGATTTAAACGCAGAGCCACAAAAAATCGGTGTTACTTGTGCCCAGCTAGTTAAACCTAAGTTTGTTACCTGCACTTTACATTTCCACCAGCCAGTAGATAAATGTCGATATATTAAAACTATTTAGCTCAAGAGATTTACAACATGCGCGCTCGCACACTATCATGGAAAAAAGGACCACCTCAATCAATGTTATTTTGATGGACTCTCAGCGAAATGGACAGTGCTATGAAAAAACTCAACCAAGTAGTAATTAAATTGCTCTCGTTTATGGCGATAGGGCTTTTCCTAACCGCTTGCTCGAACAACCTACCTACTTTACCTGGCGCGTCGGTTCATCCGTCGCTTACTGCTAACCCAGCTGATTACAAATATCTGATCGGCCCAGGTGATGAACTCAACATCTTTGTATGGCGTAACCCTGAAATATCGGGCACCTTCATTGTGCGTCCAGACGGCATGGTGTCTACCTCACTAGTTGAAGACTTAGAGGTATCGGGTAAAACACCAACTGAATTAGCCCGCCTGATTGAATCAGAATTAGCGGAGTTTATTCGTGACCCGATCGTAACAGTTACTGTTGAAGGCTTTATTGGACCATTTAGCGAACAGGTTAGAGTAATTGGTGAAGCTTTCGAGCCTCAAGCAATTAACTATCGCGAAGATATGACGCTGCTGGATGTGATGATTCAGGTAGGTGGTCTAACAGAATACGCTGATGGCGATAACGCCCGCTTAGTTCGAGTGGTTAGCGGTGAGCAGCGTTCATATAAAGTACTTGTTGGTAAATTGATTCAAGACGGTGAGATTGAAGCCAATGTAGACGTTCTTCCTGGTGATATTATCATTATCCCAGAAGCATGGTTTTAGTCGGAGTAGTCGTATAAATGCAAGATTTAATTGAGGACTTTCTGCAATACCTGCGAGGGGTATGGTTAAAGCGCCGTTATATTTTAATCGCACTGTGGATTATTTGCCCAATTGGCTGGATAGCCGTGACATTGATGCCAAATCAATACACTGCCGAGGCTCGGGTTTACGCAGATACTCGCTCATTATTGCAGCCTCTACTTAAAGGTTTAGCCATCCAAACTGACCCCAGTCAGGAGTTAGCGATGATGGTTAAAACGTTGCTGAGTCGTAGCAATCTGGAAAAAATTGCTCGGGCTAGTGATGCTGACGTTAGGGTAAATAACAGCACTGAATATGACGCTTTGCTAGATAGCCTAAAAGAAACCATCGAGATCGACAAAACGCGTCGAGAAAACCTCTATACCATTAGTTTTGAAGCCGACTCACCACAGTACGTTCGTGATGTAGTGCAAGCGGCATTGGACGTATTTGTAGAGAATACGCTCGGTGAAAAGCGCCAAGATACTGATACCGCCAACTCATTTATTAATCAGCAGATTGAAGAGTATGAAACGCGCCTGATTGAAGCGGAAAAACGCCTAGCTTCTTTCAAGCAGGAATACACAGCCTTTTTGCCCGGTAAAGAATCTACTTATTACAGTAATCTCGAGAACGTTAAAAAGCAGTTAGAAGAGACTCGCTTACAACTTAGTGAGGCCGAAACCAAGTTGGTTTCAGCCAGAGCGCAATTGGCTAGTGAAGAGGTATTGGCCTCCCAACAAACCGCACGTGTTCGAACGGAGTTTGATGATCGTATTTTGGCAATGCAAACACGCTTAGACGACTTGTTGTTGCGCTATACCGAGCGCCATCCTGATGTGGTGGAAGTGCAGCGTCAATTGGCGTCTTTGCAAAAGCAAAAAGAAAATGCCTTAACTACTGCAAAAACGCCTGCAGCTCTCGCCTCAGAATCGGTGATCTATCAAGATCTCAAGATTACCGTTAGTCAAATTGAAAACGATGTAGCTTCACTTAAAGTTCGCGAGCAAAGACACAAAGAGAAAGTCGATAACTTAGAGGAGCAGCTACGCCAGGTGCCTGACGTAGAAGCAAAGCTTACTGGGCTTAACCGTAACTATGAGATTACCAAGTCTAAGTATGAAGACTTGTTATCGCGCAGAGAGAGCGCGCTTATTTCACAAAGTGCCGGCAAAACTACCGACGACATTAAGTTTAGGGTTATTGATGCTCCAAGGGTTCCCATTGAGCCTTCTGGTCCGAAACGTCCGCTATTAATTGCCGGGGTGCTGATTTTTGCCCTAGCTGTTGGGGTTGGTTTGTCGCTGGCCTTTAGCCAAGTGAACCCAGTGGTTTCAAGCATCCAGCAATTATACCAGCAAACTGGTTACCCTGTTCTAGGAGTGGTATCTGCCACAGAAAGCTCTGGTTTGTTGAAAGTAGAAAAACGTAAGATGCGAGTGTTTGTATTGTCTAACGCGGTTTTACTATGTGGCTTTGTTGGCTTTATGGTGATCAACCTATTGCCAAACTTACACAGTAAAATTATTACCGGTTTAGGTGGATTGCTATGAGTACCATAGAAAAAGCAATGGGCAAGCTTGCTAAACAAGCCCAAGCCAAGCAAGAGGGTAGTGAACAGCCTGAAGCTGCTGAGTCAAACCAAGCTGCGGCTAGTAGCAGTGTGCCTTCTACAGAAAAGCGTGAAAAGCCGGTATTGCAAATAGACTCCGCAGTGTTAAAACGTTTAGGCATGCTGTCAGATATTCGCTCTCGCGAAACAAGAATGCTCAGTGATGAGTACCGAAGCATTAAGCGTAAGCTGATTAAAAATGCATTTGAGCCAGGTCTAATACCGAAAAATAAAAGTAACTTGATCATGGTTACTAGTGCTAACCCCGGGGAAGGTAAAACATTCACTTCAATTAATTTAGCGCTGAGCTTAGCCTTGGAAAAGGATAAAACAGTACTGTTAATTGATTCTGACGTGTTAAAGCCAACTGTGAGTAAAACCTTGGGTATTGGTCAACACATGGGCTTGATGGAGTATCTATTAGGTGAAACTGATGACATTGCTGATGTTATCTATCACACCAATATACCTAATTTAAGAATTATGCCGGCAGGCATGCCGCATCACTTGAGCAATGAGTTGTTGGCCAGTGATAAAATGCGCTCTCTTACTGAAGAGCTAAATAGCCGTTATTCCGACCGCGTCGTATTGTTTGATAGCCCACCGGTACTCGGGGTAAACGAAACGGTGGTATTGTCTAACTTCATTGGGCAAGCGGTGGTGGTAGTTGAACAAGATGGAACCAAGCTCGCTGCGATTAGATCTGCTGTATCGCAATTTAGCGATGAGCTGGCGATCGGATATGTATTGAATAAAGCAGTACACGGCAAAACAGGGACTTACGGATATGGCTACGGATATGGCTATGGTTATGAGGAAGAACGCAGCGCCTAGAGCAGTTGTTGCGCTTGCTATTGCTGTTGGGATATCAAGCTCGGTTAATGCCGCAGAGGTAGAGTTTCGCCCAGAAATCGGTGCGGAGCTAGTTTATACCGATAATGCAGGTCTTACCGAAGAAGCTCCAGAGTCTGGTGAAATTGGCGTGTTGTCAGCGGGCATTGTCTCTGAAGTTATTGGTAAAGACGGTGAACTCTCCCTAGATTATCGGGCAAGGCAAACCTACCACTCTTACGATTCCGAAAAAAATAAGCTTTATCACGAGCTAGATTTTACTGGTGATAAAAAACTGGGGAAATCTGGCTTTAGTGTCGATGCTGTTGCATCTGTTGATATTCTGCCCGCAGAGGTAAGTAGCAATGCTATTACCGATGTGATTTCTGGAGACTTGATTCAAGGCAGCGAGTTAGGCCTAGGTTTAAACTATCAATCAAACCCCCGTAAATGGATAGATCTAAACGCTCGAGTTGCCAGTAGCTTGTATCGTTATGAAGACGACCGTGGCAATAACAACGACTATGACGCATCACTGCTATTTAAAAATGGTCAAAAAGTAAATTCAGTATTTTGGTTAATTGATTCTAGCTACATTCGCCGTGAAGCGCGGGGGAACTCTTCAGAAACTGAAAATATTAAATATAAAGGTGAGTTGGGTTTGCAGCAGCGTTCTGGCTTCAGCCCCTTTATTCGCTACTATGCTGAGAGTTACTTGCAAGGTGTTAGCTCATCGGAAAAGGTGGGAGAGTCAGAAAGCTGGGGACCAGCAGTTCGTTACTTTCGCTCTCGTTTAAGCTACTTCGAACTGAGCTATAACTTTTCTCTAGATAAAGATAAAAACGAAGATTATGTGGGGGCTGCGGTTAATCTCGAGCCGAATCGCCGCACCAAATTGTTCTTTGAATATAGTAAGCGTTTTTATGGTGATGCCTATGAATTCACCTTCTTTCACCAAAAGCGCCGTATTAGTACCGACATTAGCTACATTGAAGAGCCCACCAGCTTCGATCGCCGTTTCTTTGTTGAAGGTGATAGTGTAGAAGAGCAAAAGCTTGATAAAACCTTTAGATGGAATACTGGCTTAGACCTTCGCCGCTCAGGGCTAGATTTTGAGTTACGCCATCAAACCCGCGAAGGTTTGCGTGACGTAACGGATTTTGTTAAAGACACAACTTATGGTGGCGGAATCAGCTTAGACCATAAGTTAAGTCGTAAGCTGATCATTGCCTTTGCATTTGATTACGACCACTACACATTTGATCGCCTCAATGGCATCGACCAAGTGGATAAGTACAGTCGCTATGATCTGTCACTAAATCAAGACCTCATCGAAGGGTTCTTCCTCACTTATCGCTACCAATTTACTCATCGTAGCTCCAATATAGTGGGCAGAACCTATGACGAAAACCGAGTATCGATTAACGCGACTAAGCAGTTTTAAGTATGTATGAATCATTTTTTGGCTTAAGTGATAAACCATTTAAGCTTAGCCCTGACCCTAAGTTTTTTTTTGCTAGCCCTCACCATGATCGCGCGGTGTCTTATCTGCGTTATGGCTTATCTCAAGGTGAAGGTTTTATTGTTGTAACGGGGCCAATTGGTACCGGAAAAACCACCATCGCCAGAAGCTTATTAGCCTCGGTGGACGACTCAATTGTGGCTGCTCAAATTGCGACAACTAAACTTAACCCCGACGAACTAGTTCGCTTAGTTGCAGCCCAATTTAGTATTGATGTAGAAGGCTTGAATAAGGCCGATATTCTAAAGCGATTTGAACAATATTTGCTTACTTTAAATAAGCAAGGAAAACGCGCATTATTAGTGGTAGATGAAGCTCAGAACTTGCCAGCAGAAACCGTTGAAGAACTGCGAATGCTGTCTAACTTTCAACTCAACGACAAACCTCTTTTTCAGAGTTTCTTACTTGGACAGGAAGAGCTAAAACCGATTATTGAACTGCCAGAAATGGAGCAGTTTAGGCAACGAATAATAGCATCTTGTCACCTAAAACCTTTAGATGCGGAGCAAACCCAAGGTTATATATTGCACCGCCTCAAGCAGGTGGGTTGGAATGAAAACCCTAAGTTAGATGATGATATTTTCCAGCAAATTGCTGACTTTACTAAAGGTATTCCACGAAAGATTAATATCTTTGCTGACCGACTGTTTTTATATGCGTTTTTGGAAGACTTACACGCGATTAGCCAAGCAGACGTAGCTGCAGTTATTGAAGAGATGGGCGGTGAGCTTTCTGGCTCTTTACAAGGTACGCCAGAACAGCAGGGGGTCTCGGATATTGATGCGGTGTTGGGACGCCAATATGAAGACGGTACCGGTGTTAATGCCAGTATTGGTAATGCTGCTATTGGTGATAGTCAGTTAAAAGCAAAACTACTAGATGTGTCTAGCTATCTTGAAGAAGTAGTGTTGCGAAAAATTAAAATCATTCGCTATCTAGATAAAATGATAGAGAAGAAGCGCAAAGAAATCGTCGAGTTAAGCGAAAATAGCTAAGTATTTCTCATTACCCGCTGTCACAAAGCCTAGCTTGGAAATGGAAGGTCACGTTTGAGTATTATTGTTGGTTTATTAGGCTACAGCATTGCAGCGGTGGTGTACCTGCTATTCAGCTTACTGTTGCTCACCACTAAACAAAGCGGCTTCCAGCGCCAAGCATTGAGCTTGGTGGTGTTTTTTACGCTGCTTTGGGCTAGCGCTGGGGTTGCTCAAATGTGGATAGCCCTTCCTCTTGGCTATTTGTTTGGTATCGAGAGCCTTCGTAATGCACTGTGGTTCCTATTGCTTTATGCCACCATCGCTCCACGTTTCGAGCTTAGTAATTTTGTTCGCGGTCCTTGGCGAAAAAAAGGTTTGCTGCTTGGCCTGATATTTATCGCATGTCTCCAAGTAAGCACTGCTTTGGCAGGCCTGCAGTTAAATCAGTTTTGGTTGGTAACCCAGCTATCACAAACTGTTATTGGTCTGTGGTTAATAGAGCAGTTATATCGACGCATTGATGT
Source organism: Agarivorans albus (assembly GCF_019670105.1). Classification (NCBI taxonomy): domain Bacteria; kingdom Pseudomonadati; phylum Pseudomonadota; class Gammaproteobacteria; order Alteromonadales; family Alteromonadaceae; genus Agarivorans; species Agarivorans albus. The sequence goes on along the minus strand of NZ_AP023032.1, from coordinate 4,048,875 downwards.
TAGTGCTCGCCCCACTATTAAACCTATGTGCCTTGGTTTGGGCGGCATGTTTGCTTTCGACTTTGCGCTGTATGCCAATGCCTTAATTACTTCAGGGATCTCTTTTGATTTTTGGAGCCTACGTGGATTTGTTGCCATTTTAGCTGCGCCGCTGGTGTTATTAAGTGCGCGTAGGATCAAACGTTGGTCGACCAAAATCTATGTGTCACGTGATGTCATTTACCATAGCACTCTGTTATTGGTGGCCGGCGGTTACTTACTGGTTATGGCTTTAGTCGGTTATTACATCAGGTATGCTGGTGGTGACTGGGGCAGCATGGCGCAAAATGGCTTCTTTGCCTTAAGCGCGTTAATTCTAGTTAGCTTGTTTTTATCTGAACGCTTACGCAAGCGTTTAAAAGTGCAAATCACTAAACACTTTTTCGCCAATAAATATGAATACCGTGAAGAGTGGATGAAGTTTGCAGCGGTGCTTGAAGAAGATGGCGTTTCGCCCTATAGCATTGCACTTAAGGCAATTAACCAGCCTTTCGATTGTCAGTATGCTGGTTTGGCGATCGTAGAAAACAGCCGCTATGTAGTTAAAGCCACTTATAACATTCGAGATGATGACTCTCAGGCTCAGTTATGTTTAGACCACTTGGCTGGGCAAGCCATCGAGCACCAATGGATTGTTGATATTGAAGAGTTAAAAGAAGATACCAGTGTGGTGCCTTTTCAAGTCTCCACTAGCCAGTTACAGCAAATCACAAAGTTTTGTTATGTCATTCCAATGAGTACCAGTGCTGGCTTTAAGGGGGTGATTTTGCTGTCTGCGCCCTCTGCTATCCATAGTGTAAATTGGGAAGACCGAGATTTGATGCGCGCAATTAGTCGCCAACTGGCGGTATTTCTTAACTTGCACCGTTCTAACTTGGCGTTGGCCGAAAGCCAACAGTTTGATACCTTTAATCGCATGTCTGCTTATCTGGTGCATGACCTTAAAAATGTCTTGGCGCAATTGCAGCTGATGTCGAAAAATGCGGTTAAGCATAAACATAACCCTGAATTTATTGATGACGCGTTTGAAACGGTAGACTCTGCAGCCAATCGTTTGGCTAAAGTTGTGGCGCATCTCAGCAAGAAACAACGAGTTGATACCGTAGTTGCACCTTTTCAGCTAAAAGCGGCACTTGAGCAAGTTGCGCAATCGCGTTCTATTAGTAAGCCTATTCCGCAGTTAGCGTTCAGCTTAAGCGAGAACTTTGAACTGGTGGGTGACCAAGATCGCTTTGTAAATGTGGTTTCGCATCTAGTGCAAAATGCGCAAGATGCTACGGCAGAAGACGGCTTGATCAGTATACGTGCTGGCAAGCAAGCTAATGAATGTTTAATAGAAATACAAGACAACGGCGAAGGAATGAGCGTAGAATTTATTGATACACGCTTATTTAAGCCGTTTGATACTACCAAGGGCAATGCTGGCATGGGTGTAGGCGCCTATGATGCGAAGCGATTTGTCGAAGAGCTTGGTGGGCATATACAAGTTACGAGTAATGTTGGCGAGGGTAGCTTATTTAAGTTGTACTTGCCCATTCACAAAATTTAGCTGGCCTAATGCGCCAGCAAAGCTGATGGAAGAAATAACATGGAAACGTTACTGGTTGTTGAAGACGACCCAGGTATTCAAAAACAGTTAAAGTGGAGCTTTAGCGACTACGAAGTCATTATTGCTGGTGATAGAAAGGAAGCCATCACTGCTCTACGTCGTTATGAGCCTAAAGTGGTGACTTTAGATTTGGGTTTACCGCCAGATGAGGCCAATGCCAGTGAAGGCTTGGCAACGCTAAAAGAAATGCTGGAGTTAAACCCAAAGCTTAAAGTTATTGTTATTACCGGTAACGAAGATAAAGAAAACGCCCTAAGCGCTATCGCCATGGGGGCGCATGACTTTTATCAAAAACCGATTGATGATGACACCATGTCGGTAATTATCGCTAGAGCCTTCTGGGTTGCCAATATAGAGTTAGAAAACGAGACTCTAAAGGGTGCATCCTTAGATAACAACGGCTTTTTGGGTAACTCTCCGCAAGTTCAAAAAGTTTGCCGTATGGTGGAGCGCATTGCCCCTACCGAGGTAACCACACTGTTGTTAGGTGAAAGTGGTACGGGTAAAGAAGTGCTTGCTCGCGCTATTCACCAACAAAGCCCACGTAAAGATAAACCTTTTATCGCCATTAACTGTGCCTCTATTCCAGAAAACTTGCTTGAAAGCGAGCTATTTGGTTTTGAAAAAGGCGCGTTTACTGGGGCACATAAAACCACCGAAGGTAAGATTGAGTGTGCTAATGGCGGTACCTTATTTTTAGATGAAATCGGCGATATGCCGTATCCGTTACAAGCTAAGATTCTTCGCTTCTTGCAAGAGAAAGTGGTTGAGCGAGTAGGCGGACGTAAAGAAATCGCCGTTGATGTGAAAATTGTTTGTGCAACCCACCAAAACTTGCAAAACATGGTTGAGCAAAAAGAGTTTCGTGAAGATTTATTTTACCGAATTAGTGAGATCACCATTAATATCCCACCGCTTCGCGACCGCGGTGAAGATGTGGTGTTGTTAGCACGTGCTTTCTTGCAAAATTATAACAAGCAAATGCAGCGTAATATTAATAACTTTAGTGATGACGCTATTACTGCTTTAAGTAATCACCGTTGGCCTGGCAATATTCGCGAGCTGCAAAATAAGGTGAAGTCGGCAGTTATCATGGCCGACAATAAGCAAATTACCGCCGATGACTTGGCCCTGCCAATTGGCGATGAAGAGCAAGTTAAACTGGCGCTAAATCTTCGCCATGTGCGCGAAGCTGCCGAGAAGCAAGCAATTAATAAAGCCTTGGCGCTAAGCAACGGCAATATTTCTAATACCGCTGGTCTGCTTGGTGTTACTCGCCCAACCTTGTATTCTTTGCTTGATAAATACGGTTTGAAAACTGACTAAGGTCGGTTTATTTTTAAAGCGGCGAGAGCCGCTTGTTGTAGTTACTCAATTAGGCCCCACATGGACAAGTCACAAACAGAAATGAATATATTGGTCACCCCAGAGATGGCCAATTTCTCCGGTAAGATGCATGGTGGAGCCATGTTGAAAAAGTTGGATGAAGTGGCCTATACCACCGCTATTCAATATTGTGGGAATTACGCGGTAACGCTATCGGTGGACCAAGTTCTATTTAAGAACCCGGTAGAGATTGGTGAATTTGTTACTTTTTTAGCTTCGGTAAATTATACCGGCCGTACCTCCATGGAAATTGGCATTAAAGTGGTTGCCAAAAATCTTAAAGAGCAAACCGTTCGCCATACCCACTCTTGTTTCTTCACGATGGTAGCGGTTGACGAGCTAGGTAACTCTGCAGAAGTCCCACCATTGCAGCCAAACACAGAAGTCGCTAAACGGCGATTTAATGATGCGCTACGACGCCGCCAGCGGCGCATGGAGAAAGCATAAACAACTAAAAAGGCCTGCTATATTTTGCAGGCCTTTTTCTTGTTTGGAGGGGAGATTAATAGCCATTTAGTCGGTCGAAGTACTCAGGCAAAAATAGCGATATTTGCGGTATGTAAGTAATTAAGATCAGGAAGAATAGTAATAAGCTTAACCAAGGTAAGCATGCCTTAATTACCCACCCCATACTCTTTCCAGTTATCCCCGCTGTAACAAAGAGGTTTAAACCAACCGGCGGAGTAAGCATTCCTATTTCCATATTCACTACCATAATGATCCCAAGGTGAATGGGATCTATGCCCAGTTGTGTCGCAATAGGGAACAAGATGGGCGCCATGATAAGCAAAATGGCGGAAGGCTCCATAAAGTTACCAGCAATCAGCAACAAGATATTCACTACTACCAAGAATGCCCAAGGCTGAAGACCATAGGCCACAATGGACTCGGCAATCATGTGAGGAATGCGCTCGGTGGTTAATACATGCGCAAACAACATTGCGTTAGCAATAATGAATAGCAGCATAATGCTCACCTTTGCCGCATCCTTAAGCACTTGGCGAACTTCCGGATCACTGACTGACTTAAAGATACTAACAGGGAATAGCATTAAGTTACGGGCAACCGCCGAGCCTATGTTTTCGCCTTCATTCTGCCAAGCTTGGTGTTTAATTGGGCCAATATCTCGATAGCCATAAACCGACACTAAAAAGGCATAAATTGCTGCCACCGATGCAGCCTCGGTTGGGCTAGCTACGCCGCCATAAATTGAGCCAAGAACAATCACAATCAGCATTAAGCCACCAGTGGCTTTAAGTGCCGAAATCGCCCATTTTTTGCAACCCGGATAGGCTTGAGCTGGCAAGTTTTTTACTCGCGCAACAATATAAATGGCAATCATTAAAATGGTGCCCATCATGATCCCAGGAATAAACCCTGCCATAAACATACGCGAAGCCGATACTTCGGTAGCTGCGGCGTAAACTAGCATCACAATCGAAGGTGGGATCAAAATGCCAAGCGTACCTGCATTGGCAATCACACCGGCTGCCAGCGATTCTGGGTAACCAGAGCGCACCATGCCCGCAATTACAATAGAGCCAATGGCTGCTACGGTAGCTGGGCTAGAGCCAGATACTGCCGCAAATAGCATACAAGCCAATACCGAGGCCATGGCTAGGCCGCCACGAATGTGTCCCACACTATCCATGGCAAAATTAATGAGCCTGCGAGCGACACCGCCTGTGGATAAAAAGGCTGATGACAAGATGAAAAAGGGGATGGCTAACAAAGTGTAGTGTTCAGAGGTGGCTTCAAATAGCTTTAATGCTACTGAGGCTAAAGAGTCGTTAGAAAACAATAGAATGGTTGTCATGCTAGCAAAGCCAAGCGCGATGGCGATAGGCATGCCAATAATCATGCATACAAACAGTAGAATAAACAGAGTAAAAGTTGTCATGGTCAGTTCCTTTGCCGCAAGTGCTTATTGTTTTTTTAGTTCGTCGGCGAGTTGCATGCTTTCTTTGGCTTCATCGGCCAGGTGAAAGCCGTCTTGCTGGTTGGTTAGTACTTTCCAGCCCACTTCTAGGAAGCGAATGACCAACAGTACAAAGCCAATAAACAACACACTCATGGTTTTCCACTTTTCTATGGGCAGATCTTCCATCTCAATGCCAATACGCGCTAGCTTGCTTAGGTAAACCCAAGAGCCATACATAAATAGACAGCAATAAAACAAACATAGGCTTAGCGCTATTAAGGTAAGCCACTTGCGTTGGTTGGGGGGAAGCACCTTTACAAAGGCATCTACGCCAATATGAGCGCCTTCTCGTACGCCCCAGCTCGCGCCTAGTAGTACTAACCATGCTGAGCAATACAAGGTGACTTCTTGTACCCAATGAATGCCGGCGTTGAATACAAAACGCATGATCACTTCTACAAATACCAGTAGCGTCATGGTCACCAACAATAATGCGATGAAGTTTTCTTCAAAGCGGCGGAACCAAGCAACAAACTTCATGTGATGTCCTTATCCAAGAGCGTAAGTCGATGAATGAGCGCAGAGCGAGGGGACTCTGCGCTTCTTCACTTACTGGTTAGCAGCGACTGCAGCATCAATAATGTTTTTGCCAATTTCACTTTCGAATTGCTGCCACACAGGTTTCATTGCTTCTACCCATTGCTGACGTTGCTCTGGGCTTAGAGAAATGATTTCTGAACGGTTTGAAGCCATGATGTTGGCCTTATCTTTCTCGGCTTTTTGCGCTGCTATTTGGTTACCGTGTGCAACTGCTTCGTCTAGAGCTGCCTTTAACTCACTGCGTATGTCGTCCGGTAGCTCATGCCAAAACTCGGCTGAAGTAACAATTAGGTAGTCCAATACACCGTGGTTTGACTCGGTAATGCTGGCTTGTACTTCAAAGAATTTTTTAGAATAAATGTTGGACCAGGTATTTTCTTGGCCATCAATGGCGCGGGTTTGTAGCAGAGTAAAAACCTCTGAAAAGGGCTTTTTAAGTGGCACAGCATCAACGGCTTCAAACTGAGCGGCTAATACATCGGAAGACATAATGCGGAACTTTTTGCCTTTTGCATCGGCAGGGGTATAAAGCGGCTCGTTAGCCGATAGCTGTTTCATGCCGTTGTGTAAGTAACCTAAACCTACTAAGCCTTTACTTTCAAGTGAAGACAACAACTCTTGTCCGGCACTACTGGCTTGGAAGCGCTCAACAGCCGCCATATCTTGGAATAGGAAAGGAAGGTCGAATACTTGTAGTTTTTTAGTGTATTTTTTGAATTTAGACAGCGAAGGTGAGATCAGCTCAACATCACCCAGTAGCAGGGCCTCTAGCTCTTTCCCGTCTCCGTATAGCTGAGAGTTTGGATAAACTTTAACTTCTACTTTTCCGGGTAAGCGTTGGTCGACGAGTTCTTTAAATTTTAAAGCCATTTGGCCTTTAGGAGTATTTTCTGCAACAACATGTGAGAATTTCAGCTCGATGGGGGCGGCATTTACAGCGCTGGCAAATGCAATGCTTAAAGCGGTGAGCGTACTTGCTAATAGCTTCATTTTATTCTTCCTTGTGTAGGGTTGGTTGTTTACAACGCTACACCTTAGAGCAAGCAGTAAGCCAAGTTTTCAGTTGGGATCTAAGTGTTTGAATAAATGAGATTAGTTGTTTTTTTCTTAATCGGTGAATCTATCTACAGCTAAAGTTATGGGGGGATTCGCCCCCATCTAATAATGGAAAATGGGTCGGTTTCCCCCCATTACTCGGGTTCGACTTCTTTGTAGTCGCCCTTGTCTAATTGATACTTTTTCATCTTTTCGTAAAGGGTTTTACGGCCGATTTGTAGCTCTTCCTGCACGGTCTTTAAATGGCCTTTATGGCGCTGTAGTGCATCTTGCAGCAAGGTGCGTTCAAAACGATAAAGCTGTTCCATTAAACTCAGTGACTGCTGGTGGTTTTGACTCTCGCTAAATGCCGCATCTTCGCCCATCAATACCCAACGCTCAGCTAGGTTACGTAGCTCGCGAACATTGCCGGGCCAGTCATGGTTAACTAATTCGGCTAAACGTGACGGCGAGACTTCGGGGCTATTTAACTGATAGCGAGCAGCAGCTACCCGCAGAAAGTTTTCCAATAGTAATGGAATGTCTTCAGCACGTTCACGTAAAGCGGGTATGTGCACCTCAACAACGTTTAAGCGGTAATACAAATCGCTGCGAAACTCACCTTGCTCGCCCAGATCTTTTAAATCACTTTTGGTGGCGGCAATAACGCGAATATTAAGCGCAGTGGCTTGGTTGCTGCCTAATGGTTCTACGCTGCGCTCTTCCAGCACCCGTAGCAGCTTAATCTGCAGCGCCATTGGCATGCTCTCTATCTCGTCGAGAAATAAGGTGCCGTGATTGGCAAAGGCAATTTTGCCTATGCGCTTTTTTTGTGCTCCGGTAAATGCACCCGCTTCGTGGCCAAATAACTCGCTTTCAATCATTGTTTCTGGCACTGCACCACAGTTGATTGCCACAAAAGGCTGTTTGGCGCGCACGCTATGGTCATGTAAAAAGCGCGCAACCAGTTCTTTACCGGTGCCAGTTTCACCATGAATTAATACATCAGCAGGGGTATCTTTAATATGGCTAAGAATTTTGCGCATGCGGGTGATTGCGGGCGTAGAGCCAAGTATCCGTGGCCCTGGGCCACTTTGAGCGTCCAACTCCGCTTTTAACTCGCGGTTTTCTAAGGTGAGTCGGCGCTTTTCTATGGCTCTTTGCAGAACATCTAATAAGTGGCTGGTGGAAAAAGGTTTCTCTAAGAAATCATATGCACCATCGCGAATCGCCTTAATGGCCATAGATATATCACCATGGCCAGTAAGCAGAATAATCGGTAAATCGGTATCAATTTGATGGGCTTGTTGCATCATCTCTAAGCCGCTTAAACCTGGCATATTGATGTCGGAAATGATTACGCCTGGCCAGGTAGGTTTAATTTGCCGTAAAGCCTGTTCGGCATTTTCAAAGCGCAGACATTCGTAGTCTTCTAACTCTAAAGTTTGTCCCAGAGAGCGCAAAATATCGGGATCGTCATCAATGATTATTACCGGTGTATACACAGTTACCTCTAGTGTTAACTATTAGCAGGTGGGGTGTGAGTGCGTAAACGAATAACAAACTCAGGGCCAATATCCGCTAAGTTACTCACGCTCAGTTCGCCTTCAAAAGACTCGATTAAACGTTTAGATATTGCCATGCCTAAACCCAAGCCTTGTTTTTTGGTAGTGAAAAAGGGTTCAAATATGCGTTGCTGTTGTTCCTCACTTAACATTGGTCCGTTATCCCAAATAGCAATGCACTGCCAGTTGTCTTGCTGATATTGTCTAATGCCTAGTCGGGGAGATTGAATGCCTTCTAGGGCGTCAATGGCATTGTTAACAAGGTTTATTAATACTTGCTCTAGTTGAATGGCGTCGGCTTTTACCCATTGCTCATCTTGGCCGCTAAATTCAATTTTAATGTTATTGGCGACAATTCGGTTGGCGAGAATAGATAGGGCAGCGTTAATCGAAACTGCGCTAGATACCGCACTGGTTTGTCCGCTGGACTTCCTCGAGAAAATCTTAAATTTAGCAATCATTTTACTCATCATAGAGGTGAGTTTAATGATGTCTTGTAGGTTGTGAGTCACTTGTTCATGTTGCTGTTTTTGTTGGAAGCGCAGGGCGTTTTCGGCATAGCTTTGCATGGCCGTTAACGGTTGGTTTAGTTCGTGATTTATCCCCGCAGAGAGCTCCCCTAGGGTGGCAAGTTTAGCGGCTTGCACCAGTTCATCTTCAGTTTTTTTAAGGGTATTGGCGGTACGGCGATAGTCATCAATGGCTTGCTGTAATTGTTGATTGCTTTGAGTAAGCTCGGCGGTGCGTTGCGTAACTCTTTCTTCTAATTGATGGTTGGCCTGGGCTTGCATTGCACGGCTTAGTTGTAGCTGTCGCCAATATAAATAAAGCAATACCAAGCCAAGATAAAATAGCGAACTTAAAAATAGCGCCTCAGCTATATCGCCTATATAACCACTGTCTTTAGATAAAGCATATAAACGCCAACCGGCGGTGGGCAATACTCGGTTGGTGCTAATGTAGTCTACTCGTTGGCCGCCGTAATTGGGCAAGTTAATACTGTTTGGGCGTAAGTCTTGCGCCATATTTTTTAGCTGGTGTTCGCCATATTGGCGAGAGTTGATTAGCTGCTGACGCAACGATTCTGGCAAGGCTTTAATGCTGCGGTAAAGCCAGTGAGCTTGCGAGGCGTAAAAAACCACACCGTGTTTGTCGGTGAGTAGGTACTCAAAGTTAGGGTCTCGCCAGCTCTTATCAATAATGTTTAGCGCGACTTTTACCACTATTACCCCAACTACCCGTTGTTGTATTTTTACTGGCGCAGAAAAGTAATAGCCGCGAATGCCTGAGCGAGAGCCCAAGGCAAAGTATTGCCCGTATTTACCTAAGATAGCGGTTTGGAAATAGGGACGGTAGCTATAGTTACTACCCACAAACGAGCGTGCACTTTGCCAATTACTCGAGGCCAAGGTGGTGCCGCTAGGGTCGAGTAAGTAGGTAACATCACTACCTTGTAGATCGTTTACATGTTGCAGGTAGAGGTTAAGAGCGTGACGACGCTGGCTGGTAACATTAAGACTAAGTGGCTCGGACAGTTGCTGCTGAATCGCCAGCACCTTAGGGAAGTTGCGAAATCTATCCAGCTCATGCTGAATACTGCGTTGTAAACGTTGGCTTTCTTCAAGTAGTTGGCTTTGCTGTTGCTGCTTAGCTTGGTATTGCTCAGTGACACCCGCCAGCAATGACAGTAGCAACCAAGCTAGCACTAGCAGCAGCTTTTGCCTTAAGGGAATATTGTTTTTTGAACGCTGTTCCATCGCGAACCAATTAACCAAGGGAATAAAATAAGCTTATATAACAATTGCCGATATTGCTGGTTGTTCAGTCACATAGTGCAAATTGTGAACGGATTGCTCGCTGCTAAGTGACTATATATTACCTACGGTTATAAAAAATCCCGTTTTATTCTTTATTGTCTTAGGTCGTGCTTGGGTAGACTAGCTGCAATTGTGAATCTAGGGTGCGATAAAATGCTGTTAAAGGAACTTTCGTCATTGGCTAGTCCATTGTCTGAGCAACAGGTTAGCCTGCTGCAACAGGCTACGGCTGAGCTGTCGGTAACTCAACTCGCCTGGGTAAGTGGTTACCTGGCGGGCGTAGGACAAAACGCCGGTCAATTGGCACCGCTTGCGCAAGCACAACCTGCAGGCAAACTAACTATTCTTTATGCTTCTCAAACGGGCAATGCCAAAGGTGTTGCGGAAGAGTTGCATGCTGCTGCTCAAGCTCAAGACATTAATGCCGAAGTTGTTAATGTGGCTGATTACAAAGCAAAAAGCCTGAAGAATGAAACCCATTTGTTGATTGTTGCCAGTACTAATGGTGAAGGCGAGCCACCTGATGATGCTATTGAGTTCCACGAGTTTTTAGCCTCTAAAAAAGCACCTAAACTGGATAACTTGAAATACAGTGTATTGGCTTTAGGCGATTCAAGTTATGAGTTTTTCTGCCAAACCGGTAAAGATCTTGATGAGCGTTTAGCGGCTTTAGGCGCAGAGCGTGTATGTGAGCGTGTTGATTGTGATGTTGATTACGACAAAGACGCTGCAAGCTGGACTGAGCAAGCATTAGCCGAAGTTAAGCAAACCTTAAGCGCAGAAGCGACTGGCTCGGTGGTTAGCTTGCCGGTAAACGCTCCAGCAGCTAGTCAATATAACAAAAAGAACCCTTATGCTGCTGAGCTGAGCTTAAGCCAGAAGATCACTGGTCGTGATTCAGCGAAAGATGTTCGCCATGTTGAAATTGACTTAGCTGATTCAGGCATTCAATACCAAGCCGGTGATGCCCTAGGCGTATGGTTTGAAAATGACCGCGAGTTAGTGGCTAAAATTATCGCGCGTTTAGGTTTTAAAGAAGACCAAACCGTTAGTATTGACGACCAAGAATTTAGCTTAGCCGACGCACTAACTGAAAAGTTAGAAATTACTCAAACTAGTGGCGCGTTTGTTGAAGCTTGGGCTAATTGGTCTGCCAGCAAAAAACTGCAAACTGTGGTTGCCGATAAAGACAAACTGCGAGAGTACGCCGCTAATCATCAAGTGATTGATGTATTGCTAGAGAAAAAAGCCAAAGTGGCTGCACAAGATTTTGTTGATGCTTTGCGTAAAATTACTCCGCGACTTTACTCTATTGCTTCTGCTCAAGCAGAAGTAGAAGAAGAGGTTCATTTAACGGTTGGTGTAGTGAGCTACCAACAGGGTGATGAACAGCGTTTGGGTGGTGCTTCTGGTTTCTTAGGCGCACGTGCTGAAGAAGGCGCTCAAGTTAAAGTATTTGTTGAGCATAACGACAACTTCCGCTTGCCAAGCAACCCTGATACGCCAGTAATTATGGTTGGTCCAGGTACGGGCATCGCGCCATTCCGCGCATTTATGCAACAGCGTGATGCCGGCGATGCTGAAGGTAAAAACTGGTTGTTCTTTGGTGATCAAACCTTTACTCAAGACTTCTTATATCAAACCGAATGGCAAGGCTACTTGAAATCAGGCTTGTTAAGTAAGTTAGACGTAGCATTCTCGCGTGATCAAGCGGAGAAAATCTATGTGCAAGATCGCCTAAGAGAAAATGCTGAAGAAGTTTTTCAATGGTTAGAAGAAGGTGCCCACCTATACATTTGTGGTGATGCTAACCGCATGGCGAAAGATGTTCACCAAGCCCTTATCGATATTATTGCTGAGCAAGGCAAACAAAGCCCTGAGCAAGCAGAAGAGTATTTAAAACAGTTACGCAGCGCTAAGCGTTACCAGAAGGATGTTTACTAATGAGTTCGGATCTAATTGTTGAAGGCAAGTTGTCAGATAATGAGCGCCTAAAGCGAGAGAGTAACTTCCTGCGTGGCACTATTGAAGCTGACCTAAGTGATCGTATCACTGGTGGGTTTACAGCAGATAACTTCCAGTTAATTCGTTTCCACGGTATGTACCAGCAAGATGATCGTGATATTCGTGCCGAGCGAACCAAGCAAAAGCTAGAGCCGCTGCACAATGTAATGTTACGTGCGCGTATGCCTGGCGGGATTATTCAGCCTAAGCAGTGGTTGGCCATTGATAAGTTTGCTACCGAGCACACTATGTATGGCAGTATTCGTTTAACCACACGTCAAACTTTTCAGTTTCACGGCGTATTAAAGCCAAACATTAAATTAATGCACCAAACACTTAACAGTATTGGCATTGATTCAATTGCAACCGCCGGTGATGTTAACCGAAACGTATTATGTACCAGCAATCCGGTTGAATCTGAACTGCACCAAGAAGCTTACGAGTGGGCGACTAAAATCAGTGAACACCTATTACCTAAAACTCGCGCTTACGCCGAGATTTGGCTAGATGGTGAAAAGGTTGAAGGTGGCGAAGAGGAGCCTATTTTAGGTTCTAATTACTTACCGCGTAAATTTAAAACCACGGTAGTGATCCCACCTCATAATGACATAGACGTGCACGCTAACGACCTTAACTTTGTTGCGATTGCTGATAACGGTAAGTTAGTAGGTTTTAACGTATTGGTAGGCGGTGGCCTTGCGATGACTCACGGTGATAAGTCTACTTACCCGCGTCGCGCCGATGACTTTGGTTTTGTTCCTCTTGATAAAACCTTAGATGTGGCTGCGGCAGTAGTAACTACGCAGCGCGACTGGGGTAACCGAGTTAATCGCAAAAATGCTAAAACCAAATACACGCTTGACCGAGTGGGTAGCGATACCTTTAAGCAAGAGGTTGAAAAGCGCGCTGGCATTAACTTCGAAGCAAGTCGCCCCTATGAGTTTACCTCTCGCGGTGACCGTATTGGCTGGGTAGAAGGCATTGACGGTAAGTACCACTTAACGGTATTTATTGAAAACGGCCGCTTGTTAGATTACCCAGAAAAGGCCTTGAAAACCGGCGTTGCCAAAATTGCTGAAATTCACAAAGGTGATTTCCGCATGACCGCTAACCAAAACTTAGTTATTGCGGGTGTAGCAGCTAAAGACAAAGCCAAAATAGAAAAGCTTGCACGTGAACATGGCTTAATTGATGATAGTCACAGTTCGCAGCGTCTAAATTCTATGGCTTGTGTTGCGTTCCCAACGTGTCCACTAGCCATGGCTGAAGCCGAGCGTTACTTGCCAGGTTTAGTTGACGATGTAGAGCAATTGCTGGCTAAGCACGCAATGAACGATGAGCACATTATTTTACGAGTAACTGGCTGTCCTAACGGTTGTGGCCGCGCCATGCTTGCCGAAGCAGGCTTGGTGGGCAAAGGACCTGGTAAGTACAACTTATATCTAGGTGGTAACCAAAGCGGAACACGTATTCCAAAACTCTATTTAGAGGGCATTGGTGAGCAAGAAATCTTGTCTGAATTAGACGGTTTAATTGCTCGCTGGGCTAAAGAGCGTGAGCAAGATGAAGCTTTTGGTGACTTTGTAATTCGTGCTGGAATTGTCGCTGAAGTAAAAGTAAGCGTTAGGGATTTTCATGACTAACTTAGATTTGGAGCAACTGGCTGCACTCCCTGTTGAGGCCCGTGTTGCTGAGTTATCTGAAGTAAATAAAGAACTTGAAGGAATGAGTGCACAACAACGTGCGGCTTGGGCCCTAGAGAACTTGCCCCAGCAAGTAGTATTAACCTCTAGCTTTGGCATTCAAGCTGCGGTTAGTTTGCACCTGTTGACGCAAATTAAGCCTGATATTCCGGTGATACTTACCGATACAGGCTACTTGTTTCCTGAAACATACCGCTTTATTGATGAGCTAACTGAACGCTTAAACCTTAACTTACAGGTATATAAGTCGAAGCAGTCTAACGCTTGGCAAGAGGCGCGTTTTGGTAAGCTTTGGGAGCAAGGTGTTGAAGGTTTAAAGCAATACAACACCTTGAATAAAGTTGAGCCTATGCAGCGCGCTTTTAAAGAGCTAGAAGTTAAGAGCTGGTTCTCTGGTTTACGTCGCAGTCAGTCGTCTTCTCGTTCAGACTTACCTGTGCTGCAAATTCAAAATGGTGCCTTCAAGATATTACCCATTATCGATTGGAGTAATAAAGATGTGCACTATTACTTAAAAGATCACAACTTGCCTTATCACCCTTTGTGGGAACAAGGCTATGTGTCGGTTGGGGATGTGCAAACCTCACAACCCTTGCAAGCTGGGATGAGTGAAGAAGATACTCGCTTCTTCGGCTTGAAGCGAGAATGTGGCTTACACGAAGAAGTAGCTGGCAGCGGTATTTAGATTTGTCAGAGTTAAACCAAAACGCGGCCTTAGCCGCGTTTTTTGTTTTTAAAACTTAGTGAAGCTCAAAATAGTTATGTAATAGTTGTTCTAAATGCTCTTGATAAGAAGCAATAGGCTGAGTAGTAATCAGTTTAGCCAGCTCATCACCAATGGGAGTAAAGCGATGGTAAAGCAGCCTAGCGCCTTTATAGCGAGGTTTTAAAGCATAGTGTGCTTGCCCATGTATCAATGGTGTGTCGTGATGTGATGAAGGGCGGATCTCGAGTTCCTTATCGAAAATTAACCCTAAGTCAGTTAACTGCAAAACATGGTGATAAGGCATGCGATGCTGTCCTAAGCTAATTTTGTCTAATTTGGCTCTTACCAAACCTAAATTACTAGCTGGCCTTGCAACGCCGGTTAAGATCTTGTTGTTAGTTTCTCCACCTACACTAGAGCTTAATTCACAGGCGGTTTGAAACCACATTGCTTCACGTTGCGTCATTAGTTTTAAGGTGCGCAGCGCTTTAACCGAAAAGCTACCAGGAGTAGCAAGCTCTTGGCTTAGAATATCGGCCCACAACATTTGCATTGATTTAACTTGGGTATTGCTAGCTAAGTGCAAAAACTCGGTCAACCAATCAGCGTCAGGTTCACTGCCTACGTCTTGTTCACTGGTTTTTTGTGCGGCAAAGTAGAAAATACTTTCTAGGTTTTTTTGTTGCGTAGCTAGTTCAACGGTAGTCCTAACCTTAGCGCGTTGTGACCAGGTAGAAGCAGCCTTTTCCTTATGTAATAGGGCATCTAAACCGCGCTGCTTAGCTATTTTGGCTAATTGCAGTTTACTGTTCTCAACTTGGCTGTTTTTGTTCTCGATGATCGGCTTATCTGACATGAATTACTCCTCGCTGCCTCATTTTTACTGAGGATTCACCGATAAAGCAAGTTTGCAATCATTGTTAAAAGTGTTAAATTTAGGTTAACTGGTGATAAGGGGGTGGTTGTGTTAAAAAACCTTACCGTATGGACTAAACGACATAAAGTTCTAACTGTTTTAATGAGTGCTTACGTTGTTAGCTTGTTGGTGTTAATGACAATGTTTGAATAGGCGTAATTAAGTTTACGCCTATCAACTTTTCACTGTTGTTTGAGTTAGATATTTGCTTCAATCAAACCAATCACCTGATCGATTTCTTGTTGATTTAACTCTCCATCCTTAGCAAATAAAACGGTGCCGCTGGCATCAAGTAGAATAATGGCCGAAGACTTTGCTTTTAGCTGCCATAGCTCAAACAACTCTCCTTTTTTATCTAGTACGAAGCTCGCTTTTGGAAAGGCTTTTTTGTTTTTCTTTAGTTTCCCTTTTACAAAACCAGAAGTGCCAAAGATGGCGTCATCTAGATTTACTATGGTTACTGTTTGGTAAACATCATCGCCAAATTTGGCTTGCTTTACTGCTTCGATCATTGGTGCATTGAGTTCTTTAGCACTCGTTCGCCCGGCCATCGCTTGAATAAGCATCACCTTGCCGTTAAGTTGTTGGGTGCTCCAAGCGCTATAGCTGATATCGTCGCCAGCAAGCTGTAGTTCCCCTGCGTTATCGATATCAATGCTAGGTAGGTTGCCGCCAGTATTTACGTTAAGTGCCATCGCCCATGCTGGTAGTAGGCTTAAAAGTAGTAATAGATGCTTCACGTGGTAATCCTTTATGCTTGGCTGAGTTAATCAGGTCAGACCTGTGTGAAACATTTATAACAAAAAATCAACAAATCTTAATAGAGGGCATCGCTAATCAATTGTACTTCTGCGAGCAACATCTCTTTTATGAGCTCTGACGAACCTGAAACAAGGGTATGAGCACTATCTCCAATGATTATTGTAGGTCCTTCGATACCGCTGCTGGCATCAATGGTTAACCAAGCGGGTGAAGCACTTCCAACGCTGTCTGCCGGATATACCATATACAAAGGATAGTTGGGTGCCAGTTCACTTAATACTAGCGCGAGCAATAAGGCGCGCTCATCGCTATCGGCTCGGTTGTCTTTTAATACATCTACCGGAGAAGTAAAGCTGTAATTGTTCTCCTGTTTGCTGGGTATAGTAAGTAACCAAGCTTGAGCTTCTGCAAGTGATCTATTCAAATCTCCCTGCTGGGTGAAGTGCTCAATAATTGGATTTACGCGGTCGCGATTTTGATAAAACAGCTGTGAGTAATTAGGGCGAACACAGGGGTACTGCGCCCCTTGTGGGTGTAAGCATGGCAGCAGCCCTAGGTGACGAAATGCATCGTGAGTATATTGTTCATAGGCATCCCACAGCATTTTTGAAGAGGGGCTGTCACTGTCACTACGCAGTGCTTGAAGGATGTCATCTAAACGGGTTTCGGGGTCATCGACATACTGGTTAATCATTGCAACAGCATGTTCTAAGCGTGGGCTTAAATAAGCGCTAATTGCCTGCGATGGGTAAGTTAGGCTGTAACTTAACCGAAAGGTTTCTACTTCAGACTGATGAATTAAATCTTCAGAAAATTGAAGTTTTAGCTGCTGATATTGACCTTGTGTATCAGACCATTGCCATTCGCCATAGAATGTATTGTCACCAAGTTGTTCATTGGCAGCAATGCTAAGAGACTGATTACTAAAAAGTAAGCTGCTTAAACAAAGCAAGCCCAGTGCAGCAGTTCGACTCATAATCGCCTCTCAGTGCTAATTAGCTATACCTTAAGTAAATAGCACTGATTGGCGAGTTTGCTAAATTTTGTTAATTATTTGTTACTTTGGGCAGGCGCCTTTTTGATAAGTATTTATCTCAGGATCGCCACAGGCAGAACAGGCATTACCGTACTCTTTCAACTCACCACCCACTTCGCCACATACTGGGTCATATTCCATAGTACAAATCTGTGGACGAGGTTCTTCACAGCTACCATCAACCTTGAGCATTGACTCTGGAGTTTGGCTACAGGCCATTAAAATAAGAGTAAAAAATGCGATAACAACGTGCTTAATCATGAGCAATCACCTAAACTTTTAAAGGCTTTAGATTGTAGATGATAAACTTATGATGCGTCGACTGAAATACGCTTTTATTACTATGTTTCTGCTGGCTTTTTCTGCCACTGCTGGCCCTATTATTGTGCAAAAAAGCTCAGACCCAAACAAGGTTGATGCCTTTGAGCTACAAAAAGAGCTGCTAGAGCAACATTTATGGCAGGAGCAGCTGCGCAATCAAGCTCAACTGCAGTGGTTAAGAGAGCTTCCCATTGGTTGTGTTTTTAACGCAACTGGCGACTATCAATGTGGTTTAAATTGGTATCGACCATACCGCTACCAGCAACAGCAGTTATATATTCAAATTCCTGATCCAGAAACAACCCGCAGAAATACACATTAGCTTCAATAATTTGTGGCGTTAAGTGCTATTCTAGGCGCTGGTTTTTGCTTTCAAACATATTGTATTTATGCATATTCATATTTTAGGTATTTGTGGCACCTTTATGGGTGGTTTGGCGATGCTTGCACGTGAGTCTGGAATGCGTGTAACGGGCAGTGATTTAAACGTATATCCACCCATGAGCACGCAATTGGAGTCCTTAGGTATAGAGCTTATTCAGGGTTATGATCCTGTCCAATTAGAGCCTGCTCCTGATCTAGTGGTAGTAGGGAATGCCATGAGTCGGGGCAACCCTTGTGTTGAATATGTTTTAGACAAAGGCCTCAAATACTGCTCCGGTCCAGAGTGGCTTAAACAGTATATTTTACCCGAAAAGTGGGTATTGGCGGTGGCAGGCACACACGGTAAAACGACTACAGCAAGTATGCTAGCGTGGATTTTGGAAGATAACGATATGGCGCCCGGTTACCTTATCGGTGGTGTTCCGCGTAACTTTTCAGGGTCTGCTCGATTAGGTGATACGCCATTTTTTGTGGTGGAAGCAGACGAGTATGACAGCGCATTTTTTGATAAACGCTCCAAATTTGTTCATTATCAACCGCGCACTTTGGTATTAAACAACTTAGAGTTTGACCATGCTGATATATTTGACGATTTGGCTGCAATTCAAAAGCAGTTTCATCACTTAATGAGAATAGTTCCAGCTTCTGGCCGAGTTATCGCACCAAAAAATAATGAAGCAATTCAGCAGGTTATTAAGCAAGGATGTTGGTCTGATCTGGAGCAAACTGGAGACGGTGAAGCGTGGCAGTGGCACGCTAATAAAAGTGATTGTAGCGAGCTGGATATAGTATTAAATGGTCAATCCCAAGGTATTTTAAGTTGGGATTTAATTGGTCAGCACAATGCTGAGAATGCCTTAATGGCAATTGCCGCAGCCCGTCATGTTGGGGTTTTGCCTAGCCTTGCTATTGATAGCTTACAAACATTCTTACCACCTAAACGACGCCTCGAATTGTTAGCTGAGCAAAATGGTATTCGTTTATTTGATGACTTTGCCCATCATCCAAGTGCAATCAGTAGTACCTTAGCTGGTTTACGCGCCCAAGTAGGAAAGCAGCGAATTATTGCAATTTTAGAGGCGCGCTCTAACACCATGAAAATGGGCGTACATCAAGAACGTTTAGCCGAGAGTTTACAAGTGGCCGACGTGGTATTTTTGTATCAGCCAGATCAAAGCAACCAATACATTGCTAATACAGCAGCCACGCTTAAGCAGGCGAAGGTCGCTAGCAGTATTGCCGAGATAGTTGAGCAAGTAGCTGAAATGATGGCCGAAGGTGATCAGATTTTGGTAATGAGCAATGGCGGGTTTGAAGGTATACACACTAAGCTTAGTGCGTTAATCAAGGATTAAAAAAGGGCCCTTAGGGCCCTTACTACTTACTTACCCGGTGGGCGCAGTAGTGACAATACAAAGTCATTCAAGAAATCTACAACTTCTTGGCGCTCTGGGCTGTCTGGTCGATTAATCATTTGCACTGCTAGGTACAATCCTGCGTTAATCGCTTGAGCAGCTTGTAAAGCATTTAGCGCGCTACTGATTTCTTTGCTATCGAAGCCCGATTGAATGCTCTCGCCAATTTGTTGGTTGATTTTAGCCATTACAGCGCTAAAACGTGGCCATACGTCTTCACGTACTGAAGAGCTCCACTCTAGCCAAATGTGAGTCACATCTGAGTTGCTGTAAGCCAGTTCTACCAAAGCTGACAAATGATGCTGGATAGCAGTAATCGCATTTTCATCAGTTGGGTAAGTTTGCTCAACCAAACCTAACATAGTTTGTTCTACCTCAGATAGAACAGCATCCACTAGGTCTTCACGGGTATTAAAGTAGTTAAAAACAGTTGCTACCGATACGTTTGCTAGTTCAGCGATTTCGGCGTGACCTGCA
Organism: Agarivorans albus; assembly: GCF_019670105.1. NCBI lineage: Bacteria > Pseudomonadati > Pseudomonadota > Gammaproteobacteria > Alteromonadales > Alteromonadaceae > Agarivorans > Agarivorans albus. Next base: position 4,029,179 of record NZ_AP023032.1, on the reverse strand, counting down.
CGACCAATACCACGACGGGCAAAAATTTCAACAGCGCATTGCATGAGCTGTTTACGGCGAACTTCTGGTGACAGCCGGGTACGGCGTCTTAAGGTGCTAGTTTGCATAGTTTGTTCTCGCGTTTGTTATTTCAATTATTATTTTTTATGAGGCATTTCTTGTTTACCATTTCAGATAAAAATCATCTAAAATGTGTCGTTCAGTGAAAAAGAACCGACGACATGCGAATGCCTTTCAATTAAATCATAGTGTATTTACAAGCTAATTAATAGCTATTGATATAAACAACTAATGATTTGTTTGTTAATTTATTGATAATTCGTATATTTGTTTTTCTTTTTTCATTCATGCTAGATAAGTTTTTGCTGAGATACTCAGCCAATTGATAGGTCGACATTATGAAACATCGCGTAGAAGAAATGATCAGCGAGCAGGAAATTGCTCAACGAGTAGCAGAAATTGGTAAGGAGATTGAACAAAAGTTCTCATCTGACCGTAAATTGGTACTGGTTGGCTTATTACGTGGCTCTTGTATTTTTCTGTCTGATTTGGCGCGTAAAATTGATCGTAGCTTAACGCTCGATTTCATGACGGTATCAAGCTACGGCAGTAGCATGGTAAGTACCCGAGACGTTCGTGTACTAAAAGATTTAGATGATGATATTAAAGGCTGCGACGTGATCATCGTAGAAGATATTATCGATACCGGTAATACCTTAAGCAAAGTGAGAGAAATGCTGTCTTTGCGTGAGCCAAACAGCGTATCTATTTGTACTTTGCTAGATAAGCCTTCACGCCGAGAAGTTGAAGTGCCTGTTGATTGGGCTGGATTCACTATTCCTGACGAATTTGTGATTGGCTATGGCCTTGATTTTGACCAGTACTACCGCAATCTACCCTATGTGGGCAAAGTGATACCGCTAGACTAAGTGGTTAATCATTGGGCCCTAAGGGCCCATTTTTTTATTGTTAATTTAAGTTGTGATTATGCAGGCGTTAGCGATTCAAGGTTTGAAGAAAACCTACCCCGGTGGGGTGCAAGCGGTAAAAGGCTTCGATTTAGTGGTTGAGCAAGGAGATTTCTTTGCGTTGTTAGGCCCAAATGGAGCAGGTAAGTCGACCTCGATTGGGGTGATTACCTCCTTGGTAAATAAGTCTGCTGGCTCGGTTAAGATTTTTGGGCATGACATTGATACCGATTTGGAAGCTGCAAAGTCTTATGTTGGCCTTGTTCCCCAAGAGTTTAACTTCAACCAATTTGAAACAGTGTTGCAAATTGTGGTGAATCAAGCTGGTTACTATGGCGTGCCGCGGCCTCTTGCTATGCAGCGCGCAGAAAAGTACCTCGCCCAATTGGACCTGTGGGAAAAGCGCAATGCTCGAGCGCGTGAATTATCTGGCGGTATGAAGCGCCGATTGATGATTGCGCGTGCCTTAATGCATGAGCCAAAGTTGCTTATCTTGGATGAGCCTACCGCCGGTGTAGACATAGAGCTACGTCGTTCAATGTGGGATTTTTTAAAGCAGCTTAACAGCCAAGGCATAACCATTATTTTAACTACTCACTATCTAGAAGAAGCTGAAATGCTGTGCCGCAATATCGGTATTATCGATAAGGGTGAGCTGGTAGAAAACACTTCAATGAAGCAGCTTCTCTCAAAGTTAAACCTAGAAACTTTTATTTTTGATATCGAAAGCCGCCAACAAGCAGTGGAGCTAGCGGGTTTTGAATCACGCTTAGTTGACGACCACACCTTGGAAGTTGATGTTGAAAAAAGCCAAGGCTTAAATGCGGTGTTTCGCTTGCTGGATGAAACAGGCGTGGTGGTTCATAGCATGCGCAATAAAGCCAATCGTTTAGAAGAGTTGTTTGTAACCTTAGTGGCTCAAGGGAGGCAAGCATGAAGCTCGCATTGTATGGCACCGCGTTAAAAAGCATTTTAAGTAAAGAAATCATTCGGTTTGGGCGCATTTGGGTACAAACCCTGGTACCGCCTGCCATTACTATGAGCCTGTATTTTGTTATTTTTGGTAACTTAATTGGTTCACGAATTGGCCAAATGGGTGGCTTTAGCTACATGGAATTTATTGTTCCTGGATTGATTATGATGTCGGTAATTACCAACTCATACTCTAATGTGGCATCTTCGTTTTTTAGCTGTAAGTTTCAGCGAAACATTGAAGAGCTGCTCGTCGCGCCGGTACCAAACTACATCATCATTTTTGGTTTTGTTGGTGGTGGTGTTGCTCGTGGCTTATGTGTTGGCTTTATTGTAACAATGGTATCGCTATTCTTTGTTCCTTTGCAGTTACACAGTGTTGCCGCGATTATGCTCACGGTGTTGTTAACCTCAATACTGTTTGCATTAGGTGGGCTTATTAATGCGATTTACGCCAATACCTTTGATGACATTAGCATCATCCCTACCTTTATCTTGACGCCGCTTACTTATTTGGGAGGGGTATTCTATTCAATTAGTTTACTGCCTGAGTTTTGGCAGGGAGTGTCGCAAATCAATCCGATTGTTTACATGGTTAACGCCTTTCGATTTGGCTTCTTGGGCATAACCGATGTATCGCTGTATTTATCATTTAGCATGATCTTGGGCTTCATCGCCATTTTGTATACCTGGGCGTATATCTTGATCAAACGCGGTTACGGGTTGAGAGCATAATGGAAGGCAATTCTCGTAGCGTTAGCTCTAACCAGCAAGGTATTCACGAAAACTTAAACAAGGTGGTACAGCGCCACCTTGATGAAGAGTTCAAAAAGCCTTATCGCCAGCATACTCTAGAAGCATTTTTGCAGTTAGAAAAGCAGGTAGAGGCGGCGGCGCGACCTCTGGTGTTTGATTCTTGCTGTGGTACGGGTGTGAGCACTGCTGCCTTGGCTGAATTGCACCCTGATGCTTTGGTGATTGGCATGGATAAATCTGCTCATCGGCTAACTAAGCACCAGGCGCATTTTGACCAAGCTGGGCAAAACTACTTGCTACTGCAAGTGGATTTAAACGATTTTTGGCGTTTGGCCGTGGAAGCTGGGTGGCAGCCTAGTCATCATTACATCTTGTACCCGAATCCTTGGCCAAAGTCGCGACACTTGCAGCGTCGTTGGCACGGCAGTGCAGTGTTCCCTTATTTGCTTAAGCTTGGTGGGCAACTCGAACTGCGCAGTAACTGGCAAACTTACTTGGAAGAGTTTCAAGTAGCGCTAGAATTAGCTGGCCATTCAAGCCAGCTAAATAGCTTTAAAACCGATACACCAATTACTGCTTTTGAACGTAAATATCAAAACAGTGGCCAGCAACTTTGGCAGCTGCGTAGCCACATAGACTAGCTAATGTTTAGCGTGCTGCTGCGCTTCTAAATGGGCTATTCCAGCATCAAATAGTTGGTATAGCCCTTCCAGTACTTTACTCGCCTGCTGAAAATACTCATTCACCGAAATAGTCGGCTGAGGTTTGTTGATCAGCTCAACCTCTATGGTATCAAGTAGCTGTTCCAACAAGGGCTGATAAGCTGGGTCATTGGGAATAAAGCTGTGAGCAAAATGGTTGAGTGATTGCGAATCAATTTGGGCGATTTTATTGTGCAAGAAAGCCAAACGGATCCGCTCAACACTGCTGCTTTGTTTGGCGGCTGCCAAACCGCTGCCTAGCGCCCTTACTTGACCAATTGATTCAGCTGTTTCCAACAGTTCAAACCACAAAAAGTCGATGTTTTTATGTTGCTTACTTAGGCTAGATAAGCAGTAAAAGCTGGCTAGGTCTTGAGACAAAAACAGCAAGTTTTTGATCATCAAACTGTGTTGAGCAATATTGTTTTCTAAGTTATTGCTTGGCCAATTTTGCTGTAGTCTCGGCCAGTGTTGATTAAAGCTATCCCAACGAGCTTGGCGCGATACAAAGCTGTCTTCGCTTAAACTAAGGTGGGCGCTTACAATTTGCTTTTGTTGTGCATTTAATGCGGCAGATTGCTGTTGGTCGCCGTTTAGAATGGCACAACTTAGGCCGCGATGTTTTTGCAGCGAAACCACTAAATTCTTTAGCTGCTTTAATGCTGCAAGGCCTGCGTACTGCTGCTGAGTACGGCGCTTGGCTAATAACCAAGAGATAGCAACTGATATTAGCAGCAGGCTAATTACGCTAGTGGCAATAATAACGCTAGTATTCATATTACGCTCCTTGCTGACTTAACACGCTAAGGTGTTTGGCAATGTCGGCGCTTTGCTCGGCACTGGCGGTGTTCTCTCGGGCGGAGTCTGCTACTTGGTTGATGTGAGCAGAAAGCTCGATAGTTGCCGCGTGTTGTTGTTCACTGTTGCTCGCTATCATTTCTGTTTGGGCTTGAAGCTCTTGGTTTTTGGTGTAAATCAGCTTAAGTTGTTGGCGTGAATTATCCACAGTGTCTTGAATCTCTTGAGCTTGGGTGGTTAGTTGAGTGATGTGCTCGAGCACTTCATTAATGTTGCGTTGTACTTCACGCATACTGTCGCTGATTTCGTTGGCAGATTGATGACTGCGGTTAGCGAGATTTCTTACTTCGTTGGCCACAATGGCAAAGCCGCGACCATGCTCACCGGCACGAGCGGCTTCGATGGAGGCGTTAAGTGCCAATAAGTTCGTTTGTTCAGCTATTTCTTCAATGGTTTTTGAAATGCTGCTTACGGTGTTCGATTTTTGGTGTAATTGGGTCACCTTCTCAAGGCTAACTTCTCCTTTAGCCACCATTTTTTCGGTACCTTGTTGAGCAACTAAAGCAGCCTCTTGGCCCAACTCCGAGAAGCGCTTGGCTTCAAAGCTGGCTTCCGCTACTCGCTTAACTTGCTCGGCAACATCTTTAATGCTTTCACTCATTTCTACTACCGCGCTGGCGGATGCTTGGCTAGCATCTGCTTGTTGCACTGCCCCTGAAGCTACCGACTGAGCCTGCAATGACAATTCTTTTGAGCAGTGACTGATTTCGTCTAAGGCATCTTGCTGTTCTAATACTCGGCGTTGCTGTTCTCTTAGCAGTTCGAGTTGCTGGTGACGGGTATCTTGGAATAGGTAGCTGGCTAAGCCTTTACTGTGTACCTTGTCTGGTTGCTCAATTTGTTGCATTAACAGTTTGAGCACACTTAAGGTGAGGCCACTTAAACACAAGCTTAAACAGACTAAAGCGAGGTTAGCGAGGCTTTGCTGCTGTTGTAGGTCAATAATGCTCAATCCTATAAGCACTAAAAAACCAAACAGAAAGCTATAAAAAATAGTGGCTGCACTACGCATTTAAACTCCTTTATACGTATCCGCATATTTACTTATTAGGAGTCAAAGCAAAGACTGTTCCCTTTTGAGTATTTTGTTTAAAAGAGTCGCTGGTGGCCAGTTGGGTGAGTTGCAATATTTGCTGATGATAGTGGCGAAGTTGGCTTAGGTTTTGGCAGTGGGCAAGTGCTTGCCAATGTAAAACAATCTGTTCTACCTTGGCACAGTAGCGGTAGTTGTTTTGAGCTTGTAGCAACACCATTATTTCTTCAATTTGCTCTTTGGTGCCATCTAGCTCAGCAGGCGAAAACAGCGGGTCAGAGAGCTTCTGAGCCTGCATGCGCCAATGCCTTCTTGTCATATGATTGAGCGATTGTAGCAATTGTGTATGTTCAATCTGTTGTTGATTATCAGCTCGACGATGGCTTGATACTATTGATGGAATAGGTATTAATGCTAAGACAAATAACACCAGCAATACCAGATAAATACTTAGCACGACCGCTCCCTGCGCTACAAACTTCAATCTTTAGTTCTTTACAGCAAAAAACAAACCAAAGCTTTGGTAAGTCCTTAATAAGGCAAACTTATCGCTAGTTTTGATTTTATTGTTGGAGAGATATTTTAGTGATGTTGCGGAGAGGTTAAATGTAAGGATTTATTTGCTGTTTTATGACAAAAGGTACAAAAATGGCGCACGTAGATGGTGCGCCATTTTAAAGCCTGCACAGCTTTGGTGCTAAGCTAATTGAACTGGAATATCTTTGCTGGTTCTAACGATATCGTTGTTCTCGTTTAGGTAAACCAAAGAAGGTTTATGAGACTTAGCTTCTTCGTTGCTCATGCCAACATAAGCACAAATAATGACTCGGTCGCCCACGGCTGCGCGACGTGCTGCTGCGCCATTTACTGAGATGATTTTTGAGCCGCGTTCACCAGAGATTGCGTAAGTAGAAAAACGCTCGCCATTCTCAATATTATAGATATCAATTTTCTCGTATTCGAGAATACCTGCTTGATCCAAAACATCCTGGTCGATAGCACAAGAGCCTTCATAGTTGAGCTCTGCATGGGTTACGCGTGCTTGGTGAAGTTTGCCTTTTAGCATAGTGGTTTGCATTGACGTTCTCTCTTTTAATCGACGAAATTAGTGTAGTTCAATCACGCAGTTATCTATTAGCCTTACTTCTCCGAGGAAGGCGGCCATTAGAATAACAGCAGAGCGAGATTGGGGGGTTAGGGGGCTTAGGCTTTCGGCGTCTACGATATCGATACCGTCGCACTTAAATCCGTTGTTTTCCAGCGTTTGTTGGGCTGCTTTGCTAAGTTCAGCTTGATTGCTGTGGCTTAGCTGTGATGCGATGTTCCGCATCTCTTTTGCTAATAATGGCGCGGTTTGCAGCTGCTCGCCGCTTAAGCGGCTGTTGCGTGAGCTCATGGCTAAACCACTCGCTTCTCTTACCGTAGCAAGGCCAATAATTTCAATCGGCAGTAACAGGTCTGTCGTCATCTTGCGAATAAGCGCGAGCTGCTGATAATCTTTTTCGCCAAATACTGCCAAATGTGGCTGCACCAGATTAAACAGCTTACAAACCACAGTCGAGACGCCGTCAAAATGACCAGGGCGTAGTTCGCCTTCCAAAATGTCTGAAAGAACAGGCACTGTTACTTTAGTCTCTGCTTCCAAACCATTTGGGTAAAGCTCTTCAGCGCTAGGGGTAAATACAAAATCAGCCCCAGCTTGGTTTAGCGCTGTAATATCTTGTTCTAGGGTGCGAGGGTAGTTGGCTAAATCACTGTTGTTGTTAAATTGCAGCGGATTAACAAAGATAGACACCACCACTACATCGCAGCTTTTTTGGGCTTCATTAACTAGCGCAATATGGCCAGCATGCAGATTGCCCATGGTGGGAACAAAGCCAATTTTTCGACCTTTTAGGCGTGCGGCATCTAGGGCCGAGCGCAATTCACTCGGCTGTTCTACAACTTTAAGCATTAACTGAAACTCTGCGCTTCACCTGGGAACTCACCTGAAGCAACTTGCTCTAAATAGAGACTAATTGCACCGCGAATATCGCCGGTTTCAGCTAAGAAGTTTTTAGAAAACTTAGGAATATGGCCTTTGCTAATGCCAAAAGCATCATGCATTACGAGGATTTGGCCATCGGTTACGTTACCTGCGCCAATGCCAATTACCGGAATGCTTAAGGCTTCCGTGATGAGTTTAGCGAGTTCAGTGGGAATGCATTCTAAAACCAACAATTGAACACCGGCTGCTTCAAGTTGCTTAGCATGCTGCAACATCTCTTGAGCTTGTTGCTCGCCGCGGCCTTGAACTTTATAACCACCAAACAAATGCACTGATTGAGGCGTTAAACCAAGGTGACCACATACTGGAACGCCGCGCTCAACCAAGCCTTTAATGGTAGGGCTTAACCATTCTCCACCTTCTACTTTTACCATTTGCGCACCGGCTTGCATAAGCTTGGCGGCGTTTTGGTAAGTTTGCTCTGGAGTGGCATAAGACATAAAAGGCATGTCGGCTACGATCATAGTTTTTTCGGTGCCACGAGCAACACAACGAGTATGGTAGGCAATATCATCAATGCTTACTGCCAAGGTATCTTTGTGACCTTGCAGCACCATGCCTAGTGAATCCCCAATTAACAGCATATGCATGCCTAACTCATCAAACAATGCAGCAAAGCTGGCATCGTAAGCGGTGATACAGGAGAATTTCTCGTTGTTTTGTTTAAACTTTTGTAAGTGAGAAACTGTAAATCTGCTCATAGTTCGTTACCGTTTGCCTCAAACTACGAGGCAAATTTGTTAGTGAATATTAGCTTTAAGCCCACTCTTGGGGGCATTTAAAAACTTGTAAGCCGTTGCTGTCGATAGATTCTGCTAACTGTTGCACCAAACTTCCGTCTGGTAAGCATAAATCATTGGCAATTTCAGCGAGCGGTAATAATACAAACTCTCGCTGCTTCATTCCATAGTGCGGCACGGTTAGTCGTGGTGTATCGATGATTTGTTTGCCATAAAGCAATATATCGAGGTCTAGAGTCCTGGGGCCCCAACGTTGTTCTTTACGTTCGCGACCTTGTTCTAATTCGATCTTTTGGCAAAGGTCGAGTAAGTCGAGTGGTGCCAAATCAGTTTCTAGCTGGAGTACTGCATTCAGATAGTCTGGCTGATCTTGTGGCCCCATTGGACGACTTTGATACAGTGAAGAGCTAGCAACAACATCGAGTTCAGCCGAGGCAGCTAGAGCACGCCTAGCTGCGATGGCTTGATGGAGCGGGTTGACTAAATTACTGCCTAAGGCCAGGAAGCAAGTGGTCATTATTAACTGTCAGTCTTTTTTGGCTTACGCGGACGACGGCGGCTTTTGCTGCGGCCTGAGTTTTTATTTAACTCGCGAACCATGGTATTGCGGCCTTGCTCGTTACTGCGTTGCCATTGCTGCCACCATTGGGCCAACTCGCTAAGGTGTTTGTCTTGAGTGGCTTTAGCACGCAACTCTAAAAAGTCGAAAGCAGCTCTAAAGCGCGGATGACCAAAGGTTTGGAAAGCACGTTTACCAAAACGACGATCTAGGCGAGCCTGTAGCTGCCATATTTCGCGAATGCCAGTGGTGAAGCGTTTTGGTATCGCTACGCTCTTACACTGTTGGTCGAGCAACCAGTTCATCGCCATTGCCGATGCGTCATGCTCGCCTAAAGAAAGCTCTATGAGTAATTCATCTTTCTTTATTTCCAATAGTGGCCACAGCAGTGCTGCAAATACAAAGGCAGGTGTTACTTTTTGGTCGCCACGTACCCGCTTATCGGTGCTGGCTAAGGCCATGAGCATAAAACGTAGCTCTGGTGCGTCTTCATCCCATTGTTGTAACAAGGGTTTTAACAGCGGGAACAGCGGATAAAGCAGCTGAGTATCGGCCAGCATTTTGAAGGTAGATTTACCATCACCGCCTAAGAATAGTTTTAAACATTCTTCAAATAGGCGCGCTGCGGGAATATCTTTCAGCAGGGGACCATATTGTGCAATCGGGTCACAGCTTTCAGGCGCAATGCTAAAGTCCAGTTTAACCGCAAAACGTACGGCTCGAAGCATCCTTACGGGATCTTCACGGTAGCGCGTTTCTGGATCACCAATTAATTGTAAGCGGCGCTCAGCAATATCATTTATACCACCCGCAAAGTCGACAACTGAAAAGTCGGCAATGTTGTAATACAGCGCATTTACGGTGAAGTCACGACGCTCTGCATCTTCATCGATGCTGCCGTACACGTTGTCGCGCAGTAACATGCCTTCTTCACTACGTTTAGATTCGGTATTGGCATTGGCGCTGTCATGATGACCACGGAAGGTGGCTACTTCAATGATTTCTCGGCCAAATAAAATGTGCGCCAAACGAAAACGGCGGCCAACTAAACGACAGTTGCGGAATAAGGCTTTAATCTGCTCAGGGGTAGCATTGGTTGCAATGTCAAAGTCTTTAGGTTGCTTGCCTAGCAATAAGTCACGCACGCCACCGCCCACTAAATAAGCGTTGTAGCCCGACTTGTGTAAGCGATAAAGCACCTTAAGGGCGTTTTCGCTGATGTCTTGGCGAGAAATATTGTGCTCAGCACGAGGGATCACCTGTTGCTCCAAGCCTACTGGCTCAGCGCTATTTGGCTTGATGATCCGCTTATATACTTTGGCGAGTTTGCGTAAAATGGGTGCCCCCTTGAGCGCGCATTATCTACATGGTGAAAAATAAGGCGCTAATATAGCTTTTTTACAAAGAAATACAACTAATTCACTGGCTGTCTAGTGAGATTTTTGGTACCGCAGAAAGCCGCCAATTTGCTAGAGCCTTGATTAGTATTTGCTCACAGCTTAGTTCAAGCCAGTCGGCTTCGCTCGTTTGCCCTAAATATCTTAAGGCTTGCAGCATCAATTGCTGATTTTGCTTGCCCGAAATGGAAGGCGCATGATTTTGCTTACTGAGTTTATTGCCACTTTCATCAACCACTAAAGGAAGATGTAAATAATTTGGGGCGGGTTTCGCTAAAAGCTCAAAAATGGCCAACTGCCTACCGGTGGTAAGAATTAAATCTGCACCTCTTACAACTTCGGTAATACCTTGTTCGGCGTCATCTAAACTCACTGCTAGATTATAGGCATATAGGCCGTCACGGCGTTTTATGATGAAGTCTTCTTTGGCCAGGGCAGCTGGAATATTTACTGTGCCGTAAGCCACATCTTCAAATTGTTCAATGGCCCGCGTGCTTTGTAATCGCACAGCATGATCTTGGCCAGTTAACTGTAGATTGCGACAAGTACCAAGGTAGTAGCCGCCGGAAGCTTTTATTTGCTTGCGGGTACATTGGCAAAAGTAAGCACTGTCTTGGTTTAGCCAACGGTTAATTTGATCTTGGTATGCTTCTAGACGCTGGCTTTGATATAAGACTTCTCCATCCCAATGCAGACCAAACTGTTCTAGCTGTTGCAGGATAAGTTTACTCGCACCGGCTTGTTCTCTCGGCGGATCGATGTCTTCAATGCGAACTAACCATTGACCTTGGTGATGACGAGCTTGCAGGTAGCTGCCAACGGCGGCAACTAAAGAGCCTAAGTGCAAGGGGCCTGAAGGGGAAGGGGCAAAACGGCCTACGTAGGGCTTAGCGCTCATAGTAAAATTCTTACAATATAAAGCTAGGCAGATAGAGTGATTAGCTTATCTGCCTTGGCTTTAAACAAAAACTAGCCGACCAGTTGTTTCTCTTTGATCTCAGCTAAGGTTTTGCAATCGATACACAGATCAGCTGTTGGTCTAGCTTCTAAACGGCGAATGCCGATTTCCACACCACAGGCATCACAAAAACCGAAGTCATCTTCAATTTTAAGTAAGGTCTTCTCGATTTTTTTGATCAGCTTGCGTTCGCGGTCGCGAGTACGAAGTTCAAGGCTGAATTCTTCCTCTTGCGCTGCGCGGTCAACTGGATCAGGGAAGTTAGCCGCTTCGTCTTTCATATGCGTTACAGTGCGATCAACTTCTTCACGAAGTTGGTTGCGCCACGCTTCAAGAATAGTTCGGAAGTGGTCTAACTGAGCATCGTTCATGTACTCTTCGCCAGGCTGAGCTTGATATGGTTCAACCCCTGCGATAGAGAGCACACCTAGTGTTTTCTTTTTGCCGTCTGGCATACTTCTCTCCCAAATTCCGTACGACTTTTTTCGTTAAACAGTCGAGGATGTAAATTAGGCGGGTATCTATAGCAGAAAGGCTAACGTACCGCAAATGAATTGCCATGAATTTGCCAATTCTGCCTAAGCTCGGTAAAAGAAATTAGACTGTTTGCTGTTTTTTTGACCACTCCTCTAAAGTAGTAAATGTTTTGCTGATGTTGTCATAAAAATGTCACCGTCATCCCTATCATCTAGCCGTTATTTGCAAAATGTTCCAGTTTGCCATGAGTCAAACTTAGCTCAATTTCATGTAAATATTAATGTACAAGTCAGTACAGCACTGACCGATCTAGTACACCGGCACGGCATGATCTAGCGTGCATTGCTGAGGGCTTAGTTTGGCTTTGTATGCCAATACTTCTACTCCTTGCTGCTTAGCTAATTCTAGTAATTCTGCGTAAGTTGGGTCGATGTGAGCAGCAGCTTGAACAGTATTTATTCCGCTGTGTAATACGGCAAACAACAATATCGCGCGATGACCTTGTTGCTTCATTTCAATTAGTTCTCGTAAATGCTTTTGACCGCGGGTGCTTACTGCATCTGGGAAGTAGCCTTTACCGTTTTGCAGCAAGGTACAAGACTTCACCTCTATGTAGCACTTTTCACGCTTTGGGTCTTCCAGCAAAAAATCGATACGGCTGTTTTCGCTGCCATATTTTACTTCGCGGCGAAGCTGAGCATAGCCGCTTAGCTCGGTAATAATGTCTTGTTGAATCGCTTGTTCAACCCACTCGTTTGCTTTGGCGGTATTCACACAAATAGTATCACCGTCTTTGGTTTGGCTGAGCTCCCAGCTAAGTGAGTACTTACGTTTAGGGTTGCTTGATTGACTGTACCAAACAGTGTTACCAGGCTCGGCACAACCGGTCATAGCGCCTGTGTTGGCACAGTAAATGGTGGTTTCACTGCCGTCTTCAAGAACCACATCGGCGAGAAAACGTTTGTAGCGTTTGATTAAGGTGGCAGCTTTTAATGGTGATTCAAATGACATACAGCGTTGTTAAGCGAGTAAATAGTGAATGCATGCTAACACTTAAGCACTAAGCTGGAGAATAAGTTTACTTGGGTCACTCTCACGCTTTGGGTACACTAGCCGGATTTAGTGTTTCGCAATAATGGAGCGGTTTTGAGCGCATTGCCTGTTACCCAGATATTCCCTGATTTATTGGCGAGTTTGAGCAGTAAACAACAGTTTATAGTGTGCGCTCCACCGGGGGCCGGTAAGTCGACAGCATTACCGCTAATGTTACTGCAACAAGCAAAGCTTAAAGGCAAAATTATTTTGCTGGAGCCACGGCGTTTAGCTGCGCGCAATATCGCAGAGTTTTTGGCAAGCCAATTGGGCGAATCGGTGGGGGAGCGAGTTGGCTACCAAATGCGCGGTGACAAGCGACATTCTTCTCAGACCCGATTATTAGTGGTAACCGAAGGCATATTAACCCGCTTGATTCAGCAAGATCCTGAGCTGGATGGCGTTGCGATGGTGATCTTCGATGAATTTCACGAGCGCAGCATTCATGCCGATTTAGGTTTAGCGCTTAGTCTAGAAGTGCAGCAGGCTTTTAACCCAGAGTTAAAGCTAATGGTTATGTCGGCTACGCTTGAAAGTGAAGCCTTGAGCAAGCTATTGCCCGAGGCGCAGATACTCGAAAGCCAAGGTCGCAGTTTTTCCATCACTTATAGCTATCACTCCATTAAGCGAGATTGGCAATGGAGCGAGCGGTTTGCTCAGTTAGTGGCAAAAGCCATGACCGAGCAATCTGGCAGCGTGTTAGCGTTTTTGCCGGGTAACGCTGAAATTCGCCAAGTTGAGCAGCACTTGCGGCCATTATTGTCGGCCGAGTATCAGTTACATAGCCTTTACGGCAAGTTAAGTTTAGCCGAGCAACAAGCGGCTATTAGTCCGACGCAAGACGGCAAACATAAAATCGTATTGGCCACCAATATTGCCGAAACCAGTTTAACCATTGATGGCATTAGTTGTGTGGTAGACAGCGGTTTAGAGCGCCAAGCAAGTTATCACGCCAATAGTGGAACCACGCGCTTACAAACCAAAATGATTTGCAAGGCATCTGCGATACAGCGAGCAGGGCGAGCAGGGCGCTTACAAGCTGGTCATTGTTATCGCGCCTACAGCGAAGAGCAGTTAAATCATCGCCCCTTTGCTGCTAGCCCAGAGATCACTCGCAGTGAGTTAAGTCGTTTGGTGATTGAACTCCTACATTGGGGAGCCGACGCCAGTGAATTGCAATGGCTAGACATGCCACCTAGCGCTCACCTTGGACAAGCCAGGCAATTGTTGAGTGACTTAGCCTTACTAAAGGATGGGCGTTTAAGTGATCGAGCGGAGCAACTAAATAGCAGTGGTGTTGGGCCACGAATGTTAGCCATGTTAGATCAAGCTCAGCAATGGCAGCAGCAACACCATGTTGAAGGATTGTTGTGGCGAGCTTGTGAGTTAGCCGCTTTGCTAGATAGCAATAACTCACATCAAAGTGATCAACTTAGCCAAGCATTTACAGCCTTAAAAGGCCTGGCTAAGCAGCAATATCAGCAACAATTAAAACAACTGGCGCAGCGCTTTAAGGTTAAAGCGACTGGGGGCGTAGCGGAGCATTGGGATGGCTTGTTGTTGGCCCAAGCGTTTCCCGACAGAATCGCCTTAAAGCGCCAAGGGCGCAATTATACCTGCAGTGGTGGTTTTGGTTTAGCGCTTGACGAGCAGCAACATCAATTGAGTAAAAGCGATGCCTTAGTGGTGTGCGATCTATATTGGCCAGAGGGACGAAACCAAGGCAAAGTTGCGCTGGCTTGCCAGCTAGATTTACCGCAACTAAAAGCCTTACAAGCAGAGCGCTTTACTAGCAGGTTACATTGCCAGTGGTCCGACTCTGCTAAACGAATCGTCGCCGAAAAACAGCAATGCTTAGGTGAGTTGGTATTAAGTGCCAAAGCAGCTGAGCAGCTTGAAGCAGAACAAGTGGTAAGTGCTTGGCTTAAGCAGATTCGAGTTAAAGGCTTTGCTTGGTTGCCAGTTGGCGATAAGGCCAACGCTTGGCTTGAGCGGGTACGTTGTGCTCAACAGTGGTTTAGTGAACTGGCGATGGCAGATTTTAGCGAAGAAGCGCTGTTAGAGGATGCAGAGCAATGGCTAGCTATGCACTTGGCGAGTTGCAGAACATGGCAGCAGCTTAAAAATATCGATTGGTTGGCGGCCTTAAAGTCGCGGCTAGATTGGCAGCAACAGCAACAAATCGAAAGTTTAGTGCCTAGCCACTATTTAGCACCTTCCGGTAATCGTGCGGCCATTCGTTACCAGCTAGGGCAAGCTCCGGTTGTGGCTATTAAACTGCAGGAGATGTTTGGCCAACCGCAGTCTCCGCAGCTAGGCAATAAAGTTGCTATTACCCTAGAGTTGCTCTCTCCTGGCGGCAAACCCTTGCAGCTTACTCAAGATTTAGCCAGCTTTTGGCTGTCTGCCTATGTGGAAGTTAAAAAAGAGATGAAAGGGCGCTACCCTAAGCACCCTTGGCCTGATGATCCGGTTAGTGCGCAAGCCACTCATAAAACTAAACGTCAGCTTAATTTATCCAAGTAAGTAAAACCTTCAGCATTTTATAACCACCATATTGTAATGTTATTCGTGACAGTTTGTGATGTTGGCGATGCTATATCCAAACAATTTGTATCGGTATTATGTGCCGGCAGTCGCCAATCAACAGCGAGCTGCTTAACGCGTAATTAAGGACGAGTTACTTCTTAATACGGTTTGGTTATCTAATAGAGTTAACCAATGATGATTCTTTACAAATGGCGAGAATACATACTATGAATAAAAAGACTATACTGAGCGCACTAATTATTTCTTCAGTTTCTGTAGGCGCTCACGCAGCCAATGCAGATGTAGATTGGTTTGTTGGTGGTGGTGTTGGTTATCAAGCTGACAATATCAAAGGTGAATATACTGGCGGAGATGATGACGCAACGTTTCAGTTACGTGGTGGTGCCATCATTAACGAAAATCACCGTGTGATGGGCACTTATGCTTACATGGATGAATTAAGTCAAAATACCTTTTTAGCATCTTACGATTACATCCACCCGGTTAGTGAGAAATTTAGCGTATTTGCTGGTGCTTCTATTGGTGCGGCAGACAGCGAAATTAATAATCAAAGCTCCACAGAATTTGTATGGGGCGGACAAGCTGGCATGATGTATCGCATCAATAGTAACTGGAGTGCAGAACTTGCTTACCGTTACTTAGACCAAGATTATCAATCGCACGGAGTTAAAATAAACGATACGCAGCAAGTTTATATGTCGGTAGATTACCGTTTCTAATTTTGCTCAGTTTGGGCTGAGCATGGATGTTAGCCCTAGCTCTTATTTACAGTAATAACTAAATTTATTTGTCTTGCTTTCTGTTACGATTATTCTATTCATTTACTTCAATTGGAGTGCTTTTCTTTGTCTACGCTCCCGCTTATTTCAATACGTTCAAGGTTTTGCTTAGCTTTACTGCTATTTATGGTCGTTGGCTGCAGTTCACCAGAGAGAAATGCTGCTCAAGAATCTGAGTTAATGTATCCATTAGCCACCGCTGGGCTGCGGTATTGGGATGGCGAAAGCACCGAAATTACTGAGCATAATATTGAGCAAGAGTATCAAAGCATCCTCGACAGTCGAGCGCGAAACAACGGTGTGGGAAGTGACATTTACCACTTGGCGTTGTCGGGAGGTGGAGTAAATGGTGCCTTTTCGGCTGGTGTATTAAACGCTTGGACGGCTAACGGTGATAGGCCAGAGTTTGACTTGGTGACTGGGGTATCAACCGGCGCGATTGTCTCAGTTTTTGCGTATTTGGGCAGTGACTATGATTCAACCCTAAAAAATTATTATACCGAAACGCCAATGAGCAGTTTATTTCAGGTTAAAAGCATTTGGAGCTTACTGCGTGGGGAAGCGGTACTTGATACTGCAGGCTTTGAGGATCAAGTACGAAGTTACATTGATGCCGACATTGTTAAGCAGTTAGCAGAGCAACGGGCTAAAGGACGTTTATTAGTTATTGGAACAACTAACCTGGATAACGAAAAAATGTCTTTGTGGGATGTGGGAAAGATTGCTCAAGTAGGCAGTGACGAGGCCATCACACTGATTCAAAATATCATTATTGCAAGTAGTTCTGTACCTGGTGCATTTCCAGCAAAAAGCATTGTTATTGATGATGGGCAGCAGCGCTTTGAAGAATTACACGTAGACGGTGGCGTATCTCGGCAAGTGTTTTTGGTGCCTCAATGGGCTTACTATAACCTACCCTTTGAACGTAATCCTCAGCATGTCTTTGTCATTCGCAATGGCTTGTTAAAACCACATTATCAAGTCACCAATAATAACCTTACAGATATCGGTTTACGTTCCATTTCAACTATCATCCGCAATCAAGGAATTGGCGATGTAGAGCATATTTATCACTTTGCTCAACACAATCAAATGAGCTTTAGGCTTGCCTATATCGATAATGACTTTTCTAAAATAAGTGATGAAGCTTTTACCAAAGAGTACATGACCAGCCTGTACCAATACGGCTACCAGAAAACCATAGCCGATTCTTTGTGGGAAAATGTACCTCCTAGCTTGCAGCATGTTCAATAAACCTGCCGCATCGCCAAGCAAAAATACGCACTGTGTAACGCGCGCCGTATTATGCCTACTGCGTATTAATTTTACGCAGTAGCTCGCTGGCGCCGAGACAAAACTAGCTTGGTCATCCCATAGCTTTTCTCATGAAGTGGTTTTTCTAGCTCTGCATTCTGCGGCAAGGTTGTCTGGCGCTTGTGCCACCCTCTCTTTACTCTGCTCTTGTAAGCTTCGCTGACTAGGATTGACTTTCACCTTGGGAGCACTTTATTGCTCTTATAGTTCTTATTAAGCCAATATTGCCTATGGGATGGGGTAGAGATCATAAATTAAGCGTTTGCCAGTTGATTGTATATTTATATATGAATAATTTATTTACAAATGAATCCTTGAGGTTGGGTTTGCAGAGCAGGGAAGTGCAGTAAATGGATGCTTGGATTATTTACATCATTGGCAGTATCAACTTCATCAATTTTACCGCGGCATTCAGTATTTACTGTGTTGCGACTAAGCAAATGGAGTCTCGATGAAAACCGATAGTAACCGCGTTGCCATGGCTAAAATCTGCCTAATGTATTTCTTCTATAACTTTTTCTGGTCTTTAAGCTCTGGATCGTTGTTTTCAGTTTGGCTAAATGATCGCGTGGGTATTGATGGCTCGCAGATAGGAGTGTTGTTTGGTTTGCAAACCGGCATAGCCGTGTTGTTTAAACCTGCCTTTGGTTACATATTGGATAAGTTAGGGCTTAAAAAGCACCTAATTTATTTTATTGCAGTACTGAGTTTAGCCATTGGGCCGTTCTACATTTATGTTTATGGCCCTTTGTTGGCAAACAGCGCAACCTTTGCACTTGGTATTGTGGTTGGCTCTGTGTATTTGGGAATGCTGTTTCAGGCAGGAAGTGGTGTGATTGCTTCTTACAGTGACCGCTTTGCTCGCTGCCACGCCAGTGACTTTGGCATTGTGAATGGTTTTGGCATTGCAGCTTGGGGCGTGTCGGCAGTGTTAGCTGGCTTTTTGTATAACATTAATCCAGATCTTATTTTCCACGCGTGCAGCGTTTCTGCAGTACTCATGCTGTTGTGTACCTTGCTGCTTAAAGTGCGCCACTTAGACGGCTTAGATAATGAGGTTATTTCCCAAGAGAAGATCCAGAAAGCCGATGTGATTGCTTTACTTAAGCAGCCAAAAATGTGGGCCTTTATGACCTATGCAGGCACCATCTCAGTGGTGTTTTGGACGTCGATGACCCAGTTTACTCGTTACTTTATAAGCTTCTTTCCCACCCAAGAAGAAGGCATTTCATTTAGTTCTAGCATGGATGGCATAACCGCGATCTTTTTGTTTTTCTTCAGTATGGCGGTGCCATTGATCATTAAAAAGGTGGGGGCAAAAGGCAGTTTAGTATTAACTGCTGCGGGCATTTCTGCGGTGTTATTAATGATTGGTTACGCTGGCTTAGGCGAGAAGAATTTTTACTTAGCGCTGGTGGCTAAATTGCTATTTGGTATTGTGAATCCAATGCTCATTATTTCGGTATTTGCGTACACCGCCGAACAGTTCGACAGAAAAGTTAACTCCTTTACTTATATGTTTGGTTTTCAAGTAGTTAACAATGTAATGACCGCCATTGCGTCACCGGTTATGGGCAGCATGTACGACCAATATGGCTTCCCTTGGAGTTATATCTATTTTGGTTTGTTTGCCGCCGCTGCCACGGTGTTAGCCATGTTTACGCTTAGCACAAAGTCACAAGCGCCCGCAGCCAATAGCGCTATAGCTAATTAAATCTATCTGTTTTTGTTCTCCTTGTTTGGGGCCAGCTTTTGCTGAGCCCTTTTTTTGTAGCTGCTAGCTGGCGCACTCCCCTTTAATTTTCACTTGAAGCCAAGCCTTTGAAGAGGCTTATACGTTTGCTTAAGACCCGCTATTTATTTAGAGCAGGATCATATTTGGCGCTTTTTTCAATTGATCTTATTGCTTGGTGAATAATATATTTATATATAAATGTATTGTTTCTATTTGAAGCTTGAGGGCGAAATGACTAGAGAAGTGATTGAATTGAGCGGCTGCCGTTGGCAGATGGAGCGAATGCGGCCCGGTCAAGGTATAAAAGAAGGCTTACATTTGTTACCTGCTGAGTATCAAGGTACGCACTTTAGCTGGAATTTTGCGACCGTTCCTGGCGATGTTTATACCGATCTTTGGCGTGCTAATGAAATTGCCGATCCGTATTTCGGCCGCAATATGCATCGGGCTAAATGGGTGGCCGAGTATGAGTGGTGGTACTGCCATCGTTTTGCGGTTACTGAATCGATGCAAGGTAAAAAGATTGTACTGCAGTTTGAGGGTGTAGATTACAGCTGTGATGTGTGGCTAAACGGCACGCACCTTGGGCGCCACGAAGGCATGTTTTCTGCCTTTGAGTTTGACGTAAGTGATGTGGTTAGCTTTGAAGATTGGCGTGGTGGTGCCAATATGCTGATGATTAAGCTTGATCCTCCACCTAAAAATTACCGAAATTGTGGCGGTAAAAAGGTTAACTTTTCGGGCGACTATTTCTCTGGATTAGTGCCATTTGGCATTTGGCGCCCGGTGCGAGTGGTAGCATCTGAACAGCTTAAAATATCAAGCATCCGTAGTGATGTTCGACTTGAGAATAGCAACACTGCGCTTGTTAATGCCAGCTACGAAGTTACTAATTACAGCTCGGAGCCTAAGCAAGTTACTTTGCTTTCACAGTTGTCGGGCAAAAATTGTCAAACCGAAACAATATACCAACAGTCTGTTCATCAGTTGGCTCCCGGTATAAACACTTGTAGCCACACCATCAAAGTTGAAGATGCCAAGTTATGGTGGCCTTGGGATATGGGACAGCAACACCTTTATAACTTGCAGGTGGAAGTCCAACTTGACGACTCTTCCGTCGATAGCTGCGCAGAGGTGATCGGCTTACGTGAGGTTAGCATGGCGTTTAATCCGGGCTATTCGCGCGAGCAGGCCGAGTTTCCATGGACCTTTGTTATCAACGGCAAAAAGCATTTCTTACGTTCGGCTTGTTGGGGAGGCCAGCCTTCGTTTCTATACGGTCAAAACAGTCTAAGCAAATATGAAGACCGCTTAGCCATGGTTAAACAGGCTAACATCAACAACTTGCGTATCTTTGGTTGGCACCCACCAGAAGTACCGGATTTTTACCGCATTTGTGATGAACTAGGTATCACCGTTTGGACTAACTTTACTTTGGCGACTCAGGCTTACCCTAAAGATCCTGAGTTTATTGGTGGGGTATTACACGAGTGTATCGAAACGGTTAAGCAGCGCCGTAATCATCCGTCGCAAATCTTTTGGATGGGCGGAGAAGAGGTCTTTTTCTCAGGGGCTCACGAAGAAAGTGGTAATAAAGCTTTAATGGAGCGTATTGGCGAAGCGGTAGCAGACCAAACTAACGTTCCTTATGGTTTGGCATCACCACTTAGCTCAGAGTCGGCAGTGAATATGGGCTTTAAGCCGAATGAATCCATCCATGCTAACGAACACTACTATCAAGGTGGGGCAGAGTTTATGGAGGAATATTACCCGGCCTTAGATTGCGCGATTATTCCAGAGCTAACTGCTGCTTCTGCGCCGTCTATTCCAAGCCTTAAAAAGTTTATCCCTGAAGATGAACTGTGGCCGATGGGTCCTAGCTGGGCTTACCATTGGGCAGATATAGATATCCTTAAAAATCTGAATTTTGAAGTGTTTAATGACTACAAAATGGGCTCTTTGGAAGAGTTTGTCGAAGCCACTCAAATTGCCCAAGGTACAGTGATTCAATTTGCGCTAGAAACCTATCGCCGCCGAAAACCTAAAATGAGCGGGGTAGCAATTTGTCACTTTATTACCCATGTGCCAGATATTAAGTGGGGAGTGGTCGATTTTTATGGTGAAAAGAAAATTAGTTTTGATTACCTAAAACGAACCTACCAACCGTTGCTACCAAGTTTGCAGTTTGAAAAGCGCCGTTGGCAAGCGGGTGAAGTATTTTCGGCCAGTTTGTGGGTAGTGAATGACTACCAACATGCCTACCAGCAGTTAAGTTATGAGTGGCAAGTTGTCTATCAAGGGCAGGTTTGTGCCAGCAACTGTATTAACTTGGATGTGCTGGCTGACAGCTCGGCTAAATTTTCTGAGCTGGAATGGCGCTTACCGAACGATGCAAGCGGCGAATTTGAAGTGAGATTGGCGCTAAAAAATCAACAGGGAGAAAGTTTAGCAAGCAATGCTTACCGCTTGTTAGTGGGTGAACAGCTTGCCGCCAAACAGCAAAGTTTGGCCTATTTAGCCGAGGCACAAGCGCGCCTAGATAAATATGGCCACAGTGTTTACCGCTACTGGCCAGAGATGTGGGAGTTTAAATAAGCTCGGATATGGCATGGGCTTAAATTAGCTGTTCTTAGTGAGAGAGATGCGGCTTTTTAAGCCTAAGTTACAACCACAGCGGTGAGCGTTCATCGCTGTGGTTTTAGCGAGCGACTAACAACCCAATTGCTGAGTAATCTGCTTGGCAGTTGCTTGGGCTTTGCTTATTAGCTCTGAACTTTCCGAGTGCTCATCTGTAGCAGTCGAGTTGAGCGTCGTAATGGCTAAAGAGGCGATCACTAAGCCTTCTGGCTCTCCCACCAATACTGCAGATTCATATACCCCTTTTGTGAGCTCATTGGCAGCAGAATAGGTTCCGTTTTGCTTGATTAAAGCGAGTTGCTGAATGAACAGCTTGCGTTGCGCGGCTTTCATTTGTTGGTAGTGCTGGTCGCGCTCCAAAATCATTGCTTGTACATCGGGCTTACTGTTCGCCAGCAATACGCGTCCAGAGGCAGTGGCGCTGGTAGGAAAAAGTGAACCTTCAGCAATATTAATCGACACTGGGTCGTGGCTTTGAGCATGCACTATCACCATGGCTTGGCTTTGATACAACATGCTTAGGTGGCAAGAGTGACCAGATGAAAAAGCCAGGTCTTCCATGTGCGGCAGGGCGCACTGGCGCATTTTATCTATTGGAGAAATGCGGCGAGACAGGTTGTAAATTTTTAACGAGGCGCGATATTTACCTGATACTTCATCTCTAATTAAGTAGCCTCTTGCTTCTAAACCAACCAATACGCGATAGATTTCGTTGGCGCCTCTAGCAAGTGCTGTGGCTATCTCGGTTTGAGATTTTGGCAATTCTTGGCTAACCATGTATTCCAAAATATCTAAGCCTTTATCTAGCGCAGGCACAGCGTATTTGTTAGCAGCAGGCGATTTCTTATCCATTCGTCGTTTAACTTTTACAACCCAAAGTTTGCCTATGTTAACAGCGAGCTGATTTAAAGAAAATAATCGCAGCTTTAGTCATTGAGCTGATTTTTGTTGTGTAACAGCGAGTTGTTTAAACAGCCTTATAAGGCGCGTTTAATTAATAGCTTCGTTTTTGTTTATCCAGAAATAAGTATCTGCGCAGCATGCTTATATTTGTGCTTAAAAAATTGGGCTAGTGGGAGTATCCTAACAGCACTTTTGGCCTGCCTTTTTTCTCGCATTATCTATTGCAGGCCATCCCCTAAGGTTTGATTAAGCAGTAAGGCAGTATGAGTCCTAAGAAGCCCGATAGCTCGGCCAAAAAGCCAAGCCCCAAAAAAGCCTCGGCAAAGAAGCCGGCTAGCAAAAGTAAACGTACTCCAGCTAAAAAGACCACTAAACCGCGCTCAAGCGCTAAAAAAAATACCAAGCCTTCATGGGGAAAACGCTTGTGGGGCATTAGTTGGAAGCTAGCATTAGTTGGCATTGTCATTATGGTTGCCTGGGGTGTGGTACTAGACAGCAAAATTCAGCAGCGTTTTACTGGTGATAAGTGGCAACTGCCGGCAGCGGTGTATGGCCGAGAGCTACAGCTCTATCCTGGTTTACGCCTAAGCAGAAAAGAGCTGCAAGATGAGTTGGCGTTACTAAATTATCGCAAAGTAAAACGTGCTAAACGTGGTGGTGAATATGCGGTATCGGAAACCAAAATTGAGGTAGTACGCCGCCAATTTGAGTTTGCCGATGGGGTAGAGCCCGAGTTGCCGATGCTGCTCACTTTTAGCCCTTCACGTTTGGCCAAAATTCAGCACCGTGATACCGGTGAAGAGATTGCTCAAACCCGACTTGACCCAGTATTGCTTGAACGCCTGAATGTGACAGAGCAGGAAGACCGGTTGTTTGTGCCTTTAAATGATATTCCAGCAAGCTTAAAGCAGGCCTTGATACTTACCGAAGATCGCCAGTTTTATGAGCATGACGGAGTGTCACCCATGGCGATTGCTCGCGCCTTAGTAGTGAATTTACGTGCCGGACGCACGGTACAAGGCGGCAGCACGATTACTCAACAGTTGGCTAAAAACTTCTTTTTAACGCGCGAACGTACCTTATGGCGTAAGTTGCAAGAAGCCTACATGGCGCTATTAATAGACTTTCGCTACAGCAAAGATGAAATTTTAGAGAGCTATTTTAACGAAGTGTATCTTGGGCAAAATGGAAGTAATGCGGTGCATGGCATTGGCCTCGCTAGTTATTTCTATTTTGGTCGCCCAGTGAATGATTTATCGGTGGAGCAAGTGGCTTTGTTAGTGGCCATTATTAAAGGCCCTTCATATTACGATCCATGGCGCCATGAACAGCGCGCGATAAATCGTCGTGACTTGGTTTTACGTATATTAGCCGAAGAAGGTGAATTGTCGGCCGAGCGTTATCAGCTGGCTGTGAAAAAACCATTAGGCTTGAGCAAGCGTGGCAGTATGGGCTATCAGAAAACGCCAGGCTTTGTATCGCTGGTTCGCCGAGAGCTGCAGCAGCATGCTAACAACTGGCGTAATTACAACGGTGTGAAGGTATTTACTACGCTGGATCCGCTATCACAACGTCATGCTCAAAGCGCCGCGCAAAATGTTTTAGAACAGTTAGACAAGGGCGCGAAAAAGCAATTGCAAACTGCCATGGTGATTAGTGAGCGCCATACGGGCGCGATTCGCGCGCTAATTGGCGGCAGGGAAAAGAATAACCAAGGGTTTAACCGGGCATTGGATGCGCGCCGCCAAATTGGCTCCTTAGTTAAACCCTTTGTCTACCTCACCGCGATAGAGCAAGGGCATCAGTTAGGCGAGTTGTTGGAAAACAGCCCCTTGGCGGTGCCTTTAGATGATGGCACCAATTGGCAGCCTAATAACTACGATAAGAGCTTTAGTGAGCCTGTGATGTTAGTGCGAGCCTTGGCTGAGTCACTTAACGTACCCACGGTGCGCTTAGGCCTTGAAGTGGGGGTCGATTCGGTAGTTGATACCTTAAAGTTGGCTGGCTTGGAGGAGAATACTCGCCCTTATCCGTCGATACTTTTAGGAAGCTTGAGCCTGTCGCCATTTCAAATGGCACAGCTTTATCAAACCCTAGGTGGGGACGGTGAATATCGCCCACTTTATGCCGTGCACCAAGTGAACGACGGTCAAGGCAATGTATTGTATAAAGCTGATAATGACGCAGAGCGCCGCTGGTCTGAAATGGCCAACTTCCTCACTCTGTATGGCATGAGCCAAGTGACTCGCAGTGGCACTGCGCGCTCGCTCAAGTGGCGTATTCCCAAGGTTGATTTGGCGGGCAAAACGGGCACCACTAACGATTTACGCGACAGTTGGTATGTGGGTATAGACCAGCGAGAGATTGTTACGGTTTGGGTTGGGCGAGACGACAACAAGCCGGCAGCAGTTACCGGTTCTTCTGCGGCATTACCTGTGTATGCGGCATATCTCAAAACCTCGTATCCACAGTCGCTACGAGCCATGCAACCCGATAACCTTAGCTGGGTACATTTTGCCAAAGCGAATGGGCATCCAACTTCTGCCGGCTGTGGTGAAACAAGCTTACTGCCTGCACCTAGCAGCCAAGCTGAATTAGCCGAAGGCTGTGTGCAACAAAGTGCAACTAAGGCCAAAACGTGGCTACAAAGTTTATTTAATTAAGGATCTGGAATGTTACAAGCAAACCAAGCGCAAATTATGTTGCAGCTACAAGACAACATGAACGCCAAAGTGAACCCAGAGTGGCTAACTACTCGTTCGCCATTTTTGCGTGCGGTAGTTATTGAAGGCGCAGAAGCCATTGAGCATCACGGTTGGAAGTGGTGGAAGAAACAAGACTGCGACCTAGAACAGCTACAAATGGAGCTAGTGGATATTTGGCACTTTGTATTGTCTGAGTTACTGCTGCAATCAGATGGCGAACATGCACCCGCTCAGGCTTACATTTTTGAGAATATTGAGCAAAGTACTGTGCAGTTTGATGGCAAACAATGGCAGTTTAGCCAACTTAACTTATTAGAAAAGCTTGAATTGCTTATTGGTTTAGCTGCCGCTAAGCGCACCAGTATTGGCTTGTTCTCGGCTTTGTTGGTGGATTGTAAGATGAGCTGGCTGGATCTTTATCAGCAATACGTGAGCAAAAACGTGCTTAATTTCTTCCGCCAAGATAATGGATACAAACAAGGTACTTACCGCAAAGTGTGGGATGGCAGAGAAGATAACGAGCATTTAGTTGAACTAATGGCTAACTTAGATGCTTCGGCATTAAGTTTTCAAGACGACTTGTATCAAGCCTTACATCAACGCTACGGCCAATCTAAATAATGTAGCATTTGCTGCAATGTGGCGCAGTTTTGCGCCACATGTGAGTGCATTTGCATTGTGCAACAACTTCTCACTCTTCTGACTTCCTTATAAAAAACTAAATTCATGCGCGATTTCTAGATTATTTCGCTATTGGTAGGCTTTTCATTAGCTTGAAACTGGAATTTTTAGTCTAATCAAAAAAGATATCAAAATTGGCCTCGTTATTGCTCCTTAGTATTTGTGTGGTTAACAGATGAACTTCACATTCACAATTTAAGTAGTAGAGGTAAATATTATGGCTGTTTCAAGTTTTAGAGGTGCATCAGGTGCGAGTTTTTGTCCAAGTAAGTCGAGCGATAAACGAACCCGCAATAATGCTAAATAATCTTTCATTCAGTGATTGTTTAGTTGTTTAAAAGCGCTTAATCATCTTAAGCGCTTAATCTTTACCCCGCATTTAAATCTCACGCGTCTCATTTTTCTGTATCTAACTGCCAGAAAAACCGTAACTTTTCCTTTTTCTCTCACTTTTTTCTAAAAAAATTTAAATTTCTTTGAAATAACCTAGTAGACAGCTAGGTCTTCTTGGTCATGGCTATACAGAGTTAAGCCATTACTAGGAGAAATAAAATGAAAGCCGTTATGTCAGCAATGTTAAGCGTAGTTTTTGGTTCGTTCTTAATGTTTAGCGCTGCGAGTCAGGCGGCGGTTGGTCCCCTAAATGGGGCGCAAGGAAGCACTAATATCGGTACCAGTGGAATAGACCGTCATACCTGTCAACGCGAAGCATTACGTGGCGAAGTACAGTCGCCGTTTTGTTAAGTAGATAAGTTTTAGGAGAATGATGATGAAAGCGTTAACCACCAGTTTAGTTAGTGTAGTGTTTGGTTCAGCCTTAATGTTTAGTGCAGCAAGCCAAGCTTCTTTTACCCCAGCAAATAGCGCGCAAGGTAGTGTGCAAATAGGTACTAGCGGTATCGACCGTCATACCTGTCAGCGTGAAGCGCTGCGCGGCGAAGTTCAATCGCCGTTTTGTTAATCATTAGGGAAGGAGAAGAATGATGAAAGCATTAAGTTCAGCAATATTGAGTGTAGTATTTGGTTCTGCTTTGATGTTTAGCGCAGCTAGCCAAGCCTCATTTACCCCTGCAAGTAGTTTGCAAGGTAGTGTGCAAATAGGCACTAGCGGTAATGACCGCCATACCTGCCAGCGTGAAGCCTTGCGTGGCGAAGTGCAATCACCTTTTTGTTAAGCACTGAGAATACTAAAAAAGGCGATGTAGATTTACATCGCCTTTTTTAATGGGGAGTTTAATACCAATCACACCAAGTAAGTGATCAGAAATAACGCAGGAAAAATACTCGAGAATAAGGCAGGGTTTTTCGATAAGTCGCTATTCTACAATCAAAAATTCTAACGCAGTTATCGAGTATTTTAACCAGATAGAATGAACAGTTACCTAGTGCGATTAGCATAAGCACCAGGTCGACAGCGATCGCTAAACTGGGTTTGCTCAAAGTACTCTACAGGGAGGCTTAGTTCAGCATGATGGTGATTTAGCTGGTTATTGCGCTTGCTGGTAAACCGATAAACGTTATTGCTTGTGCTGCTGGCAGTGTTACCTTGAAAAACAGTTTCTTTTTGGACGGCTTCAAACATGACGAACTCCTAATTAATAGTTCGCGCCCTTAGGCGCTTTAGCGGTATTTGTTAGCCGCCCGCAAGTTGGCGATTAAATCGGCGGCAGAGTTAATTTATTCTTTAGCCGTCTAGATGTCCAATTTTATTTTGATACAAGTCATAACTAACAGTTATTTATCGCGCCACAGGGTAAACTATCTGCTTACTTATTAAAGGTGCTTGTTTAATGCTGAAAGTGTTCTACCTGTTAATTGCGTGGCTAGCGGTATTGCTGGGCACGGTAGGTATTTTTTTGCCTTTGCTGCCTACTACGCCTTTCATCTTATTAGCCGCGATTCTATTTTCTAAAAGCTCTCCTCGGTTTGCTGCTTGGCTTGAGCAGCATCGCACTTTTGGTCCTTTATTAAATGATTGGCAGCAACATGGTGTGGTAAGCCTTAAAGCAAAGTGCAGTGCTACCCTTATGGTGGCTATTTCGGCGGGTTTAATGTTGTGGATGGAGGTCCCTTGGTTGGCCCGTATTGCCGCAGGTACATGCCTGTTAGCAGTGATGGTTTTTCTTTGGACTCGACCTTCAGTAAAAAACTCTTCCCGCTAAGTTATTGCTTACTATACTCATTTTGTGAATTTTAAAATCATCAATAAGAGTCTGGATATGAAAAAACATATTTGTTTGTTGTTAGGCTTTATTGCTGCAGGGGTACAAGCTGGTAATGGCACCGAAGTGGCGAATATAAATTGTAATGGCACTTGGATACGCTCGGGTACCGATAAGCTGGAGTTAATTAGTGCTTGTGGCAAGCCTGAATATGAAGAAGTAGTAAGCGGTGATAACTTCAATAAGTTAGAAGGCGTGCTCTATAACATTAAAGGCAAGAAATACGTGGTGTATCTAAAAACCGGCCAGGTGGTGAAAATTGAATGGCTAAGGTAAAGCCGCACTCTTGGGCAAGTGCGGCAATCCAGCTTATTTTAACTTGGCAAAACAACGCTCTGCTGCAGCAATAGTTGCATCAATATCTGCTTCGCTGTGAGCAAAAGAAGTGAATGATGCTTCAAACGCTGACGGGGCTAAGTAAACGCCTTCTTCCAGCATTAAGTGGAAGAACTTTTTGAAACGTTCTGCATCACAGGCGCAAGCTTGGGCGAAGTTAGTCACGCTGCTTTCTTCGGTGAAGAAGAAGCCTAGCATTGCACCTACTTGATTAACGGTTAATGGAATGCCTTGGCGGTCTGCAGCCGCTTTGAGGCCTTTGGCCAAGCGCTCGGTGATTACATTTAGGTGTTGATGAACCGCAGGATCTTTTAGGGCATTAAGTGCCGCTAAACCAGCCGCCATAGCAATAGGGTTACCCGATAAAGTACCCGCTTGATACACCGGACCAACAGGCGCTAAGTGATCCATAATTTTTTGGCTGCCACCAAAAGCGCCTACAGGCATGCCGCCGCCAATCACTTTTCCTAAACAAGTTAGGTCGGGCTTTACCCCATAATGAGCTTGTGCTCCGCCTAATGAAACTCGAAAGCCCGTCATTACTTCATCAATAATAAATACCGCTTGGTATTTATCACAAATGGCGCGTAGCCCTTGTAAGAAACCATCTACAGGAGGGATACAGTTCATGTTGCCTGCCACTGGCTCAACAATGATACAAGCAATGTCTTCTGGGTACTCGGCAAATAAAGCTTCAACCGAGGCTAAATCATTATAGGTGGCAGTAAGCGTATGTTGAGCAAAGTCGGCGGGAATACCCGGCGAGCTTGGTTGGCCAAGGGTTAATGCACCAGAGCCTGCTTTAACCAGCAATGAGTCGGCATGGCCGTGGTAGCAACCTTCAAACTTAAGAATTTTGTTACGGCCGGTGTAGCCACGAGCAAGGCGAATCGCGCTCATGGTGGCTTCGGTGCCCGAGTTAACCATACGCACTTGGTCCATTGATGGCACCAACTCGCACACTAGATTAGCCATATCGATTTCAGCAGCGGTAGGCGCACCAAAACTCAAGCCTTTAGCGGCTGCATCAACTACAGCTTGGTGAATCGCAGGGTGGTTATGACCCAAAATCATTGGGCCCCATGAGCCCACGTAATCGATGTAGCTGTTGCCATCGGCATCGTAGATGCGCGCGCCGTCGGCTCGTTCAATAAAAACCGGTGTTCCACCTACGCCATTAAAGGCACGAACTGGTGAATTAACGCCACCAGGAATAGTTTGCTGGGCTTGGCTAAAAAGTTGTTCTGAACGAGACATAAAGCATCCTTTAAAATCTGAGTCACGCGCCACAAAGGCAGTAAATTGCGCTCACTATAACAAATAATCTATAGCCAAGTAATAACGCGTAGAAGCTGCATTTAGGCGCTGGTTCAGCTTGCGGGCTGTAGCTATTTAAACTCGATAATTGGGCTGCGTTATCTAACTCGTTTCACCGGCAGAAAGTTAGTGGTATCGCAGAGAGCTAACTGTAGTTTGTTGCCGAGGGGAAATCTGGGTAAACTGTCGTCTTTTCGCGACAGGTGTATACAAAGTGGCAAAGCCAAAGTTGTTAGTTGTAAGTTTAATCGGTGCCTTGGCTTTAACCAGTGTGTATGGTTTATCGGTTGTTGTTGAAGAAAAAGATCAACTAATTAGCCAATTAAAACAGCAGCTTAGTAACTCTCTTGAAAGCCAGTCGGTATTACAACAACGTTTATCGATGGTTCGCCTAGAGCAAGACACCAGCTTGGCAGAGTTAGCTCAGTTAAAACAAAGCATTAATCAACTGACCGAGCAAAAGCTTGCCTTAACTGAAGAGCTGTTGGTGTATAGAAAAATCATGGCCCCAGAACAACAAGCTGGTGGCATGAAAATTGAGCAACTAAACATTGAACCCATGCTTAGCCCCAACTATTACCGAATGCAGGTATTGTTGATGCAAGTAGCGCGCAATAAACGCTGGTTAAGTGGGGAGCTGCAGTTAGTGGTAGTGGGTAGTCAGAACCAAGAACCAGCGCAATATAATTTGGCAGATTTACAAAGTGAGGCCACTCCTCTAGCGTTTAAGTTCCGTTATTTTCAAGAAGTGAATACCGACATTAAGTTGCCCGAAGGCTTTAAAGCAGAGCGGATTGAGCTTACCGCTAAAGTTAAGGGCAATAAATGGAACAAAAAAGCCGAGATTATTTACAAACAAAATTGGCCTGTAGAATAAACACTTAGTGATGGCTTAGGGCTATGGATAAACCCTCTTAGGATAATACTTGAACAAATTACTCGGGTATTAGATAATCTGCGCCAGTTAACATTTTTAAGGAATAGATTGTGTCAGAACAAGCTGTAACTGAACAAGCCGCATTTCCAATTCAATTTACCGACGCCGCAGCGTCGCGAGTAAAAGAGCTAGTTGCTGAAGAAGAGAACCCAGCGCTAATGTTGCGTGTCTATGTCACAGGCGGTGGTTGTTCTGGTTTTTCTTACGGATTTACCTTCGATGAAAAAGTAAATGAAGGTGATACCTTAGTAGAAAAACAAGGTGTATCGATGGTTGTAGATTCAATGAGTTTGCAATATCTAGTGGGTGGTATCGTAGATTTCACCTCCGGCCTAGAAGGCTCACGCTTCCTAGTGAACAACCCTAATGCTAGTACAACTTGTGGTTGTGGTTCATCATTTAGCATCTAAGCTGGTTAGCAAAACACCATACAATTGTATCTTTTTGTAAGCCACCGTCTGGTGGCTTCGTTATTTTTCATACTTAGCTAACGCTTTGTAGCAAATTTGTCAGTAGTCTTCGGCAAAGCATATAGATTGTTTGCACTAACTTGTATACTGATTCACTTACTTGAATCATCGACAGGGAGTGTTTGATTGTGTCTGTTGCCGTAAAACAGTTTTTTGCTGCTCGCCCATATATCCTTTCTATTTTTATTGTTGCTGTAGTGGTGTTTTGGATGCTCTCTGGTCAAATGACTAATGCAGATGAAGCCAAGGCTGAACCTGAGAAAGCCGCTCACAAGCTAACCCGCGTGCAAGTGAAAACCTACACTGCCGAGACCATTGAACGCAGCTTACATTTATACGGCCAAACAGAGGCACGGCGTCAAAGTGTTATCTCTGCCGAAGTATCTGGTCGTTTGTTGGAGTTTTTGGTTGCCGAAGGTCGCCCAATTAAAAAAGGCCAAGCCCTTGCTCGTTTAGATATTCAAGACCGTCGTTCACAGCTACTGCGTGCCGAAGCCTTGTTAGAGCAACGCACCATTGAGTACGCAGGGGTTAAGGCTCTTAGCAAGCAAGGTTTCCAAGGTAAAGCACGTTTAGCAGAGGCCAAGGCCGCGCTGGTAGATGCAGAATCCAATGTTAAATCGCTTAATTTAGCCATTGATAACACGCTGGTATTAGCCCCATACAACGGTATTTTTGAAGAAAATATTGTTGAGGCGGGTGCTTATCTAGGTATTGGTGACCCCATCTTAAGGCTTGCCGATACTCAGCAATTATTGGTGCGTACTGATGTTTCTGAGCGCGATATCTCGCAGCTTTCTTTGGGTGAAAAAGCCTACGTAAACTTGGTTACCGGAGAAGAAGTTGAGGGAAGCATCGACTTTATTGCTACCTTGTCTGATCCCAATACCCGAACCTTTAAAGTAGAAGTGTTGCTAGATAATCAACAACAACAGTTGATGGCAGGTGTGAGTGCCAGTGTGCGTTTCCCACTTGAAGAGGTAGAGGCAATTAAAGTTAGCCCTGCAGTATTAGCCTTAGATGAACAAGGTAATTTAGGGGTTAAAACAGTTGTGGATGATGTAGTGCAGTTTGTACCAGCTAGTTTAGTGCGCTCAGATCCCGATGGTGCCTGGTTA
This sequence comes from Agarivorans albus, assembly GCF_019670105.1. NCBI lineage: Bacteria > Pseudomonadati > Pseudomonadota > Gammaproteobacteria > Alteromonadales > Alteromonadaceae > Agarivorans > Agarivorans albus. The sequence continues at coordinate 3,996,917 of NZ_AP023032.1, read as the reverse complement.
TCTGGCTTTAGTGGTGACAACGATGTGATTATTTTAGGCCAAGGTTTTGTGCGCGAAGGCGATAAGGTTGAGCCTGTCACCAAAGCGGAGTTGTTAGCGCAAGAGAGGGCTGAATAATGCACGCTTTTATTGAAGCCGTTTTATCGCGAACTCGAACCGTACTGTCTATTTTACTGTTCTTGTTTGTTGCCGGCATTATTACCTACAACAACATTCCTAAAGAATCGGATCCCGATGTAGAGATCCCGGTTATTTACGTATCGATCCCACACGATGGGATTTCGCCTCAAGATGCTGAGCGCTTGTTACTGCGCCCTATGGAGCAGGAATTACAAGGTTTAGAAGGCATTAAAGAAATGACCGCCACAGCCAGTGAAGGTCATGGTTCGGTGGTGCTGGAGTTTATTGTTGGGGTTGATATCGACCAAGCCCTGTCGGATGTGCGGGCTAAGGTGGATCAAGCCAAACCTAAGCTGCCTGCCGGTGGCGATGAGCCAGAGGTGCATCAAGTAACCTTAGCCACAGAACAGCCTGCTATTACGGTGTTGTTGTCGGGTGACTTGCCACAACGTGCCTTACTAACGATTGCTCGAGACCTCCAAGACCAAATGGAAACCATGAAGCAGGTATTAGAAGTTAACATTGGTGGAGACCGTGAAGACTTTTTGGAGATTACCGTAAACCCGCTTTTGATGGAGTCTTACGGCTTAGACCAAGCCGATATCTACAACTTGGTAAGCCGCAATAACCGTTTGGTAACAGCGGGTACACTAGATACTGGCAATGGCCGTTTTGCAGTAAAAGTACCTGCGGTATTTGAGAACGTTAAAGATGTTATTGAGCTGCCAATTAAGGTAGATGGTGACCGCATTGTTACCTTTGGTGATGTGGCCTCAGCCAGACGTACCTTTAAAGATGCCAGTACTTACGCGCGGGTTAATGGTAAGCCAACCATCTCTTTAGAAGTGAGCAAACGCCCCGGCGAAAACCTGATTGAAACCATTGAACAGGTAAAAGCGCTAATTGCTCAAGAACAAGCGTTTTGGCCAGATTCGGTGATTATTGATTACGCCGGTGACAAATCTAAAGACATTCGCACCATGCTGTCAGAGCTGCAAAATAACATCTTGTCTGCAGTCTTGTTGGTTGTGGTAGTGATTATTGCGGTAATGGGCGTGCGTTCATCTCTGTTGGTGGGAATAGCTATTCCCGGCTCGTTTTTGGCAGGTATTTTAATGCTGTCTTTAGGCGGACTTACTATCAACATGGTGGTGTTGTTTTCGCTTATTATGGCGGTGGGAATGCTGGTGGACGGAGCCATTGTGGTTACCGAGTTTGCCGATAGGCAAATGAGTGAAGGCGTTCCTCGCCATCAAGCATACTCGCTGGCCTCACAGCGCATGTCGTGGCCAATTATTGCATCAACCGCAACTACCTTAGCGGCGTTTGCTCCCTTATTGGCGTGGCCAGGCATGGTGGGGCAATTTATGGGTTACTTACCCTTAACCTTAATTGCGACCTTAAGTGCTTCCTTGGTGATGGCGTTAATCTTTGTACCTTCTTTGGGCAATATTTTTGGTCGCCCACGTAAATTAACTGCCAAGCAGCAACAGGCACTAATTAAAGCGGATAAAGGAGAGTGGCAAGGCCTTGAGGGGGTTACCGGTGTTTACTTACGGGTGTTGCACAAAGCGGTAAATGCACCGCTGCGCGTGCTGGGTTTGGGCATTGTTATTGCGATTGCAGTAATAATGGCTTATTCCAGTGCCGGTAAAGGGGTGGAGTTTTTTCCTGAAGTAGAGCCTGTGGGTTACAACATTATCGTTCGTTCGCACGGGGATTACTCTACCGATGAAAAGCTACAAGTAATGCTTGAGGTTGAGCGCCGCATCATCGATTTAGAAGATTACGATACTTTGTACACCAAAGTAGGTGGCGATCAGCTGGGGGATATTCGAGTTAATCTTAAAGATTGGAATGAACGTCGACCAGCTAACGAAATCATTGAAGACATGCGTTCACGTTTAGCACCTATTGCCGGCTTAGAAATTGAGTTTCGTAAAGACAAAGCGGGACCGCCGGCGGGCAAAGACTTGCAGCTTGAGCTGAGCTCGCGTTTTCCGGAACGCTTAGAACCCATGGCCAAGAAAATTCGAGAGTTGGTGAATGACAACCCGCATTTTGTTAATGCCGAGGACTCTACCACCAAACCTGGGATTGAGTGGCAGCTTAAGGTTGATCGTGCCAAAGCCGCTCGTTTTGGCGCCGATGTTACGTTATTAGGTAATACCGTACAGTTTGTGACTAATGGCCTAAACATTGGTGATTATCGCCCTGATGATGTAGACGATGAGCTAGAGATCCGAGTGCGTTTTCCAGAAGAGAATCGCAGTATTAGCCGCTTGAGTGAGTTACGGGTGAAAACGGCTTATGGCTTAGTACCCATTACTAACTTTGTAAGCTTAGAAGCTAAACCAAAACAAGACGTGATCAACAAGGTGGATGGTCGCCAAGTACTAACGGTAAGTGCCGACGTAGCAGCTGGGCAAAACTTAAGTATCGAGTTACCTAAGATCCAGGAGCAACTTAAGCAGCTTGAGCTTGATCCCTTGGTTGATATTAAATTGCGTGGCCAAAATGAAGACCAACAAGAGAGTATGGCCTTTTTAGGCAGAGCCTTTATGGTGGCGCTATTTGTAATGGGTTTGATTCTTATCACTCAGTTCAATAGCTTTTACCAAGCCTTGTTAATACTCTCGGCAGTATTGTTCTCAACCATTGGTGTATTGCTTGGCTTGTTAATCGCTGGGCAAGCATTTGGCATTATTATGAGTGGTTTGGGGGTAATTACCTTAGCGGGGATCGTGGTGAACAATAACATTGTGTTGATTGATACCTACAACGTTCTGCGTCGCCAAGGCATTGCCGCCCAAGAAGCTATTATGCGCACTGGTGCACAGCGTTTACGCCCAGTAATGTTAACCACTATTACCACCATCTTAGGCTTAATGCCCATGGTGTTGGAGCTGAACATTGATGTGTTTGAGCGCAGCTTTGAAGTAGGTGCGCCTTCTTCTCAGTGGTGGTCACAACTGGCTACAGCGGTTGCTGGTGGCTTAAGTTTCGCCACACTGTTAACCCTTATTCTTACGCCGTGTTTGTTAATGCTTGGTGCTAAATTTAGCCGCAAAGATAAACAAGCTGCGATAGAAGAAGCGAAAGAACAGGAGCTGTTGGGGGCTTAAAACTCAAGGCAGTTGCAGACTGTTAGTCTAGCTTGTCAAAGAATCAAGGAGGGATGTTATCCCTCCTTTTTATTTTGCGGGGTACAGGGCCCCAAGAATGGCTGGGCGGCTTGCTCCGGTTACCGAGCTGGCGTTGCCAGTTTGTTGTTGTTTAAAACAGCGTGCTAACCAAGCAAAAGCCATCGCTTCTAAGGCTTGCTCTGGAATGCCTAATTCTGAGGTGCGGCTGAGTGTTAACTTAGGTAATGCCCTAGTTAGCAATTCTAATAAAAAGCCGTTTTTGTCACCGCCGCCACATAAATACACCTTGCCCTTATCAGCATCAAATAACTCTTGAGCAATACTCTGAGCGCTTAGGTGGTGCAAAGTACATTGCACATCTACAGGTGTTATTTGGGCAAATTCTGGCTGTGCGAGAAAGCTATCTAACCAAACTAAATGAAAATACTCACGACCAGTGCTTTTTGGGGCAGCTAAGGCAAAGTACTTATCTGCTAGCATTTGTTCTAGTAAGTTTTGCTGGCAGCGGCCGCTTTTCCCCCACTGACCATTATCATCATAATCCAAGACATTAGGATGATGACGTTTAAAGTGTTGATCTAACAAAGTATTGCCTGGTCCGGTGTCATAGCCCAATAAGCTTTTCCCTGGAACTAAGCGGGTAACATTGGCAATACCACCTATGTTAACAATAAAACGAGCTTCATTAGCATGGCTGAACATTGCCTGATGGAAGGCCGGTACCAACGGCGCTCCTTGGCCGCCTAGCGCCATATCTTTGTTTCGAAAATCTGCCACCACATCAATGTTGGTTTGTACTGCAATGTGGCTTGGGCTACCAATCTGCAGGCTAAAGGCTAACTCGGGAAAATGTCGTATGGTTTGCCCGTGGCTGCCAATAGCAGCAATGTCGCAAGCCTTGAGTCTAGCCTGAGCAATAGCTTGAGTTGCGGTTGCTGCAAATAGCTGGGCAACCGCCACGCTAGCCTCTGCCATGGTGGCTAGTTCGTTGGCTGCTGGGCTGCATAAACCGTGTAGTTGCTCAAGTAAGGATTGTGGTATTGCCTGTTGGCAATGGGCTAGCAGAGCAGGTGTTTGCTGGCTAAAATCAACCACCACTGCGTCTACGCCATCCATGCTGGTGCCCGACATTAAGCCCACATAAATGTCTGTCATTTATTTACCTAATTCATGGCTAGCAATACTCGTTTGGTATTGTCTAGCTGCTTGATTCTGGCCTTAGCAATCGGCAAGAAAATGTCTTTTTGCTTACCTTTTAAAGGTGTTGAAGTAGGTAGTTTCACGGTACGTGGGTTTTTGTGTACCCCGTGCACTAAAAATTCGTAGTGTAAATGTGGGCCGGTTACTCGCCCTGTCGCACCAACGGTGCCAATTTTCTTGCCCTGTTTAACCCGTTGGCCAGTTTTTACGTGGCGCTTATGCAAATGTAAGTACTTGGTGACGTAAGCGCTGCTGTGCTGAATAAATACATAGTTGCCGTTGTATTTGCTGTAACCTGATTTAGTGACTCTGCCATCGCCGGCAGCTTGCACTGGCGTTCCCACTTTAGCCGCATAATCAATGCCGTTGTGAGCGCGCACTCTGCCGGTTACTGGGTGTAAACGGCGCGGGTTAAAGTTAGAGCTAATGTATTTGAAGTTAACTGGCGCGCGCAAAAAAGCTTTACGCATTGGGCGGCCTTCTGGGGTGTAATAGTTGCCATCTTCGTGACGAACCGCTCTAAATACATCACCTTGGTTAATAAACTCGGCGGCAATAATATCGCCGTTTCCTGCAAATTGACCGTCGATATAGTGCTCTTCAAACAGCACCATAAAGCTATCATCTTTACGAATGTCTAAAGCAAAATCGATATCCCAGCCAAAAATAGCCGCTAGCGCCATAATTTGGCCCTGACTGAGTTCAGCGCTAATACCGGCATTCCAGAAGCTTGAATTGATGGTGCCTTGGGCAAAGTTAGTTCTTACTTCTAGCTCTTGGGTATCTACTTTTACCGCGAAACCATCTTGCTTATCTCGCTCAATAATCAGTGTTTGATGTTTCGATTGTGGATAATGTAGCTCCATTAATCGATCTTGGTCATCGAGATAAAAATCCAGCGTATCGCCAGGATGAACCGTACGCAGCTTTCTCGCTTCCCCGCCGAGTTGGTCGATGTCGTGTAAAGTGCGAGCACTTAAACCCACCCGCGAGAAGATAAGCGCCATGCTGTCACCCGATTTAACGGTTTGGCGTTTAAGGGTGTAGAAGTGCTCGGGTTCTTCGAGGGCTTGTTGCGGTTCTATCTCCAGTTGCAGGGGATAACGAACACCAAGGTTAAGTTCTTTGCCTTGCTGCAGTTGCGCAATTAACTCGGCGGCATCGCTGACCTTAACGGCATTATCGGTAGCGCTAGTTTGCGGATCTAATGAATTTGATTCATCAGCAGTTTGGGTAATTTCGCTTACTGCATCAGTTGCTGCAGGGGATTTAGCAACAGTATCTACGGTTATGTGTTGCTCTTCAGTTTGCTCAACCGCTTGGTTTGGGGAAAGCTCCGCCACTTGTTCAACTGCGGGTTGGCTAGCTGGCTGTTTCTCTTCTACTTGCTCAAGCTGAGCGGCTGTAGATTGTAGCTTGTCTAAACTGGGCTCGTTAGTGCTGGCGGCGTCTGTTGGTCGCACTTCTTGGATGTTGTTGGCCTTGGCCGAAAGATCGATAGTTTGTCGCTGGCTAGCACTCACCGACTTTTTTTCACTCGGGATGAGCAGTGCGGCTATTACCAGCATTATGGCAACAAACAACAGCCGACGATGACGTTTAGGTAATAAGCTTTGCAATCTACTTCCAACATACAAACACAGTGATTACCGCGATTGTAGCCAGATGCTAGTAATAATGCCAGATTCAGCGGCGCAAGCCGTGAGCTAAACAGGCTACAGAGCAGTTGCTGACCAAATTGGCGCAAGCTGGTTAATAGTAGTGCAAGCGATTGAATAAGCAACTTTTGGCTGTGCGAAGGCTTATCGAATGACTAAAGCATATTTGTTGGTTTGTTTGGGATTTAAAAAAGGTAAAGCGACATAAAATATCAAATACCTCTTTAGGGGTGGTTTTGTCTGTCGAAAATTTTATAAGATCTTTAGCTTGCTTAAAACTGGCACAACACTTTCATTACTTATATCGAAGATTTTTCTTCACTCGTATATGCTCTCGTCCCACTCAGTTTATCTGGGTGGGTTTTTTTTCGACTTTTTTCCAGCATGCTACAAAGTTGCTTTAGGCTCTCTAGAGTGCGAAGTGTTAAGCGATGGGCCTTATCTGGGTCTAGATGGTAAATGTGTTGCTGCTGCACAGCTTGAAGCTGTGGCCATTGCTTCCAAGAGTGTTCAAATTCCCATTGGGCAATAATAATGGCTTGAGGATCAGCTTCTAGTACCCACTCTTCTGACAGCAATGGATAGGGTGCCACCGCTTCGGCCATAATATTTTCTCCGCCACATAAGCGAATGCCATCATCAATCCAGCTTTTCGCAGATATGCTACGCAGCGGCGTGTGCCACATCTGATAAAACACACTCACTTTGCTTTTAGACTGATACTGCTGCGCCAATTGAGCTAGCTGTTGCTCGGCAAACTGGCTTAAGCGTTGTCCGGTTTCTTGCTCACCTAAAATACTACCCAGCTCTGCCAGTTGTTTAGGTAGGTTGTCTAGCCGTTTGGGTTTGGACACAAATACTTGAATATTTAAGGCGCGTAGCTTTTGCGCCAAACTTTGCTGATTTCCTTGTTGCCAGACCAAAACTAAGTCGGGCTTTAAAGAAATGATGCTTTCGAGGCTAATGTATTGATAGTTACCAATGCGTGGCAGCGCTTTAGCGGCTTCTGGATAATCGGCATAATCTACTGTGGCAATCAGTTTATCACCGGCACCTAGGGCATAAACTTGCTCGGTTAAATGTGGGGCTAAAGAGATAATGCGTTGAGGTTTAGCGTAAAGCGCAGTGCTGAAAAAGGTCGCTAGCAACACGACGATGATCTTAACGGTATTGGCTCTTGTAGCCTTAAAGATAGATAACACGCGCAAGGTAGATCGGACTAAGAATAAGTAGATACAGTAGCGCACTCATATTGAGTTTTAAGGCAAGTCTGTCTAACTCAGCCGCTTCTGGGTATTGCTGGCTTGGGCCAAAGCGAGCTTGTTCAACTTTTTGCTGTTGGTAATGGCGAGGTCCACCTAACTCACTTTGTAAGCTACTTGCGCTTACGCTAATCAGCTTACCACTGCCGATATAAGGCCAACGGAAGCCTTCACTAAGCGCGGCCTTGTTACGAGAGAGTTTGCCATAACAACAGATAATCAATGCTAATAGTTGGAAGGGCAGGTAGCTAAACAGCTGATAGAAGCGACTTGCTGTATGACCAAACTGGCGAAATTGCACGAGTTTAGGGTTCCAAGCAAAGTGTAACTCGGTAACGATGCGGTAGATTAAGGCCGGTACAATGCCTGCCAACATAAACCAAAAAATCACCCCAAACCAATTGGCCGCTAGCCTCAGCAATAGCATTTCAGCAGACGCTTTAGCCACGCCAACCGCAGACAAACTTTCGCAATCGCGTAATACCCAAGGGCGTAAAATATTGCGGGCGGGTTTGTGCAAATGTTTGTTGAGAAGGTGAGTAATACGATGGTAACTGTGCATTGGGGCTTGCCATTGAAGCAAGCAAAGTAGCAGTAAACTGTCTACTAACACGGTGAGGGGATTAAGTTGGTTAAACAAGGCTAAGCCTAGGCTTAGTGGCAGTAAAATCGCCAGTAAAGCCAAACCGCCAGCAATGCGCTGCTGGCGAGGACCATTGCCGCTGCGATTTACTTTTATTGATAGTTGCTCGGCAAACCAACGAACTAGCAGCATTACCTGACCAAATCCGCGGCCTGGTATTAAACGTTCTAAGGCTATACCCAAAAAGGGCAGGCTGAGGCTAAGCCACAGCCAGGAGCTTTCGTCCATTAGTCAGTTAGCTTCTCTAACATGGCTAGTACCAAGGCAGTAGAGTGCTTGGCTGCTGTTTCTAAGAACTCATCAAATGACGATGGAGACTCTTTACCAGCAATGTCCGACAGCGCTCTAACCACTACAAATGGTACTTTGGCGAGATGACAAACTTGCGCAATAGCGGCGCCTTCCATTTCTACCGCAGTCATATTCGGGAAGTCGGCACGGGCTTTAGCAACACGTTCAGGATCAGCCATAAAAATATCGCCGGTACAGATTTGACCACGGACAATTTGATGACCTGAAAGCTGCTTAGCAGCCTGTGCGGCAATCTCGATAAGCTTAGCGTCAGCTTTATAGGCGGCTGGGTTAGCGGGCAGTTGGCCCATTTCATAACTAAAGGCTGTAAGGTCTACATCGTGATAGCGTAATTCGTTAGAGATAACCACGTCGCCTACTTTTAAAGCGGGGTCAAAACCACCGGCAGAGCCAGTATTGATCACTTGAGTGGGTTGGTAGCGTTGCAGTAACACGGTAGTGGCAATGGCGGCAGCTACCTTGCCGATGCCAGAGCGGGTTACTACTACTGGGTGCTGGTTAATTTCACCACTGTAGAATTCACAACCAGCAAAACTATAGGTATCACAGTTATCGATCATTTCGCGAAGTGCTACCACTTCTTGTTCCATTGCACCAATAATAGCTGTAGTCATAACCGTCTCTTTATCAAAAGGAAAAATCAGCGGAATATTACCATAAGCTAGTTTAAGGAACAGCTACAGATCGCGCACAAACACCCGTTGTGTTTTACGCTGTTTAAATTTGATGTGCTGGTAAAACTGATTTGCTTGTTCGCGGGTAGAGTCACAACGTACTCGAATTTCGCCTACGCCGCGGCTAGTCGCCCAATGACGGCATTGTTTAACAAGTGCCCGGCCAATGCCTTGATTTTGTGAGTCTTGATCTACCACCATACCGCTAATCTCGGCAAAGGGTAGCGAGCCTAAACGCAAGGCAACAAATACGTGCACCCAACCTACTATTTGCTCTTGCTCGTTGAGGTAAACAAAGGCTTGGTGGGCAGGGTTTTCTAAAATAGCGTGAATATTAGGTAGTACAGTTTGTGCCGTTGGGTTGTAGCCTAGCTGCTTTGCCAGCATGGCCACGTCAACCGCGTCTTCTTCATGAATAGGGCGAATTTGCATAGCATTCCTTAATCGTAGTGGAACTAACAACTGGTTTGATAATAAACCATAGTTACCGACTTAAGCGGTTAACTGCAAGCAGCTTAGGTAAGATTTATGACTTTTTTAAGACAAAGTGTTCGATTATATTAATCAAGTTATCAAAATAGGCCTGACTTCATCGATCAAACCAATACGCAGCGAGTTAGATGAGGGCCTCTTTCAAAGACTGTGCTTGGCAATATACTTCGCATAAAGCTTGCTCGGTGAGACTCAGCTCTTCAAATTCCCATTCCGTATAAGATTGCACTGCCTGAGGATGCTGCAGGCTAAATTGTGCTAGCCAATTGCTAAGTTCTTGTTGCAAGCATGGCTTAACTTCAGCTTCGTTAAACTGGGCAATGGAGAGAGCTTGAGTGTAGGCATTAATCTGTTGCAGCATATATGCTAGCGGTGGCTCCACATCGCAGACTAGCGGGCAAACAAAGTAAATACCGAAGGCTTGCTTTGAGTTGCACTTACCTACTTTTACTTGCCAGTCATCGGCAAACTCAAACAGGCAGTAATGTTCGCCTATATTGGCCTGATCTGGCGCTGGTAGTGAGAGATTTGCACTCTCTTTTCGTTTTTGGCTTAACGAGTTTAGGTAGTCGCCAAGCTTAGTGGACAAGCGCTTGGCAGTATTTAGGTCATCAGGTTCCAATTGCTTTTTTTGTAGCCAATAGTTAATTGCACCTAATACGGCTAGAGCCATATATTCTTGGCTAAATCGACTGCTTAGCGGGCCTTCTATATTTCCTTCCATTAAATCTGCAAGGTGATGAAAATCTTCAATTGAGACCAAGCTTTGGATGGAGAAGTATGAGTGGCCAAGTTCAACAATTTGGTAGCCAAGTTGTAGCTGAATTTGCGGAACTATCACTGCGAGGGTGTTGTTTTCTATCACATTCATTCAGCCATTTTCCATGGTAATGCCAGCGCATTAAAGCATCGCATATCATGGGCTTAGAGTAAAACTAGTGAGAAGGGTAATGCTTGTCCAACTATCCTTAATATTTAGTTGAGTGAGTATCTTGCTCTTATCCCGCACCAACCTTTTTATAGCGGTGTTGTTGGCTACGACCCTAAAGCAGAGGATGCATGATTATGAGTGTTCACGTTGCCGCTGAATGATTTCTAACACGCCTAAGTAGATCATTACTAAGCTTAAAAAGAATCCGATGTAGAACATAGTATCCCCTTGGTATTTGCGTTTAATTATTATTGCTATTGAGTATTGCGGTCTCCATTTTCAAAACTGCGGGTAGCAAGCAACTCACCGCTAATAAGTTGCTTGCTCACTTCCTAAGAAAAGAGTGTTATTTTGAGAAATCTACGTAGAAGGTTTTCTTCTCTAGGTATTGCTCAAAACCATATTTACCATCTTCACCGCCGGAGCCACTTAGTTTGTAGCCATTGTGGAAGCCTTGATGTTGCTCGCCATGACCGCGGTTTACATAAATCTCTCCGCATTCAAGGTCGTTTACCAAGTCCATCACTAGTTTGATTCGGTCGGTGAAGATCATCGCCGACAAACCGTACTCAGAATCGTTAGCATAGTTAATCACTTCATCAAACTCAGTAAATTTAACTACGGGCAAAATAGGGCCAAAGATCTCTTCATGAACGAGGCTCATCTCTTGGGTTACGTCGGTAAACACGGTGGGTTCAAACCAGTAGCCTTTTTCAAACTCCTCGCCGCTTAAGCGTTTACCACCAGTGACTAAGGTGGCACCCTCTTCTATGGCTTTAGCAACCATGGCTTCCATATTGGCTAGCTCTTTAGCGCTTACTTTTGGCCCCATGTCGCTATCTTCGTTCATTGGGTCACCTACCTTTATGGCTTTCACCTTGGCAAGCAATTTGTCCATAAACTCGGTGTAGATGGCTTCGTGAACATATAAACGTTCGTTACAAGTACATACTTGACCACAGTTATCGAACTTAGAGTTTAGCGCTGCGTCTACTGCCGCATCTATGTTAGCGTCGTCGAGCACGATAAAGGGCGCTTTGCCGCCTAGCTCTAGTTGTACATGAGCTAGGTTGTCTGAGGCTGCTCGCACAATGGCTTGGCCAGCAGGAGTACTGCCTGTCATTGATACCATGGCTGTCTTTGGGTGGCGAACCAGTGCATCGCCCAAAGAGCGACCAGGACCGGTGACTACGTTTAACAAACCTTTTGGCAAGCCAACTTTGTCGGCCAGTTTTGCTAGCTCAAGTGTTGCTAATGGTGTTTCGGTAGTTGGCTTAACAATAATCGCATTACCCGCCACTAAGGCTGGGCCAATTTTGCGACCAGCTAGCGCTAGTGGAAAGTTCCATGCAGTAATAGCTACCACTACACCACGCGGTACCTTGTGGATCCAAATGTGCTCGTCAGGGTTGTCTGACTCAACTATGTCACCTTCAATGTGGCGAGCCCACTCGCAGGCGTATTCAATAAACGAGCAGGTTACGTCTACTTCCATACGCGCCACTTTTAGTAACTTGCCTTGTTCTTGCACAAGCAGCTCGGCTAAGAAGTCACGGTTAGCTTTAATCTCTGCCACTAACTCATACAGTTTTTCAGCACGTTTGCGAGCAGGTAGCTTACGCCATTGCTTTTGTGCTGCAACTGCTGCGCTCATGGCTAGCTCTGCATCGGTTTCATCGCCATTAGCGACAGTGGCGATAACTTCTTCAGTTGAAGGGTTAAGTACCTCGGCGCGTGCTCCTGATTTTGCATCTAGCCAGCTACCATTGATGTACATCTGATAATTTTTCATGAACAACCTATTGTTTAAGCGAAGTAAATGGCCAGCTGTTAGGCTAGCCTTCCCATTAATTTACGAATTTAAAGCTTTGATGCTCTGAGCCATCACATTCACCCAATGACAAGTTTTTGCCATTTTTCTTGGAGCCTTTCGCCATTTCTAGGCATTCACCAGTGGCAAGGTTTTTAATGCTGAACCAATTGTGGCCTTTGTTTGATAATAGCCAAGACTGGGCAGCTGATTGCTCATCACAGGGTTGTTGGCGTAAGTCTTGTTTGCCTTCTCGTGCTGCAACACAAAAATCATTTGCGGTGTTTTTGATGCTAACTTGCTGGCCCTGTTCACTCACTTGCTCGGTAAAAGTAAACTTCTGCTGTTGGCCACGATGGCTGCAGTAGCTTTGGCGATAACGCGCGCCTTTTTCAGAGCGAGGGTTTCTAATTTCAAAACACTTGGTGCTGTGGCGCAAGCTTAAGCCGGCTACATCGGTCGGAAGCTTTACCGGGCCTAGTTCTTGCTGGCTTGCGTCGGCTTTTACTGGTACGTAAACACGCACCCAATCCACTAGCATCTTGTTTCTAGTTTCATCGGCTAAATCTTCATCGCTAGCGATGTGACCAACACTTGAGCGCCAATCGTGATCTTCCATGTCGATGATCATGAACATCTCGCGGTCTAGACCAAGATTTTCTGGATCTTTAAGTGACGTTTTGTTTAAGCGACGAACTAAACGTCCATCAATGTAAAACTCGACATTCCATGGATCGATCCAGTATGCGCCAAAGCGATGAAAGTTATCGCGATACGGCGCTTCGTTTGGTAAAAAGTGATGCTGTTGAGAGCCTATGTCTCGGATAATTTCGTTGCTTTCTTCGTCACGAATAAATACATGGTAGTTGGTATTAGCATGGCGAGAATGCTTGTGGTGGTTGGCGCGATCGCTGCCGTATATCTCCAGTATATCTAGCTCGCGCTTGTCATCGGCACTTAATAACCAAAAGTTAGACGATAGCACTTGGTTAGCCACTTTAATTTTGGCTTCCATGTAAACTGGGTAGATGATTGGCGTTTTAGAAGTTACTACACCTAGGTGAACCTTATCGGTATCTGGTTTTCTGGCGGCTTTAATAACCAGTTTTCCGTCTACTACATCAGAGTGATCAGAACTCCATATGGTTAATCCTGGCCCAGTCCAAGCATTATGGTAATGGTCGTTCCATTTTTCACTAAACTGTTGGTTTTTTCCTTGGTAGTTAAAATCGTCAGAAAAGGCGTCAATTAATTCCCAAGTATTTCCAAATCCAGGGTCTGCAGGTACGTCGTAGTCTGCCCAATCTTTAGCTTGAAGGGAAAAAACCAGGCTAGTGGCGGCAAGTAATAGAGTGTTTCTAAACAGCATTTTGGCTCATACAGTAAAAATTTGTAAACCAATTATGCCAGACATTTTTAACTTAAACTGCAAACTGGTTAACGTTTATTTGAATTGGTTGATAACTTAATTTCGTGCAGCTAGATTTGAATTAAAGCTTTCTAGGGAAAATACCAGTGCAATGAGGAGTTTATGAAGGGTGATTGAAGCCAACAAGAAGTGACATCGGAATACGTAGAAAAGGTTGTTCTGGCAGATAACAACAGCAAAGGTGGTGGAGAATGTGTTGAAGGGATTAAATCGAGCAATCAGCGTGGCTGATTGCTCTTAACAGCAAAATTATTTAGCCCAAATGATCAAACTGAATAATTTTTTACCGCGCTTAACTACTGAATACTTACCGTATAAGGCATCGCTGGCTTGCAAGGTTAGCTGAGGGTCGTTTAGCTTTTCGCCGTTTACAGACACTGCGCCGTTACCAATAAATTCGCGCGCCATTTTATTTGATTTAGCTAACTCACTCGCTGTAAGTAGCTCAACTAAACCAGCTTCGCTTTGTTCAAGTTGAGTGGTAGGCAAACCATCTTGGGCTAGCTGCTCTAAATCTGACTCACTGAGAGAGGCTAAGTCGCCAGAGAATAGCGCTTGAGTAATCCGCATTGCTGAGGCTAAGCCTTCTTCTCCATGCACTAAACGAGTTACTTCTTTGGCTAAAATACCTTGCGCTTCTGGGCGACCTTGGGCGGCTTTATCACGCTCTTCAATGGCTGCAATTTCGGCTACGTCGATAAAGGTGAAGTAACGCAAGAACGAATATACGTCGGCATCCGCCGTGTTAATCCAGAATTGGTAGAACGCGTAAGGCGAGGTACGCTTAGGATCTAACCAAATGGTACCCGTTTCGGTTTTACCAAACTTAGTGCCGTCGGCTTTGGTCACTAATGGCATTGTTAGGCCATATACTTTGTTGCTGTACATGCGTCGAGCTAGGTCAATACCGCCAGTGATGTTGCCCCACTGATCAGAGCCACCAATTTGTAAGGTGGTGTTTTCTTTGTCGCTAAGCTCGGCAAAGTCGTAAGACTGCAGCAACATGTAGCTGAACTCGGTGAACGAGATACCCGACTCATCACGGTCGATACGCTGTTTTACCGATTCTTTTTTGATCATGGCGTTAACGCTAAAGTGTTTACCTACGTTACGCATGAAATCAATTACGTTTACTTTGCCAATCCAATCTAGGTTGTTAATTACCTTGGCTGCATTTGCTTGGTCGCCAAACTCAATAAACTGGCTAACTTGCTTCTGCAGTTTGCCTACCCAGCCGGTAACTACGTCATCACTGTTTAGTTTACGCTCTGCGGCTTTAAAGCTTGGGTCACCAATTAAACCGGTTGCACCACCCACCAAGGCTAAGGGCTTGTGACCAGCTTGTTGGAAACGCTTAAGCATAAGTAGTGGCACTAGGCTACCAATGTGCAGGCTGTCGGCAGTTGGGTCAAAGCCACAATACAGGGTGCGGGCTCCACTAGAAAGGTGTTCGGCCAGTTCTTCGTCGGCAGTGCATTGAGCAACTAGGCCGCGCGCCTTCAAATCTTCTAATAATGGATTAACCGTTGTCGTCATAATTTAACCTGTATGTATTTCTGTACCCGTTTGGGCGCTATGAACAATTTTCGAGCCGAAGATTCTACACTTAAGTCCTTACTAAAAAAACTGCTTTGGACTTAAGCGCGGTAAATACTCGGCTTACTTGATTTTTCCGCTGCTTAGCTCGTCGGCAAGATCTAAGGGCGCAACAATTGTGCCTTCACCGGCAAAGCTAGGAGCCACTGCTAGGTCAAAACCATCGTTGGCCATTCCTGGGAGCCACTTCTCGGTCAAGTCACTCAAACTAATGGCTAGGGCTTTAAAGTTGGCGTGATCTTTACTGGCCCAGTGTTCGGCAAGTGCTTGCTCGCTCCACAGCAGTAATACTTTTTCGTCACCGGTTTCGATAATCAAACAACCCTGTTCGTCACTTAAGGTCCAAACCTGTTGGGCCTTACGGGCTTGTTCGATAAAGCTTTGATAACGCTGTTTAGTGGTTAGACGGTCATTTGCGTCGATTAATGCTTGAGAGCTCATGTTGATTCCTAGGTGCGACTGTATTAGCGGCACGCAGTATAGCAGCTTCAAGAGGTGCTGTTTATCTTTGCTGAGGAGCAATTGAGAGCGCTGTTGTTGATCATCTAATGTCTAAATGTTGTGCTCTCTTGATCTACAACTAAGACCTAGCTGGCTCCTGCCAGTAGACTAGCCGCCGTTTTGGGTTTTTCCCACCTTATTAAAGAGTGAAAGCTGTGCAGCTAGATTTATATGTAAACACCTTAGGTCGTCATATTAAGCAACATTTTAGCGGGCGAGTGCGCAAGCTAAGTGTGGATGGCGATTTCACCTGCCCAAATCGCGATGGCAGTATTGGTAAAGGTGGCTGTACCTTTTGCAACGTAGACGCTTTTGTTAAACCGCAACAGCAAATGATGTCGATTGGCGAGCAGCTGGATGCACGCAAGGCTGAGCTAAAACATAAAGATATCCGCTATTTAGCCTACTTTCAGGCCTATACCAGCACCTATGCCGAAGTAGAATATTTGCGTGGGATGTATCAGCAAGCTTTAGCCGATGAGTCTGTGGTGGGTTTATGCATTGGTACCCGCCCAGATTGCGTACCCGAAGCGGTGTTAGAAATGCTGGCAGAGTATCAGGCTCAAGGTAAAGAAGTTTGGCTAGAGCTAGGTGTTCAAACTGCCCATGATGAAACTTTAAAGAAAATAAACCGTGGTCATGATTTTGCGGCGTTTCGAAAGGCTGTAGCCCGTGCCCACCAATACGGTTTAAAAGTATGCGCCCATCTTATTTTGGGTTTACCGGGCGAAGAGCCTGAACATTATATGCAATCACTTGAGGCGGTACTTGCCGAAGATATTGCTGGTATTAAGTTGCATCCTTTACATGTGGTTGAGGGCAGCACCATGGCTAAAGCGTGGCGAGCAGGCCGCTTAGATACCATGAGCCAGCAGCACTACGTTGAACAAGCGGTAAATCTTATTCGCCATACCCCTGAACATGTGGTTTATCACCGTGTAAGTGCCCATGCTCGGCCGCCGGTTTTACTGGCGCCAAATTGGTGCCAAAACAAGTGGTTAGCCCTCACAGATATTGCCAAAAAGTTGGCCTTTGATGGCCCCCAAGGTAGCGCATTAAGTTAGAATGTGATGCAGTAAATGTGAGCTAATTGCTTGTTTAGTAAATGATTATTTTCTTATGTCATATAATCAGGTAAAGTAGCAGCGGTTGCAGAAAAAATGGACAATCGATGCACGAAAACTTTTATCCAACAGTCTGGATGCAGGCAACAATAGCATTACTTAGCATACTGCTAGTCATCGTTATTGTTATGTGGGCCTTAGCTCGCAGAAAGGTGCGTGCTCAGCGCGCGGCAATGGTGAAGTCACCGGCTGCTCAGCTGATGATTGACCTAGAAGCCAAACAGGTTATTTTTGCTAATCCTCGTGTCTGTGAATTACTGCAGCTAGCTAACAATGGTAAACATTGGCAGTTCTTCGATTCTGCCCACCTCGAGCAATTGTTAGAGCTACTAAAGCCCCATCAGTCTTCAGCTAGTATTGAAGGTGTTCACTGGCTGGTTAATTTCCCCCAGCAAACTCGGGTTTTGCTTCTTTACGCTAGCTTAACTGCGCATAATGGCCGAGAGGTTTGGTTCATTAATGCTTACGAAAACGCTCAAGGTTATTCTTATTTAAATCGAATTGAGCAAGAGCAAAAATTGTTTGCAAACGTGCTTAATTCCATTCCAGAATTTATTTACTTTAAAGACGCTAATGAGCGTTTGCTTGGCTGTAACCAAGCATGGGCAGGCTTTCATGGCTTAAAGCCTGGTGAGCTTGCCGGTAAGAAGCTGAGTGATTTTTTAACCCGTAATGAGTTAGAGCGCAGCCAAACCTATGACAACCAAGTATTGGCGGGCGAGCCTTGCCAACATACCGAATGGTTTAGTGCGCCAGATAGCCGACAAATCCTGCTGCAAAACAATGTCTATCCGCTTAAGAACCAACAAGACGAAGTGACAGGTGTGCTTAACGTGTCTTACGACGTAACCAAGTGGCACGAGCTTAACCGTAAACTGGAACATGAAAACCAAAACCGAATCAGCTCCGAGAAAGAGTTAGGGCGGCAAAACAACCTTATTCGCACCGTGTTTAACTCAACCCCCGATCCATTGGGCTTTATTGATGATAAAGGTAACTTTGTTGGCGGGAACGAACCTTTCGCCAAAATGTTTGGTTTTACCAGTGATGAGTTGTTAGGCAAACACCTTACCGAGGTTCTTAGTGAAGAACAGTTAGAACAACATCAGTTGCAAAACCGTCAAATTTTAGAAGATGGCAAGCCGATCCGGTATGAAGAATTAGTGTACTTGGATGATGGTCACCAGATTTGGTATGAGGTGATTAAAGGCCCTTATTTTGATGATGTGAGTGGCGAGCGCGGCATTATCTTCATCACTCGTGATGTTACCGAGCGTAAAGCCACCGAGCAGCAACTGGCCGACGCGATTATGCAGTTACAGGAACTCAGCTTTATCGACAGCCTAACTCAAGTAGCTAACCGCCGTAGTTTTGATGAGAAATTATTGCAGTTGTGGCTAACTCATCGTCGTGAAGGGGTAGAGCTAAGTTTGTTATTGCTGGATATTGACTGCTTCAAGCAATATAACGATAACTATGGCCACCAACAGGGCGACGAAGCTTTGCGCCAAGTGGCTAAGTTAATCAGTCGCTCAGTGAAACGTGGCTCCGATTTAGTGGCCCGTTATGGCGGTGAAGAGTTTGCCATATTGCTACCTAATACTGGCTGTGAAGGTGCTAAGCAAATCGCCGAAACCGTGTTGCGCAATATGAAAGAAGCTGAAATTCCTCATGAATTCTCAGATGTGAGCGACTTTGTATCGGTAAGTATTGGTGTGGCCAGCGTTATTCCTCAACAAGGTGTGGATTATGGCGAACTGGTAAGGGTGGCAGATTTACAGCTTTATCGTGCTAAACATCAGGGTAAAGCCCGCTACTGTAGCGCCGGAGACAGCGCTATAGAGGATACAAAAACAGCGCCCTAGCTAGGCGCTGTAACCTTGCTCAATACCTTTAGTTACAACACATACAGCATCATGCGCGTGTAGGCTTTCTAGGTGGTTTACCCTTACCCAAAAATCAACTAAGTCTGCTCGGTTATTCAAGCTGTGCTGCAAACGGCGAGCGGCATCTTCACAGAACATCAAGTTTTGCCCATTGAGGCGAGCAAATTCTTGTTCATCCTCGCGCTTAACCGCGGCTTGTACTGGGGTTTTTAAACTACTTTCCACTTCATCAATCAAACTGATAATGGGAATATCCTGATGTTCAGTGGCAATTTTAACTTTTAGCTGAGCGATACTACGCTGGCTGTGGGGGGTAGCAACAATGCCTTCACTGCTGCCAAGCCATTGATGCACCGCTTCACTTGAAACTTGCTCATCGGCAAATTGTTGTTTGAAGGCCTGCTGAATAAGCTGGCGTGATAGCGCGGCCGAACAAGGGCAAGTGGATGAGTACGGAACCTCAACTTCAAGCTCAATAGTGGTTTGTTGTTGGTGACGAGTGGCAGTGATTGCAACGGGATAAGCCTTCCAACCGGTTTTGCCAGATAACAGCGATTTACGGCGCAAATGGTAGTCGAAGCTAAAGCGAACCTGCGCTTGCTCACTCAAATCTTGATGACTTTCAATAAACTGATCCAAAACGCGGTGTAATCCAGCATAATCCAATACGCCTTCGTTAGATAATTGATCCAATATCAAATATAAACGAGACATATGAATGCCTTTGGCTTGTGGGTCATCTAAGCTGACAAAGGCCTCAATTTTAGCACTCACGCGGCTAGCTGCTTGTGCTTCAAATGCCAGCATTATGGGCATTTCAATTTGGCTCATACCTACCCAATCGAGTTTTCCTTCGGTTTGGGCACGGCTTGAGTTTGCTACGTCAGGCATTGCAGTAGACATGCACTTAGTACTCCACAACAGGATGCGTGAGCTAGGGGCTGTTTATCTTTCGCGGTTAAATTTTGTTCGCGAAAAAATCGTTTTAGGCGCGGCAAGGAATGTGAAGCCTAGCATTCTAGGTAAACATGCCTTAACAAAGCATACAACGATTTTAGCCGAATCCTTCGGGCAGCGTTTGTGGCTTATTTCTACTGCGTTATCAGCTTCTCATGTAGACTAACTACACATTAAAGCTTCTGCCTTGTATAAATAAGCCACAAATGGCTGCAAAAATCAGCTCGAAAGAAAAACAGCCCCTAGGGCTCATTGCATTTATATGACACAAAAAGATGGGCTGTTATACCACAAAAGCTAGGTTAATATTAACCATCTTTATTTTATGGATTAGCTA
The DNA here is from genome assembly GCF_019670105.1 of Agarivorans albus. Classification (NCBI taxonomy): domain Bacteria; kingdom Pseudomonadati; phylum Pseudomonadota; class Gammaproteobacteria; order Alteromonadales; family Alteromonadaceae; genus Agarivorans; species Agarivorans albus. Next base: position 3,976,839 of record NZ_AP023032.1, on the reverse strand, counting down.
ACATTTGCTTAGCTTGCTTCGCGCTATAAAAGGAATCTGGCTTAATGACGCCACTGAAAAATCTTGCCACCTATTACGTTCATTTATTATCTCGATTGGGCGTAGTTAAATTTACCATAAGCTTAGCTAGCGCCATTATTTTAGTGGCTTTGGCAATCCAAATGAGTGTTACCTTCGCGCTTACTGGCCAGGTGTCGTCGGTGGATTTAGTTCGCTCTGTGTTTTTTGGTTTAATTATTACGCCGTGGGCGGTGTTTTTTATGTCGGTGGTAGTAGAGCAAATTGAAGACTCGCGCCAACGCTTAAGTAAGATGATCCGTAAGCTTGAAAAAATGCGCTCTCGAGACCTGCAGCTTACTAATAAACTTAAAGCCAACATCAGCCAGCTAAATAATGAGATTGATGAGCGCGAGAAAGCCGAAGCTGCTCGTGGCCAAGCCATGGCCAACTTAGAACAAGAAGTAAGGCAACGCCAGCAAGCGCAGCAAGAGCTAGAAGAACACTCTGCCTTGTTGCGTAGTTTTATCGATAGCTCTCCCGATTTAGTTTATTACCGCAATGAGCAAGGCCAGTTCTCGGGTTGTAACTTAGCGTTAGAGCAGTTGGTTGGGCGCTCTGAAAAGCAACTTATTGGCCTTACTCCCTACGATGTTTACCCGGAAGATATTGCCGATAAAATTGTTGAGACCGACCACCAAGTATTTGATAACGATGAACAACTTACCTACGAGCAATGGTTAGAGTATCCCGATGGGCGCAAAGCGTTTTTTGAACTACGTAAGGTGCCATTTTATGGGCGTAATGGTAACCGTTTAGGTCTGTTAGGTTTTGGTCGAGACATTACCGAGAGAATGCGCCATCAAGCTAATATTGAGAAGGCCAATCGAGATAAAACTCAGTTTATCTCGACGCTGAGCCACGAATTGCGCACACCGCTTAATGGGGTAGTGGGTTTAAGCCAAATGTTATTAGACACCCCACTTAATGATGACCAGCGCAAACACGTAAATACCATCTTATTGAGTGCGACTACCCTAGGTAATATTTTCAACGATATTATTGACTTAGATAAGCTAGACCGGCGCCGCTTTGCAGTATCGCTAGAGCCAATGGACTTTAAAGCCTTAGTCACCGACATTGAAACGCTTACTGAAATGCAGTTACAAAGTAAGGGCTTAGATTTTCGTTTCGAGCAAATTGGTCCTATCCCTAATAGCATCATGGGCGACCCAACGCGCCTGCGCCAAGTGCTTTGGAATTTAACCCACAACGCGGTTAAGTTTACCGAGCAGGGCGAAGTTGCTTTAACCATAAAATCCGAGCCTTTGTCTGAGCAAGAAGTGCAACTTGAATTGATGATTGAAGATACCGGACCAGGCATTCCTCAGGATCAGTTAGAAGAGATTTTTGCCATGTACTACCAAGTAGAAGGCAGTAAATCAGCAACCGGTACCGGCATTGGTTTGTCGGTCTCTCGCCAGCTAGTTCGGGCAATGGGTGGTGACATTAGCGTGAGCAGCAAAGAGGGTGAAGGCTCATGTTTTACCGTTACCCTAAAGGTCACCTTAGATGCTATTCCTGATGAAGCAGAACAAATTGATCATCCTCCATTAGATATTCTGCTGGTTGAAGACGTAGAGCTAAACGTCACCATAGCTAAAGCGCTTCTCGAAAAATTGGGTCACTATGTTGAGGTGGCGATGAGCGGTGAGCAGGCGTTAGAAGTATTTGACCCAGATAATTTCGACCTGGTTTTATTAGACATTCAGCTACCGGATATGACGGGCTTTGATATTGCCAAACGTTGGCAGGAGCAGTTTGCCGAGCAGCATTTGCCACCGTTGGTGGCCCTTACCGCCAATGTGGTAAACAGCAAAAGCGAATTTGCTAAAGCGGGCATGGTTGATGTTATTCATAAACCGATTAATCGCAATGCGGTAGTACATTGTTTTAATAGTGTGTTTGCGATAGGTGAAGAGCCAGAAGCAGAGCCTGCGGTAAACCCTAAACAGGCATTAAGTCGCAGCTCTATGCCGATCTTAGATTTAGATCTAGTTGAGCAGTTTTGCGAGACCATTGGGGTAAAAGTGCTTAACGATAGCATCAATTTGTTCAAGCAAGTGATGCCTGATTACATGAAAGTACTCGAGAGTAACTTGTTTGCAAAAGATCAGGATGGCATTGCCTCTGAGGCGCATAAAATTAAGGGCGCTGCGGGCTCGATAGGTTTAGCGAGAATCCAGCGTTTAGCCAACAAAATTCAATCACCAGAACTTCCTGCGTGGTGGGATAATGTTGAAGACTGGATCCACCAACTTAGTCACGATTACCCAGAAGATTTGAAGCTATTAGACAAGGCCATTGCCGACTTTAATAACAATGATTAGGGTCTGTTGCTCTTTGGTGTTGAAATTTTGTTCGAGATAAGCGGGCTTTAATCGCGGCGAGCACTTAGAAGCCTAGTGGGCTAAGTAAGAAGTGCTTAACAAAGAGAAAAGTTCGCTTATCCGAACCCTTCGGGCAGCATTTCTTAGCCATTTATTCAGCGTTAGCGAGTGATTATTAAGCCCACTTAACTGCACACTCACTGCCTTGCCTAAATGGCTAATAAATTGCTGCAAAAACCATCAGCAAAGATCAACAGACCCTAATGCCCTTAGACAAAGTTAACCAGTAGTAAAATCATTACCGGGCAAAGTAGGCTAAGAATAAAGCCGCTGGCAATGGCTACTGGCACTAGTTGGTTGCCGCCAGCACGCTGTAGCATAGGCAAGGAGAAGTCCATGGCAGTTGCACCGGCATAACCAATAGTGGCGGCGGGTGAGCGCTGCATTAAAACTGGAATTAATAGCAGGATAATTAGCTCGCGGCTTAAATCGGCAAAAAAGGCAGTACTACCAATTAATGGTGTTGCTGCTTTACTTAACAAAGCGCCCGATAGTGAATACCAACCAAAGCCACTGCTCATGGCTAAGCCTAGGTTTAGCGGTAAGTCGAACAAGTAAGCAGTAATAGCACCTGCAGGTAAGGAGCTAAGCACCATCACCACCGCAATAATTAAGCCGCGTCGATTAAGTAGCATCTGGCGAACACTAATACCGGCACTTCGCAGCTCGATACCAATACAAAAAATTAGCAGAATAAGTGCGTATTCGGCCAATACTGACTGAGCGGGTAATTGTTGCTGGTAAGCCAAGCCCGAAACTAAACCGATTATCAACAGCGCGATAAGCAACGCAGGTTCTTTAAACATCGCAAGCTTGTTATTGCTTTTTTTGTGGATAGGTTCCGCGGCTGGCATCGCCAAATAGCGCCCCACAAAGTACAAGGCACTCAGGTTGAAGGTGAGCAATAAACTCACTAATACTGCGCTTTGACTAAATAGTTGAATAATATTTTGGCTAAGGTTATCAATAAAGGCCAAGCCATAACCCATCAAAAATAGAATCAGATATAGCATCCAGCTACTTAGTCGGCGAATAGTAAGCAAGGCCGAGGGATGTTTTACGGGAATCATGTAACCGACAACTAATGCCCCTAAAATCATCAATAAGCTGCTATACATCTCTATTTCCTTATTCGCGCGGAGCTGAAATATAGCAAGGAACCGAGACTCTCACCAAGTGGAGTTTTGTAAAAGGTTTTTTGGTGATGCTTTGGGTATGTAGGAGCTGTTAACTTGAGCTGATTAAGCTATTGCTGATTGGCTTTAGCTTATTTGCTCGGTGAGCGAAACGGCAGGCTTAATAAACCTTTGAGTTGGCGGTTATCTTTAGCATTAGGCCAGTGACTGAGGCCAAATTTTAGCTGGCTATGTCCATCTTGCGGTTGAGCGACATAACTATGAAACAATCTATCCCAAACCGCCAAATTAAAGCCGTAGTTGGCATTATGTTCATGGTATCTTTGCGAATGATGTACTCGGTGCATATCAGGAGTGACAAGCAACTTTCTTAAAAATGCATCTAGTTTTAGGGGTAGCTTTAGATTGCTGTGATTGAACATCGCCATGCCATTTAGTATCACCTCAAATAAAAACACCGCCAATACCGGCACGCCAAGCAATGTAATTAAGCCTAGTTTTATCAGCATCGATAAGGCTATTTCGATAGGGTGGAAACGTAATCCAAGGCTTACATCATAGTCTGGGTCAACATGATGCATACGGTGAATTCGCCACAGCCAAGGCAGCGAGTGAAACAACCTATGTTGCCAATAAATCGCCAGATCGAGCAAAATTACACACAAAGGTACGGCAATGGCTGCGCTAAGGTTTAGCTGATTAAACAAACCCCATTGCTGATGTTGTGTCCAACTAGCAAGCGCTAAAGTGGTGATAGGAAATAGCAGCTTTAAACATAAGCCATTTACTAGGATTAACCCTAAGTTGGCTGGCCAGCGTTGGGAGCGGGGAATGCTGCGTTTGTGTCGTGGCCAAGCTATTTCTAGCAGCATAAAAAGGGCCAGCAGCCCAACAAATATCCCTAAACGCCAAAACTCGAGTGTTTGCATGGACCAAAGTATACTAAGCATTGTTAAAACAACAACCAAATCTAAGCTAAGATTAGCTTATTGTTAATAAGCTTTTTTTGAAATTGTTTGGAGTGAGCGATGGACGTGCAACAGTGGTTGAAGGATGCAGCTCAAGCCTTTGATATGCAACTAGGGATTATCAGCAATATCCAAGATAATCGTTACGTAGTGCTGGCGGCCTATTCTAGCCTTGATTTAGTGCGTGCTGGCGATGAGTTTCCGGTAGATATGACCTATTGCGCTGATGTGATAAGCCAGGAGAAGGTATTAGCTTATCACCAAGTGGGCGCCATGACCGAAATGTGCTTACACCCTTGTTATCAGGCTATGCATTTAGAAAGCTATATTGGCATTCCTTTAGTCAAGCATGGCGAAATTATAGGAACACTTAATTTCTCCTCTTTAGAACCAAAGAAACAAGGGTTCTCAGATAAAGATATGGAAAAAATTCAAGTGCTAGCCAATGAATACTTAGAACTGGCAGATTTAGCAGTTGATTAAACTTTCGAAAAAATTTACATTTCGTTTCCCTTTTTTGATAGCGATAACATTCTACACTTCTAAGGAAGGCTATTTTTTTTGATTGCTTTAGTATTATTCAAGCAGTGTTTTTCTACCTTTAGCCGTAATTTGGATGAGTGATTGCCAAGCCGTATGACAAGCCCTAAAGCCGATATAAGAACCATCAACATTGATGCCCTAAAAGAAGGTATGTTTGTTGTATCCATCACCAGCCAAACCGGCAAAACCAGCATTGCTCAATCTGGGCGTATTACTCAGTCTAAGCAAGTTACAGTTCTAAAGAATAAAGGGGTAAAAGTTGTAAATGTAGATTGGTCCAGAAGCGTGTTTGCAGAACAGGACTCGGAACAAAAATCTACCGAAATAAGCAGCTCAAGTAGCAAGCCGAAGAAGCGTAGCGGTGAAAGCGAGAAGCAAGCTGCTAAAAAGTTGTTTAACGAAGCTAAAAGCTTACAAACCAAATACTTTAAGCAGTTACAACAAGGCGAACCCATTGATATTGAACCAATGGAAAAAGCCGCTGAAGGTTTAATTGACTCCCTAGAAAACCAAAGCAACGCCATGTTGTGTTTAGCCAAAATTCGCGCCAAAGATAAGTATTTGATGGAGCACTCTCTTAACGTGGGAATGCTACTGGCATATTTTGGCCGTTCTCTTGGCATGAACCGGACTAAGCAAAAGCAATTGCTAATGGGCGGAATGTTACATGATATCGGTAAGATCAATACTCCCGATGAGATCTTGCACAAACCTGGCCGGTTAACTGACGACGAGTTTGTGATTATGCGAGAGCATGTGGTGCACAGCCACAATATTCTTAAAGAGCAAGAAGGCATTAGCAAGATCATGCTTGAAATTGCTAGTAATCACCACGAACGTTTGGATGGCCTGGGCTATCCCAACCAGTTAAAAGGCGATGAGCTATCAGCTTATACTCGCATGGCCAACATTGTAGATTGTTACGATGCGCTAACCGCCGACCGAGTTTACAAAAGTGGTATGCCGCCTACAGCAGCATTCCGAATATTGTTATCAGGAGTTGGCACTCAGTTTGATAAAGCCTTGGTTGAAAAGTTTATCCGTTGCATGGGCGTCTACCCCGTTGGCACCTTGGTCAAACTAAAATCGGGTAAGTTGGGCGTAGTGGTTGAGCGTAATGAACTTAAACCTCTACAGCCTGTGATTAAGCAAGTATTTAATACCCTAACCAACACCCATACTGAGGTTAAGTTAGTAGACCTAAGTAAGTATGCGCATGAAGAAATAGAAAGTGCGGTATCTGCGCGTGACTACGGAATATCCTTAGACAGATACTTGTCTGAATAGCCAAATATTAAATGGGATTAAGCGCAGATTTAATCCCAATAAACTCTTTAAATAGTCGATATTTTAGTGATGGTGCTTCATTTTGTGCATCACCTTTTTAACTGGCACTGTGAGCTGTTGCTGACTGCCATCGGAAAACACCAGCGTTAATTCCACTTCTTCACCTTCGGCAAATTTGCTCGCTAAATCAAATAGCATTAAGTGCAAACCGCCCGGCTTTAGCTCTACCTGTTTACCTGCAGGAACCTCGATCTTTTCCACTTGACGCATTTGCATAACATCACCGTCCATCAACATGGTGTGTAATTCCACACGACCTGCTGCAGGCGTGCTGGCCGATACTAGGCTAACCGTTTGCTCACTATTGTTGTTCATTTGCATGAAGATAGCGCTGGTGGGCGCATTAGGTGGAGTGGCTCTCGCATAAGCCTCGTTAACGGTAATAGCGGCATCATTGGCTGCTAGGTGAACGCTAAATAAAAGACTGAGAGCGAGCAAGATTGAGCGCATGGTTAATCCTTATTTTATTGAGGAAGTAATTGTTGAATTTTGGTGACTAAAGGCTCTGGGTCTAGGGTGTGTGGCACTTTTGCCAGTAACTCGCCTTGAGCATTTAAGAAATAAAAAAATGAGTTGTGGTCAACGCTGTATTCAAGTTGTGAGTCGGGAATATCTACATACTTATAATACACTCCCAAGCTTTGGGTTAAGCCTAATAGCTGGCCTTCTTGTGGGCTTAAGCCAATGATATCTGGGTGAAAATAACCTGCGTAAGTGGAAACCGTTTCTGGGTCATCACGTTTTGGGTCAACACTCACAAACAAGCTTTGCAGTTGCTGGCGTTGTGGCTCTGATATTCCCTGCAGCGCAGCGCTAAGTACCGCTAAAGACGTTGGGCAAACGTCTGGGCAGTGGGTAAAACCAAAGTAAGCAATATAGAGCTGTTTATCGTTATCCAGTTCAGTAAAGCGCCCGTCACTACTGGTAATTTTGAACAAGTTTGTGGGCACTGTAGCAATCACTTTATTGCTTACCGCCGCTTGTTTAGGGCTAGAGTCTGCAGAAAACCATTGAAAACTCATAACTCCGGCTAATCCACTAACAATAATTAGAGCAATCCATGCTAGGTATTTCATTGGCTATCTACCTCAAAACTAAGAGCAACAGGTTGGGTGGGGTCTAAAGAAACAATTTCTGCTCGCCAGCGCATTTTTCCAGTGTTACAAATCGGCAGCAAAATATCCGATTGATAGTGACCATGTTCGTTGGGCTCGAGCAGCAGCTTGATTTCCCCCATGTACATTTCTATCCCTTGTAAACGGAGTTCTAGGCTTGGAGGATTTTCCTGGTTAGTGATTAACTCAAGATGCTGGCTTAACATGGCGGGAAGTTGGTCACTAGGTAAAGTTAATTTCCATGTTTGCTCATCAACTTGCCACTCACAGCGACCATTATGCAATTGTTGGCAGTGCTCAAAGTCTAGTGCTTCAAGCTGTTGTTGCTGCCAATAACTTACACCGATGCCAAGTCCAAAAGCGCCAGCAATAACTGCTAATACCAGTAATAATTTCTTAGTTAAACCAACCAATTAACCATCCATTGCGTGCTTGGTTTCACGCCACCATTGCAAGTAGGGCTAATCTACTCCGCTTGAATTAATCTCACAAGCCTTAATAATTAAATAGCTGCAGAGTGAGAACTATTTCCGGTTCTTTGGGTCTGTTTATTAAAGGAGGTGTTATGCAAACGAAGCCTTTTAGATGGATACTGATATTGATACTCAGCGGCTTACTGAGCGCTTGTGGTATGCGCTTTGTGTATAACAACCTTAACTGGCTGGCTTACTGGTACATCGATGATTACATTGAAATGAACAGCGAGCAAAAAGCAGCTTTTAAGCCCATGTTAAAAAGCTGGCTGGTATGGCACAGGAATGAACAGTTGCCGGTATACTTGGCTCAGCTTCAGCTGTTTCACGCTCAAATCAATAGTGGTATTAGCCAACAACAATTATTAGAGCAAGTTGACGCTTGGCAAGAGCATTATCGAGTATTGGCTGGTCATGTGTATCTTGATGTAGCGCAGCTCGCACAAACTGCTTCTTCGCAGCAACTATCAGACTTTATGGCTAAGCTAGCCGAGCAACGCGAAGATAGCGACCGCCAACAAAGCCATTATGATTACCGTATTGAACACATTTCTAACAGTGTTGAGCGCTGGCTTGGCGATGTATCTCCCAAACAACAGCTGGTAATAGAACAGCTGGCTAAGCAGCTAATTGATACTCGCGCCGATTGGCACAACGTGCAAAGTCGCTGGCAGCAATATCTGGCTTATTCTTTAAGTGGACAAAATCAGTCGGAAAATTTTGAGCAAGAATTTTATGTATTGATGGTGAATTCAGAATCACTCTGGCCGCCGGGTTTAGCTGAACGTTTCTATCATAATCGGCAATTGTGGGCACAAGGCATGAGCGAAATATTAGCCTTAGCCAATAAACAACAAAAGCGTCATATCTTAGCCAAGATAGACGCTTATATTGAAGATCTTCAATCACTTATAGAAGACAATCCACAACCTGCAAAGCCAGTTGTGGTAGCAAAGCTAGTTACGCAATTAACGCTTACGCAGCCACTTTTAGTGGCGCACTGTTGTCTTCAAACTTCATTGGACGACCAACAGGCAAAATAGTACGGCCATATTCAGCATTAAGTACTTGGGCCATTGCAAAATAGATAGCCGACAGACCACAGAAGATGCCTTCGTAGCCAGCAATAGTGCCAATCAATTCACTGCCAGTGAAATCGCGAATTGCCAATAACGCAAACAAAATGGTCAAGCTGCCGAATACTACTTGTTTAGCTGTTGGGTAACGTAATGAGCCCACAAACATGAACGCAGTGAACAAGCCCCAAAGTGCTAAGTACCAACCCATAAAGGTGTGAGGGCTAGGCTCGGCTAAGCCCATTTTAGGTAGTACCAACAAACCGACTAGAGTTAACCAGAATAAGCCGTAAGAGGTAAAGGCAGTAGTACCAAAAGTATCACCGCGTTTAAAGCACATAATACCTACAATTACTTGAGATAAACCACCGTAGAAAATGCCCATAGCCAAAATCATTGCATCAATTGGAAAAAATCCGGCATTGTGGATGTTTAGTAACACGGTAGTCATACCGAAACCCATCAATCCAAGTGGGGCTGGGTTAGCGGTAGTAGTATTGCTCATAGTCGATGATTCCAAGTAAAAGGTTAAAAAAAGCACAGTGCTCCAAGGGCCGTGCATTATCTGAGCGAGCATACTTGATAGGTGTGATCTAGATCAATAAAAGCTTGGTTTTTATAAATTGTATTACTAAATAAATTTTTCTATCGTAAAGCTTAAATTTTTAGCATGTGTGAAGTACCGAAAATGCCGCATTGTATTGTTGAATATTCTCAAGACTTGAGTGAGCAAATTACTATTAGTGAGGTTTTAGCTAAGGCTTTTAATTTACTGAAAAATAGCGGTGAATTTGAGCCCGCGGCAATTAAGCTACGAGCCATTGCTTATCAAGATGTATTAAGTGGTTTAGACGATCACAGCTTCTTACATCTGCGTTTGCACATTCTTTCCGGAAGAACGACTGAGCAAAAGCTAGCCTTAACCACTGCGCTAGTAGAGGGACTCGGTGCAGAATTGCCCATGGTAAAAAGTATTAGCGCTGAAGTGTTAGATATTCAGCGCGAGAGCTACATAAAACGAATTAGTTAGCGGTTTAACCTAACTCAAATTTATCTAGTAGGGTGAGGCGAGTAAGGGCTAGCTGAGTGTGCTTGGCTTGCTCGATAAAGCGTAAGCAACCTATTTCACAAAACAGTAGATCTTTGGTCACCGGATAAAGAGTGAAGCTGAGCTCGTTGTCTTGTAAGTCTTTACAAAGCAGCTTAAGCCCCTGTTTTTCGCAATAACTAATGCTGACATAGTCATGCTGATTACCGTAGTCACCAGCAAGATGACTTAAATCTTGAAGACTTTGCCGCTCACTTTTTGGCCTTGGATTCGTTTGTTCGAATAGCCAGGTCCAAAAACTGCTAGTGGCGTAAAAGTCGTCCCAAATATTGTGCTCATGCTGCGGATACCACGTGCTTTGTAGCTGAGCTTGCCGCTCCATTTGACCAAGCTTATGCGCTAGCTCTACAGAAAAATCTGCTGGGATTACTTCGTCTTTTAAGCCGTGAGCTAACCAAATTGGTAGCTGGTTAAGGCGTTGGTATAGCTCTTCGCAAACGGGGCGAGCTGGCAAGTTTAATGACCACGGCGCTAAGCGATTAGGATCTCCCGCCGCCAATATACTTAAGGCAGCAAAGCGCTGTGGCTGTGCTAAGGCTAAATTGGTAACGCCAAAACCGCCCATGCTTAAACCCGTTAAATATATTCGCTGTTTATCGATGGAAAACTGCTGTTCTATTTGGTCGAGCAAGCTGATCAGCTCTGCGATGGCCCAACCGTCGCGACCTTCCGGCACATGTGGGCTAATACAAATAGCGTCTAGGTGATGCTGTTGTAAGTAGCTATTGGGGCCAAAATTGAGTAGCTTTTCAATCTCACCGCCTATTTCCCCACGACCATGCAGAAACAGGACTAAAGGGTAATGTTTAGCGCTATCTAGCGAGCTAGGCTGACTCAGCAAATACTGGTAGGAAGGTTTATTTTGATGAGTATGCTGCTGAACAGAGATGGAATGAGAATGCGCTGTGTTCACGTTAAGCTCCTTTAACTAAACCCTAACGTGAACCATCATAGCGAGTTGTGGCGACTAAAAATAGAGACGAACTACCGATTCCACCACACAAGCTGGGCGACGACAGCCTTCAATTTCGACGGTAATTTCTTTTACTAGCTCTAAACCTCGCTTAATTGGTACAACCTTGGTCAAGCGGGTACGGGCTCTAATTCGATTATTTACCTTAACCGGGTAAGGAAAACGAACTTGGTTAATGCCGTAATTCACCATCATTTTTGCCGATGGATAAAGCGGTTTGTCTGGGTCAACACTTTCGGTAAGTGCTGGCAGCAAGGACAAGGTTAAAAAACCATGAGCAATGGTAGTTTTAAACGGTGACTCTTCTGCCGCGCGCTGCGGATCGGTGTGTAACCACTGGTGATCTTTCGTGACATCGGCAAACTGATTAATTCGCTCTTGAGTAACATTGAGCCAATCGCCAATGTGGATTTCTTCACCCAGTTGCATCGACAGCTCTTCTAACAAGGCTTCAGCTTTTGGATGTAACTCTATGGTTTCTTTAAAACTGGCTTGTTGCTCACCATTGGAGCTTAATTGGTGTTCTCTTACCCAGTTAACTAATTGACTATCATGAGCTTTATTTAGAAACTCAATCCAGTGATCGCGAATTGCAGGCGATAGCCAATCTTTCAATTCAAATGGGTTTTGGGCTAGCATTTCACGCTTTTTCTTAATAAAATCAACTACTTTCATATTTACTCTCTAATGCGTACCGGCCCAACAACTGGCATATTCTAAAATAATGAATTAGTCAGTCAAATATTTCTATAGGTAAAACGTAAGTGCTTGTAATTAAATATAGGCACTGCTTATTTAGTCGGCAAGAGTGTGCTTAGTTAGCTAAGCACATTTGTTGGCTGAATTAACGTAACCATACCTGTAAATCGCGAACAATCCGGTTGCCACTAAAGATTGGGTGTGGGTCTTCAATGGGATCAAGTGCAAAGTAGTCACGCTGCTCTTCTGGCAGAGCATGGTAGCTGCCCCATACTTGGTATAACCAGGCTTCGGCATCCCATTCTAAGTGCTGTTCTTGATAGTACTCTAAGGCCGTTTGGCCCGCAGCACTTTCTATTACGCCCAACAGGTAGTTCTCTACATCTTGTTTAATCTTTTGCTCTTGCAGGGCAAACTCTTCGGCGCCTTCTAGAGATACCGCATGTTCGGTGTCGGTTTCGCTAACTTTAGTGTGACGTTGCAACTTGAGCTGGCTAAGCGATAGCAATAAGTCGTGTTCATGTTCGCTGTTGTGAATATCAACACTGGCCTTGGATAGCAGTGCAGGGGCTTGGTTAAATAAGCTCGCTACATCGAGTTGCTGAGTTGGGTCTTTAGGGCTGAAGTCGGGATGCTGAGCATGAAATAGTTGCAAACCTTTAAGCAGGCGAGACTTACCACGTAACTCGCGAAAACGGCCGAGTAAGGTGAGTAGGCGTGTTTGCACAACGGCCAGCTCTTGGGTGCAGTCGTAAACCGCTTGGCTTAGGTTCAACACCAAGATCCGGCGAAGCTCGCGAATATCGCCAGCTATTTGGCTCAAAGTATCAAAGTTTAATAAGGCAAGGCTATTGAGCAGTTCGCTCACTTGCTGCTGTGCTAATTCATTTTCACGGATTTTGGCGCTTAAGCTGGGCACATAACCAAACTCATTGTTGATTCGGCTCCACAATACCCGCGAGCTATGGCGCAGGCTTTCGGTGAGGCTGTAACTGTGTTCGCTTAAATCGCTGAGGTAAACGTCGGCTGCGGCTAAATCGCCAATATGTAAGGCTTCTTTGTAGTGTGCTGCCAAGGTTTTAATGGTTTCTAAGCGTGAGCCAACATTAGAATCAATTTGCCGATTACGAGTATCACTTAAGGCTTCTTCCAATAATGAGCGCAGGTTAGAGCTTAAATGCAAGCCTTCGTCGGCGGATGGGCGCCAAATAACGCCAGCTTTGAGTAAGGCATCAATCTGTTTACTGTCTAGCTTACTTTCATCTAGCTTGCCGTTAACGTAAGCATGCATCAGGCTTTTGCCATGACGCGCAAGCAGCTTAAATAGCTTTAAGCCAGCTTGTTGCAAATGTTGGTTCACAGTAAGGGCTCCTGCTGGCCAATGGCATCCATGGCTTGTTGTTCTAAACCTAGACCTTCTGCTTCGTCAATAAAGCTAATCACTTCAAAAATGTAATCCACTTTTGCTGTGGCAATGTAGATCTGTTTTTCTTGGTTTGGTCGAACTAAGTAGCCTTGTTCACATAGGCGCTTAAACACTTGCTTAAGTTGACCATCTACTTGGCTACTGGTTGAGCCAAACAACTTGTATTGAGATATTTTTGCCAGTTGTTCACGCAGCGCTGGGGTGTCTTCCACCACGGTTTGCAACTCGCTTAAACGCAGCGCCACTCCGGCACTAATAGGGCTATCTTGGCCTTGCGCTTCTTGGCTGAGAATTAGCCATTCGGTGAGTGGCAATAAGCTACCTGCTATTTCGCTAAATTGCTGGCTTATCACTTTGTGTTCATTGTCGCCTAGCTCGCGATAGGCACAAAAATACAGTTCGCCTTCGCAAGCACTGGCAAGGCGACGATTAAGCACATGTAAGTGGCTGTCGATGCGCTCGCGGTTAGCTTCTTCGGCTAAAAAGTGAAAACCATCTTCGTCACTCACTTGGCAGATAAATTGGCCACTTAACAGGGCTTCTAAAATCCGCCCGGTTTCGCTCATGCCGGTGGCGTTTAATTTACTCATAGCTCAGCCTCCGCTTGTTTAGTACTGGCTTTTGCCGCTTGGGCTGCTTTTAGCTTTTCTTGTAAAGGATTAATTCGCGGCTGCACAACCTGCAGTTGGCGCTTGTCACGGTTGATGATGTAGCGGTGGGTGAACAAGTCCAATACTTCAGATTCTGGGTTAGGAAAAGCCCCCAGTATGCGAATTTGGTTATGGTCACAGGCATCAAAGATCTTTTTCACGTTGCTTTGGTGCAGGGTGCCTAATTCATCAATTGGCCAGTGAATGTAAGTATCGGCATTACCACGCAATAGGCGGGTAAAGGCCAATAAGAACTTACACAAAATTAAGTAGGCCATGCCGTGGCTACTGGATTCATTAAGCTGGCGGTCGGTGCGGATCACTAGGTCGCTATTGCCTTCGCGCAGGGTTAGCTCAATCAGCAATAACCGAGATACCCCTTCTTTAAGTGCGCTGCGACCAATAATGTCTAGGGCTACCCGCATGCTGGTGGCGTAGTCTTCGTCGGGCAGTTGATTAAAGCCTTGCTGTTGCCACGCTTGGAAGTTATCTACAAAGGTTTTTAGTTCGTCCCAAAACTCTAGTTCGCTAATCTTAGAGCGAATTTTTACTGCTGAATCAGATACGCCATCTAGGCTTAAGTCTTCACCAATTTCGCGGGTAATACGGCGGCTTTGGCTCAAAATTCGTTGGTCAATGTCGCTTAAGTTTTGGTAGAAGCTGCTAATGCTCATGCCTAGGTTGCGACCGTGGTCGATTAGGCCTTGTACTTTTTGCGGCACTAAACCGTTTAACAGTTCAGATAGGTGTGGCACTAACTCACGGTAGGCGAGGGTGCTTTCTCCTTCTTCGTTGGTGCGCCGGCATGCGGCACGCGAACGCTCCCAAGTTTCGCTTAAGTCTGAGCCAGCTTGTTGCGCTAATAAGCTATCAAAATGGCGAACTGATTCATTAACTTGCTCAAGCTGCTGGTTACGCTGCACAATTTGCTGCTCGGCTTGGCGGGCTCGCTCGGCGGGTGTACCGGCAGCTTCTGCTGTTTGGTCTGCTTGGTTTTGTTTGGGTAAAGCCAATTGTTTGATTTTTCGCAACAGGTTTTGAGTTTGGCTGTATTGTTGCTGTAGCTGTTCTAGCTCTTGTTTAAGCTTGCTGAGCTCAGCTTGCTGGCTATCGCGCTGCTGTTTGAAGTGAGCCAGTTGCTCGTTAAGGGCTTGTTTAGCACTGCTTTGTGCTTGGCGAGCATTGGCAAGGGCATCGTTAAGTTGTGGTTTTTGGTTTAGCCACACTTGCTGATGCCAAATTTTGTATTCGCTTACTTCATCACGGTACTGCTCGGCGTCTTGAATTTGTTGATTAAGTTGGCGCTTTTGCTTGGCTAAATCAACAATTAGCTGGTCATCTAAGCCCTGTGCCTGCAACTCGCCGCGATACCATTGTTCCGACTGTTTTAGCGCTTCTTTCGCTTGTTTCTGGCGATTGCTAATGGCGTCTTGAGCTTGGCTTAGTTGCAAGGCTAATGCATCAATCTTTTCTTCCCACCAGGCCATTTTTTCTAGCTTGGCTTCTTGGTGTTGTTCGCGTAACTCGTCTAGGTATTCTTGATGCTGTGTTTGCGCATTGTCTAAATAGGTTTTCAGTTTAGTTTGTTTTTCTAGTCCCACGCTTTGGCGCTGTTTAAGCGCGCTAGAAAAGCTCTCTTTGAGTAGCTGTTTTTCTTCTTGTAGACGTTTGAGTTGATCTTCACTGTTGTGGTGAGCTGCTGTGGCTTCGGCAACTGACAAATCTTGCTGCTGCACGGCTTTGTTGGCGTCACTTAAGTCAAGTTCAGCTTGTTTAAGCTGTTTCTGCACTTCGTTAACGCTTTGCTGAATTTGCTCAATTTGCTGTTTGATTTGCTCTTCGGTGGCGGCACATTCTGGAGCATCGATGGCTTTTAAGTCTAAGGCTAAGCCAAATACGCTTTGATGGTTGGTTTCGCTATGAGGTTTTAAATCACGACGATTGAGCAGCTCAGGGTTAATTAACTTACCAATGCTTTGCTCCCACTGTGGGTGCTCGCTGCGTAAGTGCGCCAGTAGGCTGCCATCGGCCGGTTGCAGGCTGTCTTTTAGCCCACTTAGCTTTTGTTCTAGCTGGCGAGATTGTTGGCTGGCGTTGGCTAAGGTTTGGTCGGCTTGTTGGCGCTGCTGCTTTAGGCTGTGCAATTGTTCGTTGTGTTGGCGTACTTGCGCAGATAACAACTGTTGCTGCTGGTTGGCCTCGTCGAGACGATTATCCATGATATTAAGCTGGCGGCTTTCTTCTTCGGTATAGCCCATTTGCAGGGTGCCGGCCTCTAGCTGCGCCAGTTCTAGCTGATTTTTATGCTGCTGTTGTTGGAAGCTTTGCTCAACCTGGTTAATTTGCTTTTGTTGCTGCTGTTGTTCGTTATTTAGCTCAGCTTGTTGCTGTTGTTTCTCTTGGTTGAGCTGTTGCTGCAGCTGATCTTTGTTTTTATGCAGTTTGTTTAATGCCGAGTTTAGCTGCTCATTGATTTCGCTTTTGCGTTGGTTGAAATGAGCTTCAATATCGCTGTGTTGCTCGGTAAGCAGCTGGTGGCGTTCGCTAACTTCTCGCACTTGCTCACGCCAAAGTGGTAGCTGCTCAACCGCGCTAAGTGCTTGCTCGATATTTTTATCTTGCCAAGTTTGGTAATCATCTTCGATGTGGTTAAGTTGCTTGTCGAAACTAGAAACATCGGCATTGGCACTAGAGACAGCTTGGTTAAGCTGTTCGCGTTGATTCTGCCACTCTTGCTCTAGTTCACTTAACTGTTGTTTTAATTGGTTAAGCTGGCGTTGGCTATGTTCACTATGGGAAAATAGCTCCGCTTCATCGTTTTGTAGGTTTTTATCTAGCTGGTGTAACTGAGCTTCACTGCCAAGCAGTTGTTGGTTGATTTGCTCTAGTTTTACGAACTTAGGGCGAATCGCTTCAAACTGCTGGATTAAGCGGGTTTCTTGGATCCATGCTTGCGCTTTATTGGCATCTACCCAAGTTGGTTTTAAGGTAACGCCTTCTTCTTCCAAAATGGCGGCAATCATCGATTTGATGGTTTCCATTTTGCCTTCTTTGGAGTGCACTGCTTTGGCTAGTTTTTCAATGTGGCGCAGGCCATGCTTTGGATCGCACATAGAAAATTGACGAGCAAACGCTTTTAAATCGCTGTCGCCGGCATTTTGTAAGCTGCGATCGTTTTGAATAATTGCACGAAATTCTCTGGTATTAAGAAAGCGGGTAGTGGCTAGGGCAGCGCCGTTGAACTCTTGCTTTTTAAGTTTTTGGCCTAGTTTAGCGGGAGCCAAAAACCAAGTACCTTGCTGGTCTTGTTTGTCGATAAAATCTTCTAGTTCAAAAGGCTTACCAATAAAGCGGTATTTTACCCCTTGGTCTTCGCGACCCGATGACAAGACTACTTGGGCAACTTGGCCATTGTATTGCTGGTACTCGTAGATGATGTAGCTGGCTTCTCGTGGTAGGTACCAGCGCTCGAAACTGTCGCGGGTACTTGGCACTACGCGGCTGGGGTATTCGCCATAAAATACCGGAATAAGACGCTGTAATGTGGTTTTACCTGAGGCGTTAGTTCCACATATATTGCTGTGTTGGTCGAGTTTAAGTTCTACCACACCTTTTAGGTGAGTATCGATCAAGATGATCCGCAATAAGCCAGACAAAGTGCATCCTTTTAAATTAACTAAACGTAGCACTCACCGCTGAAGCAAGTGCTGCTGCCATAATCAAACAACAAACCACAGATGGGTTTGAACGCGGGCAGGGCAATAGCTCAGTTTAACTAAGAACGGACAGCGAGCGAAGCCTTGAGAGGTGTGTTTGCTTAAAAACTGTTAGTTATCACCAAAAAAATCAAATAGCGATGATTTCTTGACTAATCGTTTAGCTATTGCAGTTAGCTTATAGTTGTGGAATACTCCGCCGCCCTTGGGTTCTCTCACCCCCAATTAACAAAAAGATAGGTAGTTCTATAATGTGGTTTTTACAATTAACTGAGGCCGAGCGCCGCAGTGTTATTATTCTCGCTTTATTTCATATCGTTACTATTGCCGCTAGTAATTATTTAGTGCAATTGCCCTTCACTATATTTGGTTTTCATACCACCTGGGGTGCGTTTACTTTCCCATTTATATTTCTAGCCACCGACCTTACGGTTCGCTTGTTTGGTGCAAGCAGAGCTAGAAAGATTATTTTCACTGCAATGCTGCCAGCCCTAGTGGTGAGCTACATTGTGTCGGTACTGTTTTACCAAGGTGAATATCAAGGTTTAGCCGGCTTGTTAGCCTGGAACGCTTTTGTTGCGCGTATCGCTTTGGCGAGCTTTTTGGCTTATTCGGTAGGTCAATTATTGGATGTAAAAGTGTTTGACCGTTTACGCCAGCTTAAGCACTGGTGGGTAGCACCTGCGGGCTCAAGTGTGTTTGGCAACTTGGTGGATACTTTCTTATTCTTTGCGGTGGCCTTTTATGCCAGCAGCGACGCCTTTATGGCTGAGCATTGGGTAGAGATAGCGTGGGTAGATTATGGCTTTAAACTTGCGGTTAATCTTGCTTTGTTTGTTCCGCTGTACGGCATGTTATTACACTTTTTGCAAAGCCGTTTAAAAGCTAATAAAGCACTAGCGTAAAGCTTGCTGTTGTAATGCCAGTTTGTTGATGCTGGCATTACAATGAGATACGCCGTCGTTTAGTTACCTGTTTGCTGTTTTTGTTTGGCTGCGGCTTGCTGCAACATTTCCTCAAGTTTTTTGTGATGCCCCTTAGCCACCAAAGCGCTAGCCAGCGCGCTTTCACGAATTAATGTAGCGTTTAGCTCTTGGCTCTTTTTGCCTACCGGAGTTTTATAAAATGCGACTAACTGCTCTAGCTCTTCATCTGTAAAGTGTTTTAGATAAACCTCAGCAATCTTTGGTTTCATCTCTTCCCAAGTAAGATAGGTGTTTGCCCACTCGTCCAGTACTGGTCGAAAGTTCTCTAAAGGAGGGTTTTGACGAATTAGCGCTTGATTGAGATTGTTACGAATTATCTGCATTTGCAATTCACTGTCGTTGAGCTCCAACAATTCATTAATGGGCGCTGCTTGCAGTGAACAACTGGCAAAAACAAGGGCTGCTGTCAGTAGCTTTTTCATAGGTTCATCCTTGAGAAGATTTAGCTAGTGGCTTAAAGGCCAAGCTATGATTCATTTATGCTTTTAGCCTACACCTTAAGTAAAGCGGGGGAAAGGATTGTAATGGCAGCTAAAGCTAGGTCTAAGGTAAAATAGACAATTTAGATATTCTATTAGGCGAGTTTTACAGCAATGGCGAAGGCAAAACCCCAAGTTAAGTTACACAGTTACGGTATTTACAACAAATGGGATAGCGATGCTAAAGCACTGCCGCAGGTTAGCCGATTTACCACTCAAGTTGAAGCTCAAATAGATGTTGAATTCGGCTTGATTATTAAGATTAAGAAAGCCAAAGGCCAGAAGGTTCGCTATTGCATCTACCACCCCAATATCCCAGATGAAGATGGCGAGGTTATGGCGCCTTTTGATGGTGAAGAGTACATTCGCAGCAACGATTGGGATTTTTATTTAGGTGACACCATTTGGGCTCCCATTAGCAATAAGCTAGGAACTTGGCGCATGACCATTGAATTAGCAGGAGAGATAATTGCTGAGAAGTCATTTGAGTTGTACCAAGAAAGCCCCGGTGATCCCGCGCAGTTTTTCCGCAAACGTGGCATGTAAATAACATCATCAATTTCTTAGTTGAGAGGGCAATTTAGCATCCAGTTGATGCCAAACTGGTCGCACACTCTAGCAAAACGCGCTTGCCAAAACGTATCTTGTAAACCCATGGTGATGCTGCCGTTTTCAGAGAGTTTTTCGAACACCTGTTGTTGCTCGGCCAAGTCTGAAAAGTTTAAGTTGAGCTCGATATTACCCGCGCTTTTTAGCTGCTCTCCGGGCATACCATCGGATGCCATAAACTCCAGTTCTCCGGCTTTGAAGTGACAATGCATCACTTTATTCAATAACTCATCGGGAATTGGCATGTCGGTTTGATTATCGCTAAAGCGCATTAATGCAATAACGTCGCCTTTAAAGCAGTGCTGATAAAAAGCTAAAGCTTGTTCGGCTTTACCTGAAAAATTAAGGTAGGGAATAATGGCTTGCATAGCTAAATACCTTGTTGTGATGGTAATAGAAAAGGGGGAAGTGCCAACACTACCCCCTCCGCGATTACTGTGACTAGTTATAGTCTTCGTCTATGTAGCGTTCTAATTGTTTCCGCTCGTTGTATTCGTCGATGCGGCGACGAGCACGTGCTTTGTCCCGCTGGTTTTTATGACTTTTTGCGTTATGGACCAGGTCTTCTTCATCCCATTCATCCATATCATCAAAGCGTGATCGTTTCATAAGCCTACTCCAAGCCTTACTTTATTGGGCTCAATATACCTAGTGTTTTGTGCCCAATGTGATTTCTTCTCGCGGCTGCGAGACACGCAAAATGTGCAGTAAAAAGTATAGTAGGTAAAATGAATATTTTATTACTGTAATGTGACGTTAGCCTGCCGCAAACAAGCTATGCCATAGCGCATAGGTAACTTTCCACTTGGCTGATTAAATCTTGGTTTTTAAGGCGCTTTTAAGCTTTATTTAGCACTATGCTTTAAGACTAAAAGTACAAATAAACTAAGATCTTTTGCTGATGTTTTGTTGCTTTTTTGAGAGAGAAGTAAAACTTTGAGCGGTTTTCTTTCTAATTGTTCGAATGGTTTTTCACATAAAATTCAATTTTTTTCATTGTGGATTTAAGCGATGCTAGTTTCATCGACGTAATATCAGAAGATATTTAAGGGGACCGAGTGAGTATTCGCAATACCAAACAGACTTATGGATGGGTAGCCATTGTTATCCATTGGTTGGTGGCATTAAGTGTTTTTGCTTTGTTTGGGCTAGGGTTATTTATGGTTGATTTAAACTATTACTCTAGTTGGTACCAAACCGCCCCGATGATCCATAAAAGTGTTGGGATATTGTTGTTTATGTTGATGCTATTCCGGCTGATTTGGAGAATGTTGAATCCACATCCAGAGTCTCCAGCTAACCATAAAGCTTGGGAAAAGCAGGGAGCTAAAGTCGGTCATTGGCTGCTTTACGCACTATTATTTTGTTTAATGATTTCGGGTTACCTAATTTCTACCGCCGATGGACGTGCCATTGTAGTGTTTGAATGGTTTGAGGTTCCCGCCACTATTACCGGTATTGCTCAGCAAGAAGAGCTGGCTGGTGATATTCATGAGATTTTAGCTTGGGCACTAATTGTATTGGCTGCAGGTCATGCCTTTGCTGCTCTAAAACATCACTTTATAGATAAAGATAACACCTTAGTTCGAATGCTTAAGTCGACTAAATAACCTAAAGGGACAGACAATGAAAACACAACTTAAAGCCGCATTATTGTTAGCCAGTACTATGGGCTTAACCTTACCGGCTAGCGCTGCCGATTACACCATTGATACTCGCGGTGCACATGCTTCAATTAACTTTAAAGTTAACCATTTAGGTTACAGCTTTGTAGTAGGCCGCTTTGATACCTTTAGTGGTGACTTTAGTTACGACCAAGCGGCGCCAGAGGCGACTACCGTTAGCGTTAAAATTGATGCTACTTCGGTGAACTCTAATCACGCTGAGCGCGACAAGCACATTCGCAGTAAAGACTTCCTAGCGGTAGACCAATACCCAGAAGCAAGCTTTACAAGCAGCAAATATGAAGCGAATGGTGACGAAGGTGGCAAGCTTTATGGTCAGCTTACGCTGCGTGGCGTGACGAAAGACATCGTGATTGATGTGACTAAAGTGGGTGAAGGTAAAGACCCATGGGGCGGTTATCGTGCTGGTTTTGTTGGCTCAACAGAATTAGTGATGAAAGACTTTGGTATTCCTACTAACCTTGGTCCTAAATCTACTACCGTAGCAATGGACTTAGTGATCGAAGGTATTAAGAAGTAAGTTTAAGGTTCTCGCTGTCAGCTATGACAGCGAGTCTTTTCCTCCCGCCTATTTTTCACTCTTAATGAGCTGGTTTTCTGTACGTTTAACTTAATTATCTAGTTAACTATTGTTCGCTTTTGTCAAATTATTGAAAATGTTTTCAAGTTGTTGTTTGTAAACATTTTGTTGATCAAGCTATCAAAACAAGCATAAATTACTGATTGCTATCAAAATTTTGAACTTAAACCTAGTCAATTGAAGCGCATAATATTACCCTTGTTGAGTTTATTCACTTCAAGGCTCAATAACGCTTTGATTTTACTCGGCTAGCAACTAAACACAGGGAGTGTTCGTTTGACTATCAGCATAGTGATTGGCTTTATTGCTTTAGCAGTTTTGGTGTACCGTTTGAGGCATATTCATTACACCTTTGTGTGTGAATTGCGTTCCGGAAAAGTCACCGTGGTTAAAGGTCATGTGCCAAGTTCATTCGTTCACGATTGTCGTCAAATGATGCGCGGCCGCAAGGTTGTTGGCTTGGTTAAAGGTATTAACAGTGACGGAAAAATGAAGCTGCGCTTTTCTTCTTCCATTGCCCAGTCTGACCAAATCTATTTGGAAAAACAATTTCCTCATAAACTGTATGACAGCAAATCTTCGGATATAAACGGTAGTGTTTCTTTAGACTAAGAATTTACAATAAATAAAAAAAGCCCGGTTTATGCCGGGCTTTTTTTATTTGGCTTTAGAAAACATACTGAGTGGGGCGGGGGAGGCTTTTTGCTCCACACCCTTGATGGGGTCCCACACAGGCTTTATATACGAACGAAGCTTGGCGGCAATACGCACTGCCATATTTGCCCCATTAACCGGAACGTATAACCAACGGGCAAATAAAAACACCTTACGTCTAAATACCCATAAGTACATAGCTTGTTCGGAATAGAAGCGGTATCCCCAGCGCTGTTCAAAAAGGCGTGAGGAGGCTTCGGTATATTTAGGGTGCCAACGGAAGAAGAAGAACTTCATGTCGTACCAAGCCATTCTGGTGCCTAGATTATCAAAAATAATGATTGATTCAGGCTGAGTGACAATTTTGTAAGCCTTTTGACGAAGTTGAATGCCTATATCGATGTGTTCACGAATCACCATATCTGGCAGTTCAATGTCTTTTAAGGCCTTGGTGCTAAACAACACGCCATGTAGCTCGAACATTTCACTTTCTTGGATACCTTGAGGAAGCTCCTCAGGTAATGAGCGGCGAAAAGACTTATGTTCAATAAGGTAATCTTCACCTTGATAATCAATGGTATGAACTGCATTTGTGAATAGGTGATTACGTAACTCTGCGCCTTTATCAACACCTTCTTTCTCGAGTGTTACCGGGTTTACCACCGCAATTTGTGGATCGCTGTTGGCTATCTCTAATAGCGGTGGAAGCCAATTGGCCGTTACGTTTGAATCATTATCAAGAAACATTACGTATTCTGTTTCGATAAGAGGTCTCACTTTTTGCATTGCTTGAATTGGCGAGATTAAACCATAGCTAAGCAGTTCGGCATTATGGTGTTGAGCTAGCTCTTTTTCGATTTTTTGCTTAAGTGAAGACGGATAATCTAAGTCGATGACTTTTAGCTCAAAGCGTTGTTCGGTGCATAGGTATAAATTGCGAATACAATTAATAATGCCTGAGTAACGGTCTCGCGGGGTAATTACAACGGTTATCGAGTTCTTGTCCATGCTGCTCTCGCTTAAGCTTCCTTGAGAAGTTGGTTAAAAATACCTAAATAATTATTAATCATATGCTGGGTATCGAACTGTGAGCGAACACGCTGCTCCGCTGCCTCACCAAGTTTTTCGCGCAATGCTTCAGAATCAATTAGCTTAGAAATGGTGGCTGCTAATTGTTCTGGCTTTGCGGCCGGCACTAAAAAGCCGGTTTCACCATCTATTACAATATCGGGGATGCCGCCAACCTGAGTTGCCACTACAGGAGTATGGCGCAAGCCCGCTTCGATAAATACTAGACCAAAGGCTTCTTCTAACGAGGGTTGCACAAAAATGTCTGCAGCCTCCATCCATTCTGCGGTGTTATTAATTTGCCCAAGGAAATGCACCCGTTCTTGCAGTCCTAATTTATCGCGATAGCGCAGCAGCGCCTTGCTCTCTTTTTTTGAGCCACTACCTGCTATAAATAACTGGCAGCTTTGCTGCTGTGGCAACAGTTTAAAAGCCTTCAGCGTATCTTGATGGCCTTTAATTCGCCCTAAGTGGCCGGCACTAAACAAAATAATTTGATTGTCGGGAAGCTGGAGGTTTTTGCGCGCTTGAGCAGGTTGTAAAGGAGCAATTTGGGTATCGACTCCAGCATGATTAGCTAAGCAGCGTTGTTCGCTTAAACCCAGGTTTTGCATAAGCAACTGCCTGCGTTGCTCGGAAACTGCAACAAAGCAGTTGGCTAAGCGCCTTAAAATGCGATTTATTCGATTTTCTTGGTAGTAGCGTAAAATTGAACGATGAAAAGTAAGTACAGTAGGCACATTGCACACCTTAGCCGCCAAACCTGCCCAGATCATACTGCGGTCGCAGTGGCAATGAACTAAGTTAATCCGGTGTTTTTTAATCAATCTGACTAAGTTGTAAAAAATACAAGGGCCGTCAAAGGCCTTAGTATGCAGCACTTCTAGCTGGTCGGGTTGTTGATCGCTACTGTGAGGCGTTTTAAAACTTACCGGCAGCACAAACACACCGTTGTCTCTTAATCCAGCTACGGTGGTAATGAATCTAACTGTGCGACCGCCTCGCTCGAGGCTTTGTACCACCTCAAGTACTCGCAATGAAGAATCCATTCTGTTAAACCCTTTGATAAAAATTAACAATTTCTTTGAGTTAGAGAGTGATCCTTCACCCCTAACTGGCTTATCATAATGCCACTAAGGATAGTCAAATAAGTAATGATATTGTGAATAGCGCGTTAAGTAAAAAGATATCTCATGTTGTGAGTAGTTTACAGGTGGGAGGAGCAGAACGCTTTGTTATTGATTTATGTGTAGAACAGCGTGCTCAGGGAATGGAGCCTGAAATTATATCTCTGGGGCATCATGATGACCCTCTTGTGGCGGTTGCTGAAGAGCTTAATATTAAAGTGACGGTAATACGCGGCATGAAAGGTCTTGTGCAATTGCGCTTGTGGCAAGCTTATCGGCGTCACCCAATTATTCACATGCATTCTCCTTCTGCAGTTATGTTGTCCCTACCTATCTTGCCGTTTTGTTTAGAGCGTAAAATTGTTTATACCCGCCATGGCGCAGCGCGATTAGCGACTAATCGTTGGCGTAAAGTGCACCGCTTTGCCCGCCGATTTATCGACAGCATTTGTTTTGTTTCGGAAGAGGGTCAGCAAATCTTTCACGAAGAGCACGGATGGGAGCATGTAGATTCTTCGGTAATTGATAACGGTATTGCGATGCCGGAGGAGAAAGACATTGTTCCTCATCCGCAAGATGGGCGTTTACGTATTGGCTCAGTTGGGCGCTTAGTAAGCCTTAAACACCAAATTAGTTTGCTTGAAGCAATCCGCTTATTGCCTAGTGATATACAACAAAAGGTTGAAGTGCACTTTTTTGGCACTGGCGACCAGTTGGCTCCGCTGCAAGAGTTTACCCAACAGCATTTGGCTAATGCCGAAGTTGTTTTCCATGGCATGGTAAGCGATCGCAGCAAAATCTATAACTGTTTCGAATTGCTGGCGATGACGTCAAGAACCGAAGGTATGTCTTTGGCCATTATGGAGGCATTGGCCTACAAGCGGGCAGTGGTTGCCAGCAAGGTGGGCGGAAATGGAGTTCTGGTGCAAGAGCAGCAAAATGGTTGGTTATTTGATTTTGATGATAGCCAAAAGCTAGCAGAGATCATCCAAACTGCACTCGCTGAACCGCAGCGACTCATTGAATTTGGCCGCGCAGGCCGGCAACGGGTTTTGGATGAGTTTTCTTTACAGCGCACTCAACAGCAATATCAGAAGATTTATGAGGATTTTGGTACCAGCATATAACATTGGCCAATTTAAGCTATTGGCCTAACTCGATACTATTGTTATTGGTGTTTTTCTAGCAACTGGCTCTGTAGGCCAATGGCTAGGCAAGCTATTTGGTGAGGGCGCGCTTAGCGCCTTTTTTATTTTGCGGATTACCCATAAGCAAAATACTGCTGTAGCGAGCAGTGATAAAGCCACGGCCAGTGACTCCCATTGGTTTAGGCTCTCAGAGCTGGGAACTGTATTTGCTACGGCACTGCTGCTAAGTAAGCTAGATAAAAGACATAAGCGATTCATAAAGCACCTAGATTAAATGATAATCATTATCATTTAATCTAGGTGCTTTTGTTTTTATATGCAAGCCTTTTAGTTACATATCGCGATGGTGGACTTTGAACATGCGCTTCGCTTCAGTAATCACTAAGTCGCGAAGTGGGTTTTCGGGGGTGTCGTTACGCCATACAAAGGATAAAGACCGTTCAATGTTTAGCTCAGGTACGTTTAGCCTAACCAGCTCACCTAACTCTAGAGCTTTTATTACGTCTAGGTAAGGCAGGCAGCTTAAATAGCTATTGTTGGCCACTAAGGAACGCAGCACCGGCACGTGCTCGTATTCCCGGTGAACCTTTAGTGAGTCAATGGTGCCTTGAATAGCGCTATCAAATACTCTTCGGGTGCCTGCTCCTTGCTCGCGCAGTACCCAACGAGCCTGTTCGAGCTGGGCAATACTCACCCGCTCTAACTTAGCGTAAGGGTGGTGGGCGGCGGCCACAATCACCAAGTGATCGTTACACCATACTTGGTGAGCAATTCGGTCATCGTCACAGCGCCCTTCAATCACACCTAGCTGGTAATCGTAGTTAATTAAGCCGTTAATCACTTCAGCGGTATTTTCTACGGAAAAGCTAATGCGTAGCTGGGGGAAGTTATTATCAATATTACTGATGAGATCCGGGATTAAGTGTTCAGCAGCGGTTTGGCTAGCGCAAAGCTGCAGCTCGCCACTTACTAGCTGCTGTTCGGCAAACCCTTCTTCAATTTGCATGGCGTCTAACAGTAACTGCTTGGCCTTTGGCCGCAGCCACAGGCCCCACTGACTGAGCACCATCCGCTTGCCACGCCTATCAAATAGGGGCTTTCCTAATAGTTTTTCAAGCTGAGCCAACGACATGCTCGCTGCAGATTGAGTGAGCGCGAGCTTGTCGGCGGCTGCACTTACGCTGCCGTGGGTTGCAACGGCTTCAAATACGGTAAGTTGCTTTAAAGAATAGCGCATCGCTTACTCCAGAAATGTTTTTAAGAGGCTGTATTAGCTGCTAAGTATAGTAAACATAGGTGCTATAAGAAGTTTTGATATAGCTCATAAAAATTATCCGCTTACCAGCCCAACGCTTTATCGATATTGTAATAACACGTTCAGTCATTAGCGACTCTAGTTGCTTGTTATTACAGGTTTTAGTGTAGATGAATCATATTCAAGTGGAGCGATTGCCAGCTCCTACAGTAGTAAGCAGTGAAAAGCCTAAAGAGAGCATTTCATCCGCCGCGCTAAGCCCCGATCAAATGACCCAGTTTGCCGAGCAGTATGCTTATAAAAAGGCAACTAATACTACTGCTAAAACCTTGAGTTTAGCGCTTAGTGCTGGCGTGTTTATTGGTTTAGCTTTCGTTTTTTACATCACGGTAACTACTGGATCTTCAGGAGTGGGCTGGGGAGTTAGTCGCCTACTTGGTGGCTTGGCTTTTAGCTTAGGTTTAGTGATGTTGGTGGTATGTGGCGGTGAGCTATTCACTAGTAGCGTGTTGTCAATTATTCCGCGGGCCAATGGGCAGCTTAATACACGCGCCATGCTAGCTAACTGGAGCAAAGTATACCTAGGAAACTTTGTTGGCGCCTTACTGCTAGTACTGGTGGTGAGTGGAGCAAAGCTTTACCAGCTAGATCACGGTCAGTGGGGGCTTAATGCCTTATCTATAGCGCAACACAAATTAGAACATGGCTTTATGCAAGCGGTGATGCTGGGCATGTTATGTAACTTATTGGTGTGCTTAGCCGTATGGATGACCTTTAGTGCTAAAACCAGTGCCGCTAAAGCTGCCTTGGTGATATTGCCTGTCGCCATGTTTGTTAGCACCGGCTTCGAACACGTAGTGGCAAACATGTTTATGGTACCACTCGGCATTGCAATTAAAGCCTGGGCTGAACCTAGCTTTTGGGCACAAGTTGGCGTTCAAGCAAGTGCATTCGAGCACCTAACTTGGGCAAATTTTGCCTCACACAATTTAATACCAGTCACTATCGGCAACATTATTGGCGGCGCTGTGATTGTAGGCTTGGGTTACTGGTCGGTATATAGCCGCGGTAGTCAGCTTGAGCCTGTACGTCCTAAATTTTCTGTTTTATCAAATCAATATTCTGGTCCTGTTGGAGAACCTACTATGCAAAACTTAAAAACAATTACAGTCGCTGACATCATGTCTCCTGCCGACAATGCACTTAGCCCTGACATGACCATTGCAAGTGCTTGTGACGCGCTGGTAGCTCAAGAGTTATCTGGAGCGGTTGTGGTAAACGAAAACAACGAGCTACAAGGCTTTGTTTCAGAGTTAGAAATCTTAAGAAAACTGTGGCTAGAAGATTACAGCAAACCAAGTACAACAACCGTAGCAAGCATTATGCAAAAGGATATTATGACCGTGGCACCTAATCACAACTTATTAAAATTAGCTGAGTACATGAGTGTTGATGTTGCCCAAGTTTACCCAGTATCTGAGTCAGGTGTTTTGCTAAGCTCTACTCACCAACCTTTAGAAGAGCGTTTACGTAACAGTAGTGTTTACCGTCCGAAGATTTTCCCAGTAGTAGATAGTGGTAAACTAGTTGGTGTGGTTACACGTCACCAAGTACTTAAAGCCCTACGCCCAGCTTTAGGAGCTCCGGTAAAGTTAGAAGAGCCACAAGCTGAGGTGGCTGAATCAGTCGCGTAAGCTTTATCGCTAGGCTAGTGATGCTAGCTTGATATAAATTACTCTTATGAGCAGCTGCCCTTACGCAGCTGCTTTTTTATGGGCGAAAATCAACAAATCTAGCTTTTAGAATAAGCTTTAATCTTTATTTTACAGATAGTTAATGTAACTACTGTCCTATACTCATGCTGCTTTGCTTGTAGAGCCTACTTCTTTAACTATTTTTTACAAACTGAGCTATCGCTTACCTAGCTAACAAGTAAGACCTTAAAACTGTATTTGCTGTTTTCCAATAGAGGTAACTAAGGGACAGAAGTTATGATTAATAAAAATAAGGGCTTAAAGGGATTACGGCTAGCCGGTAAAGCGTGCTTTGGCGAGCTTTGTGGCGATATCAATGTTCGCTAGCTAGGCTGATTGTTTCGATTATGCTGCCAGTTCGGGGCTATTCCTATTGGTATCATAAAAAATGATGCTTGATCTAAGTTTTTGTTTTTGTGAGGATTATTTTCTGTTGTTAAGGAGGAGACTTTTGGCTTAAGTATTCTCATGTTTGATTGACAGAGTGTTTGAGCAAGTGCTGGTTTGCCTAAGGGCTGCTATTTCGGTTTAGCTCAGCCCCCAAAAGGCTTTGTTAAGCATTGAACGGGGCGAATTTGACTGAATGTAAGCAGTTTTAAAATACTTAGCTTGGTTTCAATGAGCTAATAACTGCACTTTTGTTAAGTTTTAAATATGTATCAGATTTATTGATTCATATGTAGAGTGCTATTTGAGGTACTTGATGCCACTTAGCTGCGAATAGTTTTAACTAAATTTTATCTGCAAAAGACTAAATAAGTGCCTTAAATCTTTGGGCTGTGAGCTACTTAAGTTAAGCATAAATACATAGCGCTAAAAGTGCTTGCTCAATTAAGCGTTGTTTTTGCAAAAATTAACTCATATATGGATGAATATCATGTAAAATCGGCGTTTGTTTTTTAACATATCTGGCTCAAGGATGAATCGGCGGATCTCTCTACGTTATATTTTGTTTGTTATTTGCATGTTTGCGGCTTTGCTGCCGACCTTAATGGTTAGCTCTTGGGTTCAGCATCAAGTTCAACAAAATGAAACCGCCACAGTGCATGAAAAGCACTTACTAATCGCGCGCAATCTAAGTACTGCACTGGCTCGTTATGCCAACGATACAGCAGCTATTTTTAGCAGTGCTAACCAGCAAATCAGTCTTGAACATTTTCATAATGACTTATCACCACTACTTAAAGAAATAAACTTATACGCCTTGTTTGAGTGGCAGCAAGGGCGAGGCCAACGCTTCTTTTATGGCGAATCATCCTTAAGCATTTTCAACAGTGTGCCTGCGCAGGTTCAAGTAGCTATGGAGCAAGCTCGAGCAAACAAAAACCAAGTGTATTTTAGTGGGGTAGTGGTAGAAGGGGTGCCTCAGCCGACCATCTTTTTAGCGGTTTACCAAGGCCAAGATCGTTTCCTAATGGGCGCTTTGGGCACTCAATACCTGCTAGAAAGTCAGTCTGAAGTGCGATTTGGTGAGCTAGGACATGTGGCTATTTTTGACCAATACGGGCGAGTTTTAGCGCACCCTAACGAGCAGTGGAGTATTCGAGCGAAAGATCTTTCTGGCTTAGCGCCAGTTGTGCTGATGCGAGATAACAACTTTGGTGTGAGTGAGTTTTATTCACCCGCATTGCAAGCCGACATGATCGCTGGTTACGCCAAGGTCGAAAATACTGGCTGGGGGATTATTGTTCCTCAACCCCTCACTGAGCTGCAGGCCTACTCTTTAAAACTGCAGCGCTATGCATTTTTTGTCAGCCTGCTTTGTGTATTTGTGGTGGGTGTAATTAGCTGGTATTTGGCCTGTATGATCGTGCGGCCAATTAGCCAAGTAGTAGATACTGCTCAAGGTATTTCTCATGGTGAGATGGGCAAGTTTGTAAACCCTAAACGCTGGTTTATACCGGTTGAGATTGCCGCGTTAATTGCCAAATTTAATGCTATGGCTGGTGAGGTTTATACCAGTAGAACCTTGTTGGAGCAGCGAGTTAAACAGCGTACTGCGGCACTGAGTAAAGAAGTAGCGGTGCGTAAAAAGGCCGAAGAACAAGTATGGCAGCAAGCAAACTTTGACCCACTTACCGGCTTACCTAATCGGCGTATGCTCAATCGGCTTCTTAGTGATGCCTTAGCCACGCGTTTAGAAACCGAGCGCGTGAGTTTAATGCTGTTGGATTTAGACCAATTTAAAGGCATTAACGATACTCTGGGTCACGACATGGGTGATATGTTGCTGCAAATTGCTGCTCAGCGTATTCAACATTGTATATTGCAAGGTGAACATGTCGCCCGCTTAGGTGGCGACGAGTTTATTATTTTGCTCAATGAATCCGGTGACGGTAGTAGGGTAGCGGAACTGGGGGAGGCGGTACTTAAGACTTTGAGCACCCCGTTCCAGCTTGGCATTGAGCGGGTGTATATTTCAACCAGTATCGGTGTGGCGTTTTCGCCAAATGACGGTGAGAAAATTGACGACCTTCTAAAACATGCCGACCAAGCAATGTATGTGGCCAAACAAGAGGGGCGTAACCGTTTAAGTTACTTCACTGCATCCTTGCAGGAGCAGGCTCAAGTACGCCGTTTGTTAGCAAACGATTTACGCCAAGCGGTCGCTAAAAAGCAGCTGCATTTACACTACCAACCCATTGTGGACTTGAATACCGGTGAGCTGCTTAAGGCAGAAGTCCTAGTACGCTGGTTACACCCTAGCCAAGGCTGGATAAGCCCTAGCGATTTTATTCATGTTGCTGAAGAAACTGGTGTGGTAGTAGAAATCGGTAATTGGGTATTTAGCACCGCGGTTGCTCAACTAAAAGCCTGGAAAGAGCGCGGCTTAAGTCCAATTCAACTAAGTATTAATACTTCTCCCAAACAATATTATGAAGCAGAATGCGATGTTAATCAGTGGCTAAACGAATTGTCGGAAGCGGGTTTATCTAGCGCCGATGTTGTAATGGAAATTACCGAAGGTTTGCTGATGGAAAACAGCCCTGTAGTGAATGAAAAGCTATTAGCCTTTAGCAAGGCTGGCGTTGAGGTAGCCTTAGACGACTTTGGTACCGGTTATTCTTCACTGGCTTACCTGCAAAAATTTGATATTGAATATCTCAAGATTGATCGCATGTTCATTCATAACCTTGAGCAAGACGGTGATGACTTAATTGTGTGTAAAGCGATTGTGGTGATGGCGCATAAACTGGGCATTCATGTTATTGCAGAAGGTATTGAAACAGAGCACCAAGCTAACTTACTGCGTGAAGCCGGATGTGATTTTGCCCAAGGTTACTGGTTTGCTAAGCCCTTGCCTCATGAAGAGTTTGAACTCATGCTTAGTGAAAGCTCGGCTTGTTTGCTGCCACAAAAGCGTTAATAGCCGTTCAACATTTGGTGGCCATTAAGGCTTGATACTTTGGTATTGCCCCTTGCAGCAGTTTGTTACAATGACCACTTCTAGGCGCACAGGCTACTAATAAATTATGCTGGAAATATCTAATACCGTTAGTTTAGGTGAATGGGAAATTGAGCTCAGCGCTATTCGTGCTCAAGGTGCTGGCGGGCAAAACGTAAATAAAGTCTCTAGCGCGGTACATTTGCGCTTTGATATTCCCCATTCAAGCTTGCCTGCATTTTATAAAGAGCGCTTGCTTAAACTCAACGATCAACGAATAAGCAAAGACGGTGTATTAATCATTAAGGCGCAAAGTCATCGTACTCAAGAACGAAATAAAGAAGATGCCTTACAACGCTTAAAAGAGTTGATCCTAAGCGCGGTGGTTGTACAAAAAAAACGTCGTCCCACCAAGGCTACTTATGGCTCTCAGCGTCGCCGCATGGATAAAAAAACGCAGCGTGGCCAAACCAAGCAGCTACGTGGGAAAATTTCTTACTAAACGCGCATTTCTGCTATTTCATTTCTTGAGTTTTTTCAGCTCGTGACCTCGCTCGGAAAATCTTGGGAAACAGCCACAATCTTTTCCTTAGCGGCTGACGTCTGCAGTTTTTATGTGTAACGTTATCTAGCCATTCTTATCGAGGACACACTATGCCGCGCTTACTCGCTTTTGGTGAAGTATTGGTGGATTGGATCCCTTTGGAGTTTCAACGCCAAGGTAAAATAGATATTCCTATTTATGGGCAATATCCTGGTGGCGCGCCAGCCAATGTAGCAGTGGCCGTTGCAGGCTTAGGCCATCAAGCCTTAATGCTAGGGCAAGTGGGAGACGATGCCGCAGGGCACTACCTGCGAGACTGCCTAGTACGTCAAGCGGTAAATTGTGACTACCTGTTAAGCTGCAAGCATTACGCCACTCCTATGGCCTTTGTGAGTTTGGACGCAGAAGGAGAGCGCAGCTTTAGCTTTCAACGCAGTGAGACTGCAGATCTAAAAGTGCGCCTAAATGATTTCCCACAACAGGTGCTAGAAGAGGAGGGTATTTTACATGTTTGCTCTAATACCCTTACCGAAAATGATATTGCAGAAACCACCTCTAATATTTTGTCTGCAGCTAAACAAGCTGGTTTGCTTATAAGCTTTGATGTGAATATACGCTTGCCGCTTTGGGCAAGCACCGAGCAGCTTTTTCAGCGGGTGATAGATACGGCCGCGGCTAGCGATATGCTTAAGCTCAGTCAAGAAGAGTGGGATTACCTTAGTAAACTTGGCCAGGTAAATGATTTAGCGACATTTCTTTTTGAGCGAGGGGTAAGCCTTATCCTATTAACCGATGGTGCCAAAGATGTGCAGCTCCTAACGGCTAATTGGCAGACAAGCCTTGCTACACCCAAGGTTACTGTGGTTGATACCACTGGGGCTGGGGATGCCTTTACCGGGGCTTGGCTGGCTTCACTTATGCAGCAAAACATTTGTAAGCGGGAGTCGTTAACTCAGGCTATTGATTCACAAACTCCACTGCTAGATGCCTTACAAGCGGCAGTGGTCGCAGGGGCGCTAGCCGTTACCAAACGCGGTGCATGGAGCGCCTTACCCAGCGCTGCAGACATTCACGCATTCATTCAAAGCAAGGAGTAGTCATGCTTCCGGTTTTTCGTAGTTCTCAGTTTTTAGAGCAGCATGTAAGTGCGCTTAGTCAGTTTTATCAGCAGCATGCCATTGACCCGCAAGGCGGATATTTTCAAGCCATTGCCGCTAATGGGGAAGCCGAAGAAAAAGGCCTTAAGCAGTTGGTGAGCTCAACACGACTCGCTTACATATTCGCCCATGTTGGTTTATTGGATAATAATACCGAGTATTTGCAGCTGGCAGAACATGGCTTTAAGTTTGTTGAGCAACAGCATTTTGACTCACAACGACAAGCTTACAATTGGGTACTTGATGGTGATAGCCCAATAGACAAAAGTAACCTTTGTTATGGTTTAGCATTTGTAGTGCTGATGTATTCAGCCGCCGTGAAGCTGGGGCGAGCAGGTGCCAAACAACAGTTAGCCGCTACCTTTGATTTGATGGAACAGCGCTTTTGGCAAGCAGAATGGGGCTTGTACGCCGATGAAGCCAGTGCCGATTGGAGCGAATTAAGCGATTATCGTGGCCAAAATGCCAATATGCATGCTTGTGAAGCGATGATTGCTGCGTATGAGGCTACTCAAGAGCAACGTTATTTGCATCGCGCTATCACGATTGCACAAAACATTTGTTTACGCCAAGGCTACACCACAGACGGTTTGATTTGGGAGCATTATCAAGCAGATTGGCAGGTGGATTGGGACTTTAATCGCGACGATCCTAAAAACCTTTATCGCCCTTGGGGCTTCCAGCCTGGCCACCAAACCGAATGGGCAAAATTGTTGGTGATGTTATCTCGTCATCATAAGGCTGGGTGGTTACTCCCTTGTGCAGAGAAACTGTTTGGCTTTGCCATGGAGAAAGCCTGGGATCACCAATATGGTGGCTTATATTACGGAATAGCCCCAGACGGCAGTGTTTGTGATGATGAAAAATACTTTTGGGTTCAAGCTGAATCTTTTGCCGCCGCCGCGCTGTTAGCAACAGCAACCGGCAAGCAGGAGTATTGGAGCGCTTATGACAGCCTGTGGAAGTATAGCTGGCAGTTTTTCTGCGAGACTCAACATAAGCCTTGGTGGCGAGTATTAAGTAGAGAAGGGCAGGTACAAGATACACTTGTTGCAAGGCCCGGAGCAAAGATTGACTACCACACCATAGGCGCCTGCTTAGAAGTGCTACGTGCCATGCAAGCTTAACCCTAGGCAATCCGCTCAATCTTTAATAGCCAACACCCTTAGGTTGGCTATTGGCATTCACCTCTGGATATTTTCATTTCTCGAAATATTGCTTCGTCTGTTAGAGCTTTTGTTTGCGTAGCTGCGCATGGGGAAACCGTTGCTCTTTTAGTAGCGGTGTTGCCTATACTAAAGGCACATCTTCTTGGCAGTACTCGCTGCTCCGCTAAAGGGACTTAAGTCTTGGAAACCTATTACAGTCTTTGTTACTTGGCTGCCTTGGCTATGCTGATTGCTTATATCAATAGCCGAGTGGGGTCGGTGCAATCAACCATTACTATAACCGCTGCCTCTATTGTCCTTTCTTTGATAATGATGTTGTTGGGAGAAACTGGTGTACTAAAAAGCTTTCCGCAGCTTATAGCGTCTATTAATGCGATCAACTTTCAGAATCTGTTGTTGCATGGCATGTTGGGATTTCTGCTATTTGCTGGTGGCTTGGGCATAAACTTAAAACACTTAGCGAGCCAAGGCGTGGAGATTGCTGTTTTGGCGCTATTTTCAACCTTGTTATCGAGTTTCTTAGTGGCTGGTTTGCTCTGGTGCTTATTGCCTTACATCGGTTTACCCTTGGATTTTATTTATTGTCTGTTGTTTGGCGCGCTTATTTCGCCAACCGATCCCATCGCCGTGCTGGCTATTGTGAAGAAAATGAATGCGCCTCAGCAAATCGCGATTCAGGTGGAGGGTGAGTCTCTATTTAACGATGGCTTCGGTTTAGTGATGTTTGTGTCGGTATTTGGCATTGCTTTCTCCCATGAAACCTTGAGTGTTCCCGCTATTTCTTGGTTGTTTTTGCAAGAAGCCGGTGGTGGCATAATTTATGGTTTTGTTTTGGGTTTAGTTGCCAACTATTTAATTAAACATACCGACGATGATTCATTGGAGCTCTTGGTGAGTTTGGCTATTCCCACTGCTGGCTTTGTATTTGCTGAGCAATTGGGCGTGTCTGGCGCCTTAGCAATGGTTGTGGCGGGCATCTATATTGGCAATATCACCCGCGAGCAGCATTTTACCCAAGCTAGTAAACAAAGCTTTGACCACCTATGGCATGTACTCGAAGAGTTCTTGAATAACCTATTGTTTTTGATGATTGGCTTGGTGTTGATCAGCTTTGTTTTTCATTTAGAAGATTTGTGGTTAATGCTATTGGCCATCCCTTTGGTATTGCTAAGCCGTTTAGTGAGTGTTGCTCTTCCTTACTTAGGCTTTTCACTGTTTAAACAGTACAACCCAATGTCACTACCAATTTTAACTTGGGGCGGATTACGTGGTGGTTTGGCTTTGGCTATGGCCATGTCTGTGCCTGCAGGTGTGATGGTATTACCGGAGAAGAACATCGATGTTCGTGAGATGATTTTAGTGATGACCTATGCAGTAGTGGTTTTTTCTATATTGGTGCAAGGAGCTAGCATTGTTCCTTTGATCAATAAGTCTAAATCTTATGAGTCTTAAGTGGCGCAGCATTTATTGCTATTGCTTACTGCGGGGCTAAGTAACGCTGTTTGGTTTTTTCAACAAAACCTTCGTCGTGTAAAAGTTGGATCTGGATGGCGATTTGCTGAACCAGCTTAACATCGGTATTTTTAGAAGCAGCTAAAAATAATAAGTTCGTGACAACGGGATCGCCAATAATGAGTGGCTGCTCGGGAAATTGCTGGTTCCAATACCAAATAGACTCAGGTGTGCCATTAAACCAAGCATCAATGCGGCCTAATTGCAGCATCTTGGCGGTGCTTGGCCCTATTTTGAGTTCCACTATTTGGCTATCTAAAAAATTTTTGTTTTTAAGTATTTGAGCCTGCGCCGAACCTAGACCTACCCCTACCTTGTTAAGTGTTTTTTTGGCTTGTTGATAGTCATTAATACGCAGCTTAGTGGTGGCAAAGCTACGCTCTAGATCCATTATATAAGCTACCCAAGTAAAGTGCTCTTCGCGGCTAGGTAGCAAAGCCAGAGGCATGATAAATATGTTTTTGCCTTCGCGGGTAATCCGTTGGGCGCGTTTCCAGGGTACTTCTTGAAGTAAAACTTGGTGTCCTAAGCGGGTGAATGCTTCGATGACCACATCTCCTACAATGCCAGCTTGTTTCGTATCAAGCATGGTAAGGGGTGGGGCATCGATGCTGTAAACAGTATAGGTAGCGGCCTGCAGGCTGTGGCTTTGCAAGATTTTAAACAATAGCAACAATGCCAACATAAAGCGCATTAATTGGTGTCTCTCAAGATTAAAAAATGTTCTTATAAAAATAGCCTATGCTTTTAAAAACAGCGAGTTATTAAGGTTCTATGTATTCTTTGAAGCGATGAAGCTGCCAGTGTAAAGTTGCCGGACTAGGGTATAATCTTGCTAAGCGAGTTAACGCGGCTTTTGCTAGCTAAATTGAAGTTTTGATACAACAGGATGTTGCTAATGACTAAAAAGGGATGTTTGGTACTTGTAGCACTTATGCTGCAGGCCTGCTCGGCTCAAATTACCGCGCCAGATTATGCGATTGAAGACTCGTGGACAAGCCAACAACTAGAAGATAGGCGCTGGCGTGCAGCAGATGAGCTAGAAAAAGACTATTTAAAACTCGCCTCAGAATCTGAGTTACCTAGCCAACCGGCAACAGTGAAAGTTGTTGGCTCCACGACCGAAGAGGCCATTCAAAGTTTAGCTATTAAAATCCACCTGATTGAACAAGCACAACATAGTGTAGATCTTGCTTACTATATATTTACTCCCGACCTTTCTGGTGATGCCATTTTGGGAGCGTTATGTGAGGCAGTAAAGCGCGGCGTTGATGTGCGCATTATGGTCGACAGTTTGGGCTCGCTAAGTATGGAACATGGCGATCTAAAAGGCCTTATTGAGTGTGCTAAAAGTGCTGGTTTTGTAAAGGCCCGCAATGGTGAAGTTACCACCAATCGAGCACGTGTTCAGGCGGTAGTGTTTAATGCTCTCACCCAGTTTGGTTCAGACGCAAATCGTCGTTCTCACGACAAATTGCTCATTGCTGATGGTGCTTATCCAGATAAAGCGTGGGTAATGACCGGTGGACGTAATGTTTCGCTGCATTACTACGGTTTAGACCATCATGGTGAGCTTGACCCTAATGCTTTTAAAGATTTAGAAGTGCTTATTCGTCCGTTAGCTGACGCTCATATAAAGAATTCTCCCGCACAATTAAGCGAATATTATTACTCGGTGCTGTTCTCAAAGCCTGGCAATAAACGCCTATCAATTACATTTCCTTATAGCGCGAGGATGCAGCAGTCTTTGGATTCGCTAGCAGAGCTTAAAGGGAACGTCGAGTTTGCGGCGGCTTACCAAACCATCGACCAATATTTACAGGAAGGGTTCTCTCCGGTTGATACTCGTTTTGCTCATGAACTTGATAACTTAAGCTCAACGGATTTAGTGAGCAACTACAGTAGCAACAAAAAGGCTAATGCTAATTCAATTAGTGGTATCTTGGCGCGCGCAGCATACGGTGACAATGACTTAACGACTATTCGTGTAGTGTCACCCTACCTGTTTTTACAGTCTGACCTGTTGAAAGATGAAGGGGTGTTAGAAAAAGATGTAAATACGGCCTTAGAGTGGCTGAATAAAGATCCTGAGCGCAAAATTGAAATCATTACTAACTCGGTTCTAAGTAGTGATAATTTTTTCACTCAAGCAGTGATTGATATGCACACTGTGCCGTCTATTTTAATGAGTGAAGAGATGCGCCAAACCTGGTTAGAGTCTGATTTAGATTTACACGAAAATAACCCAGATTTTATCGCCTCGGCAGAATGGCAAGCCTTAGTTAATCACCCTCGAATTTTCTTTTATCAATTAGGTAAACCTGATGCGGTGTCTTTGGGAGGCGATACTTATTACGGCAAATTGCATGCGAAGTTTATAGTAGTAGATGAGTCTGCTTTTGTAGGAACTACCAATCTTGATTTCCGTTCGTTACTTTACAATAACGAAGTGGGCTTTTTCTTCCAGGGCGAAGAATTAGTAGAGCGTTTAAATCAAGAGTTTGAGCTACTTAAGTCACAGTCTTCTCGTTGGGGAAGTAGTGAATGGCTTGAAATTCGCCAGAAGCTACGAGACCAGGGTGGCATGAAAGGAACCACCACCAAAGGCCAGCGAGGTATTTATAAA
Organism: Agarivorans albus; assembly: GCF_019670105.1. NCBI lineage: Bacteria > Pseudomonadati > Pseudomonadota > Gammaproteobacteria > Alteromonadales > Alteromonadaceae > Agarivorans > Agarivorans albus. The sequence continues at coordinate 3,937,424 of NZ_AP023032.1, read as the reverse complement.
ACCTTGGATAAAACTGGCCTTAAGTATCAGTTTTAGTTGAAACAAAAAACGGCCCCAAGGGCCGTTTTAAATCTGCAAGTTATGGCTGCTTGGTAAGAATAAAACGGCCGTCGCTGCTTACTACAAAGCCATTACGTAAGTAGTTCTTACCTAAAATCATGCTATAGCTAAAGTTCTCTCGGTTTTGCAAGTTAACCCGTACTGTCTCTGTTACGTTTCCTAGTTTAACTTCCATCATTACAACCGGACGAGAATTGGCTTTTTCGCCTACTCGCGCCTTAATGGTCATTTCGTCAACCACTTCTCGGGTGAACTCCTGCTCTAAACCGTCGCTATTGCGATAGGTGAACGTCACCATGGGTTTGCCATTTTTTTCAAAGCGTTTTACTTGCTCAGCATGCATCGAACTGACATCTGCACCGGTATCCAATTTTACTGAAATCGATAAGCCTTCTACTTTGGCTTGTTCTACATAACCGGCGCGAATTACCGCTCTTTTATCAAAAATATTGTTGGTACGTGTATTCACCCATACCGGGCCATCAGCAAAACTCTCGCCGATGAGCAGCTCTTCAGGCTCGTCTTTACTGGCTAGCTCTAGTGCAATGTCAGTTTGGTAGTTTTTGCCAGCTAGGACAATTTTGGGAGTGATCACTGGGCGAGTAACTTCACCAACAACAATGTTGCGGTCAATCGGCTGTTCAAATACATAAACCTTGTTGTAGATGTCAGTGGCTGAAAACGCTGCTATTGGCTTATTTTGCTCGCTTCGTTCTAGTGTTTTTAAGCTTTTCACCCTCATTAGGGAAGTATTAACAGCAAAAGAGGGTTCGGCTTTAAAAGTAACATCATCAATGGTGAGCAGCTCTTCTGGGCTCATCATTAAAGGTGGCTTATTTGCAAAGTCCATGGCAGATTTAAGCGCTTTATCAGCTAAAAACTCAGCACTTAAATCAATGAGGAAGTACTGGTTTAGTGCTTCGGTGCCAAGACGCAGCTGAGTAGAGCGTTTAGAACGATCACGCAGTAGTAACTCTATATGTTTTAGTTCTTGGCCAATACTAATAGGCATGTTCACCATTGGGTGATGTTTATCGCCAATTTTCAACATTTTAAGCAGTGGTAAGGTATAAGCTTTGGATTTATTGTTTTTGCCTACTGCCTCAAAGCTCACTTGCTTCTTGTCTTTATCTACCTTTATATTCGCAGCATTGAGGCTGGTGCGTCGATTAGCCAAAGATACACTTATTGCTAAAGGAAGGTCGTCTAAATAGGCGGTTTCTTTATTGCTGATGATTTTTGCTTCAGGTTCTTGCTGCAAGTAGTCATAACTCGAGTCCACCCAAGCTTGCTCTCGCAAAAAGGTTTTACCAATTAAGATGGGGTAGGAGAAGGCGCTGCGATCGGTAAGGTTTACCGCTGTGTTTACCGTAATGTCGCCCGACGACAAAGCAAGCTCAATCACCGGGCGGTAGAGTATGCCGTGGTCTCCGCGCCCTTGAATACCACTGAGCCTAGCAAGTGGTCGCTCTAAAGTAATTGCTTCACCAGTATGGGGGTGAATTAAATCAAACTTTACTGTGGCATTGATATTTCGCTCAGGCGTATCAAAACTGTCTAGCCACCATTCGCTATCTGGATCGCCAAAGCTTTCTGCGATGCTTTTAAGTAAGGCTTCGCCTTGTAAATCGGCAAATTTGGGGTTGCTACTTTGAATGCTAATGTTAAGTGCATGAATCGAGGTGGTATCGGCACCTGTGTCAATTTTAGCTGGTACTCCCACTCCCTTGAGCGAGTCAACATCAGCATAGTAGATGAACTCGATTCGACCCATTACCAGCTTGTTGTCTAGATGGTAATGCGGTCCATTATTGTAGAAAGGACTTTGTTCTAGAGAGGTAGCTAAGCTGTGAGATTGAGCAGCGAATATACACAGCAAAGAGATGAGAGTTCTGGAAATAAATTTCATCATTGGCCTTTCTTTCAATAAAGATATATTTGTTATAGCACTTAATGTCTTTAATCATAGCGCCATGTAGCGAATAAAGTGAGTTTTTTTAATAAGTTGCCGTATTTAGATAGCAAACTATTTGGTTGGTTCAGAATTATCAAAAGTAGAGTGCGTGCGGCTAAGATTAGTCACTAAGATCGATGTACAGGTCGCCTTTATTACTTGGCTTACTATTCTTCGGAATTGCAGATTGATTGAGCCTGTCTCGAGCTTGGTTTAGGCGTGAGTCAAAAAAGCTGGCTTGTTGGGCAAGTTGGTCTAGCGGTTTTGGCTCGGCGTTTATCATTGCTTTTTGTGCATGATTGATAGCCTGTTGGCTATTGCTGGCATCGATACCCATTACCGATACTCCCATTTGGCTTTGGATAGCCCCCAAGCTGGCTTGGTCGTTGGGTTTCAATAATTGGGTGATAGCTTTATTTAAACGTTGCTGAATAAGTTGTAGCTTTTTGGGCGCACTTAAGAAGCCAGAAATGGCTCCTTTGCCTAAAAAACCTATTGATATGGCTTGGTTGAGTTTTTTTAAATTACCCAGCAATAGCTGTTTAAGGCGTAGGCTTGCTTCTTCATTTTGATGTTCTAGTTTTAGCGCAAAAACGATTAATGTTTCTTGCCTTGATAGTTTCTTTTGAGCCAGTGCCAGTTGTTGAGAAAATTTAGCTTCGCTATTCCAAACCTGCTGTTGTTGAGGGGCTAATTCGGCAACCAGTTGATAAAGGGTAAAGCGTCGTTTTGGGGCGTTAGTATGGATGCTTTTTAAACGAGCATCTAGCGGTACTCGCTGGCCACCAAGGCTTTTAATGTAGTGCTTAACCTTGCCGTTTTCATCGGCATCGGAGTGAACCACTTTACTGGCAAGCAATTGGTAACTGGTTTGTTGTAACGAGGTGCAAGCTGCTTGATTGAGCCAAATAATCGTATCATTTTGATTGCAGATCACTGCAGGAATGAGTTCTGCGCTTAAGTGTTCTTGAATTAACTCTCGTTCTTCAGCTTTACTCAGTAAGGGCAGAATAAACTCGATGGAGCCGTTTACTTGGTTTATTTGTTCTCGCCAAATTAATACTTGGCCAATATAGCGTTTACCTTTGATATTAAAAATCAGGTTTAGCTCTAAAGTTTGTTGCTGGTTCTGAGAATCGAAAATCGCGCGCTGCAAATAAGTGATTTGCTCGGCTTCTAAACGGCTAATTAACTGTTTTAAGCTTAATTGCTGTTCGCTGGGGTACGATAAGGCATCAATTAAAGGTCTATCGCAATGTACTTGGCTGTTGTTTCGAACCCAGTGCCAGGCGAGAGGAAAGCCCTGTAATTGCTTTATGAGATCTTTATCAGTCATACTAACACCATAGAGTCACCAGTAGCTTAACTGTTGATCTTATTTCTAAATGAATAACTCAATATAAACCTTTCAGCTTAAATATTAGGTGATGGATTTGTAAATACAAATAATTGCTGCGCTTTTAAGTTGTTTTGAAGACGTGCTTTTTGCGGGTTGAGCATGATTTAACTCAGTTAGTACCACAATAGTATGATTACCTTAACTGTTTTAATGCCTGTTGATTGCACCTTTGATTGGCTGATTGGTATAGTGCCGCTAATCAATAGTGATAGGTGGTTATGATTGCCACCAACATAGTAGTGTTGGGTTTGTTGCGAACAAACCCAAAGGGAAAGGTCATGGACGCTGAAAATATAGATTTCTTGGTTCACCAAATGCTCGCTGAAGGCGGCTCATTTGATGAAGCATTCTTGGTGGATTTTTTAACCGAGCATAATGGAGAGCCCCCCTCTCAACAGCTTATTGAGCAGGCTAAAGCCAGTGCTCAAAAACAGCTCACTAAAACTTATCAGCAGCAACATGCTATTGCGCAATTGCCGAACGGTTTCGCTAATTCACTAAATGATTGGTTTGTGCAGTTGGCGCAATCAACAGAAGCAAGAATCGAGCGGCTTACCCAAGAAAAACAGCAAGGCTGGGAAGAAGGCCGCGAGACCCTTATTGTGGCGCACCGCCAGCAACTTGATGAAGCCGCAAAGCTACAAAAAAGTGCCGAGCAAGAGTGCCAAGAACTGCGTGAAAAATTAGAGCAAGCAGCAGCCAAAACTAGCGAGCTTTTTGGTGAGTTAGATAAGTCTAAACAACAAAGTGAAGAGCAGGTTCAGCAGCTTAAAGACGCACAGCGAGCCCTACATGATAGCGAACAAAGCACTCAAAGCTACCAGGAGCAGTATCAACAGCTTGAGCAACAAGTTCAAAGCCTTCAAGCTGAGCTACAAGCAGCAGAAAATGACCAGCAAACCTTACAGACCTTGCAGGTAGCAAAGCTAGAACTTGAGCAGCAGCTACAAGAGAATCAACAAGAGCTAGAGGCTTACCAGCAAAATGGTAAAGAAGCCCAGCAACAGCAAACTGAAGTGGAACAGGCTTTGCGCAAGCAATTGGGAGAAATGAGTGAAGCTCTAGACAAAGAGTTAGCGCTAACCAAACAGCTTACCGAAGAACACTGTGATGTAAGTGAGCGAATGACTAGCTTGGTGAAAACTAAGCAAGGCTTAGAGGCCACCAATCAAGAGCTACAAACAAGTCTTGAACAACAGCAGAAACAATTGCAAGAGCGGGATACACAAAGCCAAACATTACAGCAGCAAAGTGACCAACAGCGTGAAGAGCAGCAGCAACTAGCAGAACAAGTCGAGCAACTAAGCCAAGAGTTAGCCGCAGCTAAGCAAGCTCATTCTGAGCTGCAAGAACAAGCTGCCGATGGCAGTGAATTAGCAGCCGCAGCGGAACGTGAAGAAGAGCTTTCTCAAAAGCTGATTGCATTAGAGCAGCGTTGTTTGGAAGATGCCCAAACAATTCAAGAGTTAACTCAGCAACAACAGATTGTGAACCAAGAACTAGAAGAGTTGCGTGGTGATAAACAGGCTTTAGATACTGTGAGTCGAAGCGCAGAAGCTCAGCTAGAGCAAGTACTTCCAGAACTAGAGAAAACGCAGCAACAAGAACAAGAGCTGCGTGAGCGAGTAGAAAAAGTAGAATCTAAATACCTAGAAGCTACTTCCGAGTTAGACCAAATTCGTAAGCAACTTGCAGCAGCTAACTCTCAGCTTGAGTTAAGCAATAGCATGGCAGATACGGATAGCCGCTTATTGGATAAGGAGCATCAACTTAAAGAGCTCAAGCAGCAATTGGTAACGCTCGAATCTAACTACCGAAAAGAGCAACAAGGGCACTCGTTAACTAAGCAAGCCTTGAGCCAGCTAGATGAGCAAATCCTTGATGCTCAAATTGACAGTGGTAACTTGCAGGGGCAACTAAACGAGCTGGAAGACAAGCTAAAAGCCGGTGAGTTAGCTAATCGTCAGCTACAACGAGAAATTGCTGAAGCGCACCAAGATATTAGTCAACTTAGCCAAGCGAACGTAACACTCAATGACAAGCTGGAGTTAGCCTTAAAAGCCAAGGCTAAATCTCCCGCATAGTCTGTTTGTTTTATAAAAAAGGCTAGCAATTTGCTAGCCTTTTTCGTTTATAGTTGGTGGATATTAGCTGTTTGCTAAAGCCTTAAACACCTACCGCTAAACAGGACTCCACTAAACGTGGGATAAAGGTTTTGGCTAAACCTGCTACGTTTATTCTGCCACCACTCACTATGTAAATAGCGTGCTGCTCGCGCAGTTGCTCAAGTTGTAGCTGGTTAAACCCGGTTAATGAAAACATGCCTTGATGCTGGGTTAGATAATTAAAGCGATCGCTGCCCGATTGCAGGGCAAACTCCTGCGCTAAGCATTGGCGTAAATCACGCATGCGTTGGCTCATTTGATTTAGCTCTTGCTGCCATTGTTGGCTTAGCTGAGCATCGTTTAGGATCTCGGCCACAATAGCTGCACCCCAGTTGGGTGGCATGGTGTAGCTGCGACGTGCAAGCTCAAATAGTTTTCCACGGGCATTGGTGGCTTGTTGTAAGGTTTCTCCCACTACTATGGCTACACCACTGCGTTCACGATACAAACCGAAGCTTTTTGAGTTTGAGCTGGCAATCAGCAGCTCTGGGACTTGTTGAGCGAGATGTTGTAAGCCTAGGATATCGTCCATTAAACCTTGGCCAAAGCCTTGGTAAGCCAAATCAACAAAAGGCAAAAAGCCATTTTTGAGTGCAAGTTCAGTAATGCTTTGCCAAGCAGAAAAAGAGATGTCAGCGCCAGTGGGGTTGTGACAGCAGCCATGCAATAGCAATACGTCATTAGGCCCTAGCTTAGCGATTTGCTCTAACATCGCTGGCTCGTCAACTTGCTTGCTAACAGGGTCGAAATAGGGGTAAAAACCCACATCCAAACCTGCTGCCTGCATTATGGGTTGGTGGTTCACATAGCTGGGGTTAGACAGCCATACTTTGGCGTTCGGTTTGGCGCTGGCGATAAGATCGGCCAGTAAACGTAATGCGCCGCTGGCCCCTGGGGTTTGCATGGCTATCGCCCGTGAAAAAGCGTCGGTGCCATTAAGCAATAAGCCTAACATGGCTTGGTTGTAACTGGCGTTCCCCGCTAAGCCAATATAGGCCTGAGTGGTTTGCTGATCCAATAAACGTTGCTGAGCAATACTTACCGCTTTCATTACCGGCGTAGCGCCGTGTTCGTTACGGTAAACCCCTATTCCTAGGTCAATTTTGTCGCTGCGAGGGTCATCTTTAAAGGCTAAGCCTAATGACAAAATAGGATCATCTTTTGCGGCTGGAAGATTAGCAAACATGGTTATTCCTTAAGGTGTAATGCAGGCGCTTTGCTTGGCTTATATCCACTGGCAATCACAACGCCAATGACAGTGCTTATAATACCGAATATTGTTAGTGGGTCGAGGTTTTCAGCAAACAGCCAAAAGGCCAGCAGCGATGCTAATACTGGGGTGAGTGAGCCCAAGGCCGAGCTTAACTCTGCGCCTAAGCGGCTAATGGCAAAGCTATAACAACAGCTTGCTAGTAGCCCAACAATAATACCTTGAATCAGCATGTGACTGAGCAACTCGGAAATGGGAACGTGCCCTGCACCCCAGTTATGGTTTGGGTTTAGCCAAGTATAAATTATAAGTATGAGGCCATTAGGAACGGTAATTATCGCTGCTGTCTCTAGTGGGCTAAGACTACTTTGGCGGGCAGACAAAGTAAAAATTGCCCACAACAAGCTCGCGCATAAAAACATTGCTTGCCCAAGTAGCTGCTGGCTGCTGGATTGGCTAAAGCTGTTAGCTAACAGCAGCAATACTCCAACAAAGATGGCGGTTAAACCTATTTTCTTATAACGCTCAAAGGGCTGCTTAAATACCAATACCGCAATGGCGGTAACAAAAAGTGGAGCGACGCCTGGCACAAGTGTGCTGCCTTGAGCCACGGGCGTATAAGACATCGCAATGGCGGAGCACAAGAAAAATGGCAATCCAGCTCCGGCAATCATTCCCAACAAATAAGGCCAAGCTACCCCAGTGATTTTAGACCAACGTTTTATCAACAGTTGGCATAGTAGGACTGCTGGAATGACATAACGAAACAGGCTTATTTCAAGCACGCTAAGCGGTGAAAGAGCGCTACTACGCAAAGATAGAAAGTAAGTGGACCAAATAATAATGGTTGCAATTGCTGCAATAAAGCCTGAGCGCCTTTGTTGGCGGGAGCATAAGAGTGGAATAACCTGCAAATTAGCTAAGCCTGCTGGAGTGCTTGTTGTAGCCATGATTCATATCCTTATGGAGATAAGGTATTGTTGCTAATGATGGCTAGTTAACGGAGGCTTAATAAATAAAATTTGGCCTTGTTGTTAGCTCAGATTGCTAATCTTTGAATAAATATTGGTTTTGAATGCTGGTGGTGTGGGATGAATAAAGTTGATCGAGAGTTATTACATTTGATTCAGCGTGACTGTCGGCTTACTACAGCAGAGTTGGCGGAACAGGTAGGCTTGTCGGCGTCTCCGGTAGCTAGGCGTTTACGCTTACTTGAGCAGCAAGGCTATATTGAGGCTTATCGCGCTCACCTCAACAAGGCCAAGCTAGGCCTGCAAATTACCACCTTTGTGCACGTTCGTTTAAAGGAGCACCAAGATGCACCGGTAATGGCCTTTGAAGCGGCAGTAAAAGACATGCCGGAAGTGGTCAGTTGCCATACTGTATCAGGCGCTTTTGATTACTTGCTTCAAGTATTAACAGCAGACTTAGCGGCCTATGAAAAGTGGGTGAGGGAGCTACAACGCTTAACTATGGTAAGCCAGTTAGATAGTAGCTTTGCTATACGTGAAGTAAAAAATCATCAGCCATTGCCTGTTTAAAGTTCCGAGAGGCGTATGATTGCTGGTAAACCTAGATAATGACTAACACCACAAGGCTACACTATTACGCTTAAATTTGGGCGTGACGGTTAACAGCTACTCTCAATAGCTTGTTGTTTGCTGAACAGACCTTACAAAAAAGGCGTAGTAGGTATTAACCTTCTACGCCTTTGTATGTGGTGGCCCTTCACAGACTTGAACTGTGGACCTAACGATTATGAGCGCGAGGAAAACAACGTTGATAAAGTTTGATGAACATACTTAATTATATGATTTTATAGTATTTTATCGACGCTTATCTTCGCTCTCGTGCAATTCAAAATAGATGCTTATACCCTGTTTTTGACGCCTTTTATGGCACATACGTGGCACAGGATTTCTCATATGAGCAGATATATTAAGTTTAGCAAGCGTGAAATTGATAACCTAAAGCCGCCTCGGCGCCGCACTCGATATAGGGATAAGGCAGTAAACGGGCTTATTTTAGAGCATATGCCCACGGGATTATGTGTTTTTAGGGTGCGAAAAAATTTCAATGGGAAAGGTGTTACCGTCACTTTAGGCCATTATCCAGAGCTCTCGCCAGAGCTCGCTAAATCCCAAGCAAGAATTATTCAAGGGCAATTAGCTACTGGAATTAATCCAAATCAAGAGAAGCGCAAACAGGCTTCTTTAGGCGTCACGCTGCAAGAGGCTTTAGACAACTACTTAGAGTGTAGAGAGGGAAAAATTCAACCTCGCACAGCCAAGCAGTATCGCAGCGTGTTATCTACCTACTCTTATGCTTGGTTGAATAAGCCGCTTGCCGCAATACGTCGAGCCGATATTCAAAAGATGCACAATAGCATTACCCGAGGAACTATTACTTGGAAGAATGAGCGAGGAGACGTTCAGCGAATGAGAAGGCCTAGCGAAGCCCAGGCTGACTTGTGGGCCAGAATATTTCGAACGATTTTCAATTTCTCCAAAGACTATTATCGTGATGAACACGACCAGCCACTGCTGCCCGAAAATCCTGTGTCGGTATTATCAACTACTCGGCAATGGCACAATGTTGAGCGAAAAAATACTCGAATTCGTAACCACCAATTGAGTACGTGGCTAGATGCCATAGATTTTGTGAGAAATACGGCTGAAGAAGAGTACAACTTAACTCGTGTGGCTATATGTGATGCATTGGAGTTTACTTTGTTTACTGGGTTAAGACGGTCTGAAGTGCTGCAATTAACTTGGAGCAGAGTAGAACTCGATGGGGGTTATTTTTGGATTAGCCAAACAAAAAACGGCCAGGAATTAGAATTGCCAATTACTGAGTCACTTAAAAAAATTTTGTTACGCCGGAAAGAACAGAAAAATGATAGTGAATATGTTTTCCCAAATGCGAATACCCAAAAATGTATTAATGATCCTAAAAAAACCATCTGGGAGATCGAAGCACAAGCTGAAGCGCTTGGAAATCCAATTAACTTTCGGAGTCACGATCTGCGCCGAACCTTTGCAAGTCTAGCTGAATTGGCTGGTGTAGGAACGTACACCATTAAAAGGCTGATGAATCATAAAACGTCTAGATCCCCAGACGTAACACAAGGCTATGTGGTCTTTTCAGCAGATGAGTTGCGTATACCAGCGGAAAAAGTCGAGTCCTATATTTTGGAACGCGCTGGTCGACTAGAAGCAGATAAGAAGTTGGAAGAGCAGATCGTAAACTTATTTTTCAAGTGCGATGGGCAGACTAAAAAGAAAATGGTCAAAATGCTGGGGGTGATGGTCGGTGAAGATAGCTCTGACAGTATTATTATGAAGGCGGAACCGTCTAGCGAATTAAGATAAGTTTTAAAACGTGATATCGACTGATTGGTTTCATCTTTGCTTTTGGGTAATCTACTAATTAACACTTTAGTTATTAATTTTTTGCTGTTTTGAGGACTATTTATGGCGATCCTTTTTACTAAAGAGCAAGCAGTTAAAGAGCTTCCTTTTATCAAAGATAAAGCCTTATACAAGAGCGTTGATTTAGCTTTATGGCTGTACTTAGATAAGCATTGGTGCTTGAAAAATGCAGTAAATAAAGCTGCAGAAAAGCACTCTATAAAACCCAAAGTTGCTATTGAAAGGCTCCTTCGTCAAGTGATCCCTGAAGAATTGATTTGGGAAAGAATGAGTGGAGCTAAACCAAGAAATAAACAGCCAGTTTCTAAAGAGACTGCGATTAGAAGCCAAAAAGTCAATAAAATGGAAAAAGAAGCCAAATCACATGTTATAGATATAACTAGGCGCTGACCGAATAGGCCCTGTAATCTATAAAGTGTTGGTCGAGTGTTTACCTATGATCTCAAGAGGACATCCAGTACGTCTTCTAATCTAAAAGGATAGTTAAATCTAAAACAGAACTCGATTTAGTACAGTGGGAAATAATGATTACCATTATTGCGTTAGAAATGAACTTTCTGCATGTTTCTACAACTCAACATTTTAGCCTAAATTTTTCAGCCCTTCTTTGCCTCTTTTCTGATGTATACCTAATTTCGCATTGAGTAATTAATGGCGAAAAACTGTGCATCGTCGTTTCTGGTGGTGAACACCGATGTTCGTAAAATGTCAATTATTAGTGAAGTTAAATCGTATGATTGTTTGTTTTCTTCCACTAACTAGTAGCTAGGTCAATGTTTTCGAAGGATAAGCTACAAAAACCGTTGATAAGATTGTTTCAAGAAAAGTGGATTGGTAGTATCAAATTAACAAAAATATCTATAATTTCTGAAGGTGAAAATGAAACCTGAAACTAAGACGGGCTCTGCTGTTACCTTTAGAGAGGCACTGGGCGTTCTATCCAAATCTTCCCCTTATTCGGTTTCTACGGAAAGAGAGCCTTCTTCCGATCTCTATCTAGATGAACTCAAGCGTTATTTGTACATACAAACTGATATTGAGAAAGACTTTAACAGCCAGCTCTCTCGTTTGTCATATGAAGGAGAGAGAAAAACTATTTTTCTTTGTGGTAGTAGCGGAGATGGAAAATCTGAAATACTAACCCGAGCAAAGCTAAAATACCCCAAAGTAGCAAGCTATCATTTGGACGCTACGCATAGTTTTAGTCCAGGACAAACAGCGATCCAAGCTCTTGACGAATGTTTTTTGGCGTCTAAAGAGCAATCTAGCTCTTTGGTTATAGGTATTAATGTCGGAATGTTAGGCAATTATGCTGAAGAAGGAGCTGAGCAACATGACGATATTAAAGCTTCTATAAAAGCGTTCCTGGAAAACAGAACCGGCGATATTCCAGATAACCACATTTTCTTAGATTTCGAACAATACCCGAAATTTACGCTGGGGCATGAAGTTAGCACTTCTGACTTTGCAGCCAAGTTTCTAGCTCGTTTAACTGAGCAAACGTTAGATAACCCGTTTTACGCACTTTATGACAGTGAAGTTCAAAAGCTAGGTCACAGCAAGCTCTCGGCGAACTATGCGTTGCTGGGGCTGGAATCTGTGCAGAAGAATATTATTTCTTTGCTACTGAAAGCTCGCTTAATCAAAGATCAGTTCCTAACGGCGCGAGCGTTACTGGACTTTGTGTACCAGATCTTAGCGGGCGATGACTACCTGTTCGATAATCTATTCTCTGGCTCAGATAACGAGCTTTTAGAGCATATTCAAAGCTTTGACCCTAGCAATATTCACACTCGCAAAATCGACGAATTCGTTCTTCAGTTTGGTCTAGGGATTGAAGACCAAGGCTTTACACAACTTAAAGAGCAGGTGAAAGCACAAGGTGTATTTGATGTGCTCACTGCTGCTTCATACCTGCGCATGGTTTATCTGTTGAAAGACGAAGAGCAATTTGCGAATGATTACATTAATGAGCTGAAAGCAGACTTTGATAACTCTTTGGTTGATCTGTACGCAAACATCTGGCTGCTTCACCGTGAGTTTGATGGTTCAGGAAAGCAGAAGAAAGAGCTGAATAAGTTCTATAAAGACACTCTCATTTCAGCTGTGCATCGCTACTGTAACCGCAATTCGCCATCACTTGATAAAGACCAGTTCTTTATCTCTGAATACAACGGCTTTAAAACAGCGGCTGAACTCGAGGTGAAACCTGATTTTTCATCGATTAAAACACAAGCGGTGAGCAAGATAGGCTCATTTAACGCTCATATTCGAGTTGACGAACATTCACTTTTTCCAATGCCGATAAGTATTAACTTGTTGGAGTTGTTGGAAAAAATCAACCAAGGGTACCGTCCGAATAAGCATGATAAAAATGCGGTGCTTTTGTTGGATGAAGTAATAGAGCAGATCATCACGGTAGCGAACGAAAAGAATACTCTGTTTATTCTGAAAAACGACAAACGCTACAAGATCGTGAATGAAGATGATGAATATTTCGAAGTGAGTGGCTTATAAAATGACAATGGATAATTACACCCCACCATTTAATCAATCGTTGCCACAAACTGCGGAAGGCGTGCCGAATAAAAACAGCCTAAGCAGCTACTTACCTATTCGAACTAAAGGCAATGATTTTGATTTTGATGCAGTTATAGGTTTGGTTTTGCGAGGGCTTCTGCGTAAAAAGGTAGAAGGTTATAGCTACGAACAGTTTGTGGCCGACTGCCAAAGTGCGTTTGAAGAAAAGCTTGGTGAAGAAGAGTTTTGGCAGGTGCTAAAAGAGATGTATTTTGAAAATAAAGACATCTTTACTGTGAGCCCTGAACTCCTTCTGTTCCGTGCTCAAAAAGGTGAATTTGCAGCAGGCGATTCACGTGTTGCTTCTATGTTTACTAACTTACTTCAGAACATGCGCGTCGAAGAGTTTGAAGCTAAGTTAAACTTCGTTGAGCGTGAGATGCTTTCTACTTTGCGCGAAAAAATGAAGCCTGATTCGTCGTTGCAAGCGAGCGAAAAACCTTACTTACCATACCTTTCGAAAGCATTTCGTGAAGACCTGAAATTTTTAGCTAGCCGTCCTAAGTATTTGCTTAGTGAAATTGAGTCATTTTTGTCTTTTTACGGTTTTACTTACACTGTTCAGTTAAGTCTAGCTCTAGTGGATTGGCGAAGCGGTCAAGAGCCCGTTGCCAAACCATTGTATTTCATTATGGATCACGAGCGTGCGAGTAACGAACGTACGCATATTAAAAATCATGGCTATAAGCTGTTCAATGAATCAGCCACTCGACTTTTCCCTATGCTGACCATGCTTGAAATACTTCAACCCAGCTCGAGTGAGAAAGGCGCAATAAAAGTTCCACTGTGGGAAATATCTAAGGGTATTCAGGAATCAAAGCTTACTCACTTGAAAGAACGCTTAGAGAAATTTGCTCGTGCGTTCAAGTCGCAGCGAAATCTAGATACGGTTTTAGACGAGTCGGATGCTGCACTGGATTGGTTAGGCAATGTTATGAAGCTAGCATTGGCGCAGTTCAGTATAGGAGAGCGATTCAATATCAACAAGAGATATGTATTGGAAGTCGAGAAATACCTCGCTTCTCACTTTATTCAAAATAGAGGCCGAAGTGGTCGAGTATTAGTGCTCAATCAAGACTACATTATTTTATTAACCAATCTTGTAGTTGGAGAAAAAGATAAACTCCGTTTCTACGAATTGATCACAGCCTTTGAGCAACGTGGCATTTTTGTCGACAAACAAACAGAACAAGAACTAATTAAATTCTATGAGCGCATTGGTAATGTAGAGCGCATGAGTGATAGTGGAGACGCAGTGTATGTCCGTAAAACAATTTGAGACCTTTTTGGTCGAGCAGTTTTTGGCAGACGCTGAAACACACATTAAGGCTGGCTTTCGTTATCAATTTAAGTCACCAGACTATGAAAATAGCATGCGTTTGTATCGGTCTATGACGGCGCATTCTGAAAATAGTATTGATGCGACTAATGACATTAAATTGCCATTCATTGAACTGTCAGGCTGTAGGATCGTACCTGTAATTCACAGTGAAAACCCATCAGAGTTTGAAGGGTTCACTGAAAATTATATCTCACATTTGCGCGACGAAGTGGCGAGCCAATCTGGTTACTTAAAAGGCTGCGCGCTGGTAGTGATCCACAACAGCTTGCTTGATACCTTGATAAATTCTGCAGAAGACTTGGCTCAAGTGGGACAGGTTTGGAGCGCATCAAAGATCAAAGCGGCAATGAAAGGGTTAATCGATCAGCAAGATAAAGGGCGCGATGTGTCAAACTGTCTGCTTGATGATCAATTCGATGCCATTTTAGAAGATGGCGCAACCATGTTTGGTTTCGAGTCCCTATACAAAGCCGTTGAAGACGGTGACTTACGCTTCAATGAATTAGGCATGTTTGAAGATCCGCTCGTAGCTGAAATGAGCGGCAATCCTAAGCAAATAAAAAAACGCCTAGAAGATAACCGTGCACTTTACGAAGAGCTCTCTTTTGAAGTTGAACACTTTGGTGGTCAGCTTCAAGACCGCTTGAAATCATTCGGCGAGAAATTTATTAAAGAGAACTTCTCAGAAACGGATGCATGGAAAGACGTTGAGTTCGAAGCATTCCTACAAGAGAAAAAGCGCAATGCTCAGCAGCAGCTTGTTCTTGAAGAGGAGCAGGCTAGTGACGGTATGACTATCACAGCTCGCAATCGTGCAGAGACCAAAGCAGGCATGCGTGATCGCCACTTAATCATCGAGTTAGATGAAGGTGTAAATGAGTTTGAACTGAAGCTGATCTTCCAAGGCGCGAGTAATCTCGATAAAAGCCAGTTCAAAATTCAGCCAGCAAAAGCGCTTGATAATGAAGAAGTGATTACCACACTGAATGGTCTGAAAACGACACGAGCTAGCTTAAAAGGTACGTACAAGCATGAGCCATTGTTTTTTAACTTGGCTCTAAAGCGTGAGAACAAATCTGAGGTTTATAACTTCCGTTGTTTAGTTGTTCGTAAAGGCGAGTTCTATATTGAACCGTTCAAAAACATCTTCTTGGTAGAGCCTGCACCAGCGAAGCAGCGTTTAACCTTGAACATGGAAGAGAACAAACTGCAAATCAGAGCCAACGAAGGCAGCGCATATTCACTGCTTGATGCCAAGCAGGTTGTCGATGCTGCAGATTACGCCTTCGTGGATTTTGAAGCGTTAGCTAATGAAGCTGACGAAATAGATTTTGCCGTTAAATCAGGTGATAACCAGCTCAAATTTAATGTTGAAGGTGCAGTTGCGACTGATTCATTGAGTTTACCTTTACTGCTTAATAGAGGTCGTTACCACAAGCTTTTCAAAGATGAATATAACGGTGAATTTTATTCTCAAAAAGGCAAAGTCGGCATTGATAACAGTGAGTTTGTTGTTCCAGGTATTCGTTTAAGACTGCTGCGTTGGGAGGAAGAGTTCATCAACAACAAAGTAGTGTCTATTGCAGATTCAGGGGCAATTAAGCTTGATGACCTGCAAGCGATTGATGATGCTATTCATGGTTCTTACGTTGAGCTTTTTGATTACCTAGAACAACGCCGTAGTACGCCATCATTGGTATCTTGGGGCGATGAGTTTACAACACTCGTCCAAAATACAGTTGATGCTTGCTTAGCGTATTTTGAAGCAATCCCAACGGGTAGCATGCTGACAAAAGAGCAAAAATCAGCGTTGAAAATTGGATTGGTACAATCTGAAGATGAAGAGTACTACTCGCCTTTCCATCCGCTGATTTTGGCTTACTACCTCAACCTAAGAGATGCGATTCGTGATGATAAGAGCTTTGCTCAGCTTCCTGATGTCACTTTTGAACGCCTGTCGCCAAAAGGTTTGCTGCCATATGTTTACCATCCAAAGCATGAGTTTTCCTACAACCAGCAAGTGAAAGAGAACGCGTTCTGGATTAAGAGCGTGCCTCAAGAGAAAAGTTCTCTTACGTTCGTTCGTAAGCTGGTAAAAGAGAAAATCGATGAGTTCCAAACTGCATTCAGCCAACTGTTCACTGGCTCTGAGAAGAGCATTATCGTTAATGCGGTGAACCAAGACAGTGCTGAAGAGCTGTTTATGGGGCTGGTGGATTACATCCGTAGCAATCAAGAGCAGTCAGCATCGATTCACATTAACCTGTATGACGATAAGCTAGCGTTTAATGCGTTTGACCGATTCGCAGAAACAGCCAATTACGATGAACTGAAAGAGTGGTTAGAGCTTAACAAGGGTAAAGTACGAGAGGTTGCCGATACTATTATCGATATCCTTCGTACTCGCCTAACGTACAGTAAGTTCACAAATACTCAGGCTGAGAAAGATGGTCAGTCTTACGCGCATCTTTCTTTCTTCCGTAATAACGACAAGGTTGATTGCTCAGATATTGCAATAGAAGACATGGCATCAGGCATTGCATGTGATGGCCTACTAACGGGTGATGCTTCTGAAAGTAAATCAGGTTCTTACTTTACGGGCTTTGGATTGAAAGGTACGGACTACCAAGATCACCCACATTTAATGATGGCGAAGTATGTTGGTGCTTTATTAAAGCCTGCACTCAAACCGAACACTCAATATCACGGTGCAAATGCAGTTGCCTTAGCAGTCAGTGAGGACTTTAAAGGCTTACTGGAACGTTCATACGATAGCTCTATCTGGACGACTATTATTGACCCTAAAGTGACGTTGGACTTCTTCCACAGTAATGAAGATGTAGTATTGATTCACTATTCAGATCAGTACACCAGCTCATCTAGCTACGATGCAATCACCGTTACTGCGCAGCGCGGTTTGTTTGAGAAAGTCATCAAACAAGGTGATGGTGGCCAAATCAATGAGTTCAACGCGTTCAACGGTGATTGGCTGTTGAAAATGATGACTTGCGCGCCAACCATCAATAAAGAGCGCAAAGGTGTGATTGGTGCCTACAAGTTTGTGACCAGCCTAGTGCATGATTCAGATATTACATGGGTGCCGCTGTCTGTTGCCGAGATGATTCGAGTATCGGGTAATATTGGTCTGAAGATGTCTGACAGCGAATTCTCCCGTAACGTTCAAGGTTACAAGAAAGGTGAAATTTCTGATGATGTATTGCTGGTTGGTTTCAAAGACCAAGACATGTATCTGCTACCTGTCGAAGTTAAAACGGGTTCCGTGCCGAATTACAATAAAGCCGTTAAACAATCGAAAGAGCTATTGCGTTACTTAAGCCAAGACTTACTTGGCAACAAAGACTTAGCGAGCAAGTTATACCGTGGTTTGTTCATGCGCCAAGTTTTGATGCAAGTTGATAAGTATCGCTTATACAAAGTATTTGCTGATGATTACTTCGACACTTTGCTAGCAAACAAAGAAGAGTGGCTAAAAGGTGACTATTCACTTGGTCAAATCGCAGATTACCCAGAAGGCTTTGTGGTTAGCCACCTTGAAGGGGCTGGCTGTTTACAACCTGACTACCAAATGATGGAAGGGGTGTTAAAAGTCGACCTACCTATGGGGCTACTTCCTGGCTTGGTTGAAACTCCGCTGCAAGAAGTATTGAACGAATTAGATGTCGTGAAACTTTGCCACGTGCCAAGTGAGTATGTGCTGAATGGTGAAACTCGATTAGAAAAACTCCCTGAAGCTGAACCACAGCCAGCGGTGGTGGAACCTGATGAGGTTGACACTACAGAATCAGTGCAGCTTGAACAACCAGTTGTTGAAGAGCAAGTAATGCCAGCAGTTGAGCCTATGAAGGTTGAGGCTAACAGCAACCTAAACGTGCTATTTGGCCACAATGCGCTAACACAAGCACCATTGAACTGGGAGCCAACCAATACTGCCAAATTCATGAATACCAATACCGGTATTATCGGCACCATGGGTACAGGTAAAACGCAGTTTACCAAATCGGTGATTACTCAGCTTTACCGCAATCAAGCTGACAACGTAAACGGCGCGCCAATTGGTATGCTTATTTTCGACTACAAATCCGATTATGTAGACGACAAATTCCAACAAGTAACCACGGGTAAGAAGTTCAACCTTCACAAGCTGCCATATAACCCACTTAGCCTGTTTGGTGATACACCGATGTTGCCAGTGCATACCGCACGAGGCTTCTCTGAAACCATGGGTAAAGCCTTTGGTTTAGGTCAAAAGCAGCAACTGCGCTTACGTAAGTTGGTGGGTGAAGCGTATGAGTTAGCGGGTATTCGCAAAGCAGATCCAAGTACTTGGTCAAAACCAGCGCCTACAATCTCACAAGTATGGGACTTGTTCATTGAGACAGACCCAGATGAAGATTCATTATATGCGGCACTCGAGAGCCTGTATGAGTTAGAGATTTTTGAAGATGACAACACCAAGTGCATGAGCCTTTATGACTTGGTTGATGGTATCACTGTCGTAGAGCTAGCAGGTTACCCAGCAGAGATTCAGAACCTTGTTGTTGCGCTTACGTTAGATCTCTTTTACTCACAGATGCAGAAGAAGGGTAAGCCAGAAGTGCAGGGCGACTTCCGCCAAATCACTAAAATGATCTTGGTGGATGAAGCCGATAACTTCATGTCTCAAAACTTCCCAAGCTTGCGTAAGATCTTGAAGGAAGGCCGTGAATACGGTGTTGGTGTGATCCTTTCCACACAAGACATTACCCACTTCCAAACAGGCGAGAACGATTACTCAAGCTACGTGCTTACATGGGTAATCCACCGCGTAGCGAAGATTCGTCCACAAGAGCTAAAAGCGATGTTTGGTGTCAATGAGAAAGCTGAACAAGAGAAACTAATGGAAACTATCAACAAGCTAGAGAAGCACTATAGCTTATACATTGATGGAGGGAAGAAGATACTTCCTATGAGAGATAAAGCATTCTGGGAGCTTCTTCAATAAATATCTGATTTTAAAAGACCTTTGTGGGCGTTTTTTGATCTCATAAATACTAACATATGACTCAGTGTGTATAATCGCACTGGGTTTTTATTGTGGAAGTTACTGATGGATCTACTCGAAAAAATTCAAATGATTTCACGATGGCGACGCGGAGATCAACGCGCTCCGAACAAACCCCTAATGTTGTTGTATGCCTTATCTCAGTACAAGCAAGGCCATGAGCGCTTGTTCCAGTTTGAGAAGGAAGTGGACTACCAGGTTAAAGAGCTACTTGTTCAGTATGGCCCTTCGCGAAAAGCCTACCATCCGGAGTATTCATTTTGGCGCTTGGCTAATGAGAAGGATCCATTTTGGGAATTAAAAAATGGTGAAGAGTGCATTCCTCGCAAAAGCAATACAGACCCGAAAAAGTCAGAGCTCATTAAATACAATGTAATGGCGGGGTTTGACGCTTCCTCGTATCAGAGCTTAATTTCTAATCCAGAGTTGATAGAAAAAATTGCTTCTAAGCTAATCCAAGACAACTTCCCTGATACGTTACAGGAAGAATTGTTTGTTCGTTTTGGTTTTGAAGTTGATACATCAACTAAGCAACGTGATCCTAGTTTTCGTAAAAATGTTCTACGTGCTTATAACTATCGCTGTGCAGTGTGTGGTTTTGATTTAGCTTTAGATACTGTCCCTGTGGGTATTGAAGCTGCTCATATAAAATGGAAGCAGTACTTTGGCCCTTGTGAGGTCTCGAATGGTATTGCTCTTTGCAGTATTCACCATAAGGCACTTGATAGAGGCGTAATTACTTTCAATAGTGAACTCAAAGTACAGGTATCTCCAGCTGTGACAGGCGGGAGTATGGTAGAGCGTATGATTTGGGATTATGAGAACAAGCAGATTTACCTACCAAGAGATACGTATTTATATCCATCTGAAAAGGCGTGTGAATGGCATGTAAGAGAGGTTTTCAAGCTTATCTAATATTAAGTCGTTTTATATCGACAGGCTAGAAATACGAACGATATATAAGAATAGTATTTCAGGTTTTAAAAATGACTATCGGGTACTAAATAAATTTTAGATGATGGTGGATTATCATCAATTTTATATAAATTAATTAATCTATTGAGGTATACATGTACAGTGACTATCTAAAAGAAAAAGAATTACCTATTGATAAAATATTTCTTGATCCAAATAACCCTAGGTTTTTTGAAGAAGATAAGAGAGTACCATTTAGTAAGTATACTTCCGATAAGGTTCAGAAAGACTCCCTACGTTTAATTCAAAGATACAATATAGAAGAATTAGTAAACAGCATTCTGATTAATGGCTTTTTACCAATGGATCGAGTAGTTGTTAAAAAAGTAGAAGGTCAAGATGATCAATACTACGTACTTGAAGGAAACCGAAGAATATCTGCAATAAAAACTTGCATTGAAAGGTATGAGTCAGGTGATATTGATGATGCAGAGTTAGGTGAAGATTATGTTGAAAAACTAATTGAATCGATAAAAAGCTTAAAAGTGCTAGAGTATTCAGGGACTGATGAAGATATTTCATGGATGCTGCAAGGTATAAGGCATATTTCGGGGATAAAAGACTGGTCGCCTACTCAACGAGCTAAATTGATACTCGACCAAATAGAAATTAAGAATAAAAGTTTTACAGAGGTGGGCAAACAGTTTGGTTTGTCTGCAAAAGCTGTTGGTAGCTTATATAGAGGCTATAAAGGGTTGCAACAGATGGAAAATCATCCTGAACTTCGTTACAAAGCGAAGAATGAATACTTTTCACTTTTTGAGCAAGCTTATAAAAATAAAGATGTAAGAGTATGGATGCAGTGGAATGATGATGAATATCGTTACGAGAATGAGGATAACTTTAGGCAGTTTTGTGAATGGATAAGTCCAGATGAGGAAAATACTGAACTTGGCAGTACTGGACGAAGAATACATGATCCTAAGCATGTTAGGTATATCGGTAATCTAGTAAATAGAAAAAGAGATGATCTAATCGCAGAAGTTGATAATTTTGACATATCTATAGAGCAGGCTTGGGGAAGAGCTGAACAGACGAAAGAATACGATTGGAAAACAGAAGTTTTAAGAGCGGAGAAAGCAATAACTAATATACCTTATGCTACCATACGAAAATCTAGAGACGATGTGTTTTCTAGCTTGAAGCAATTACGAGAAGTTATTAATAGTATGTTGGAAGAGTAGCTTCCATGACTCCTTCTGAATTAGTTAAAAAACTTGACGAGTTTACTGACAATTTTGAGGATATTGGCGTAAAAAGTTTTACGCCATACTCTTTGGCATACCGTTACTTAAAAGACCAAGAGCACTACAAGCCTTTAGATGCAGAGAAGTTGGCAAAACGTTGCGATGCTGCTATCGAAAATAGAATTGATAAAATCATAGATAGCTATAATTGCCTCGGAGTTTCTCCACCAATATTTTGGATTTCAAAAGACAAGGTCGCAACTCACAAGCATCAGCAAGCTGAATTGAAGTTCGACTGGATTGAATCAAAGAAACTAAATGAATTAATTAGGGGGTTTTGCCCTGATAAACTTCTTCTTGTATCTGTACTATATGTTTTATGTCAAGGTTACCAAAGAGTTATTATTGTTGATGGTAATAATGATGGCGGAATTGATATAATTGCTAAACTATCAAACTCTAGAACTGCTGTAGAGCAAAGAGTGCTTTTTATTCAATCAAAGAAATGTGGTAAGACATTAGATAAGAAATTGGTTGTTTATGAGGATGCATTTTTTCAAGATAGAATAAAGTCGAACTCTGGAATAAGAGAGAAATATTTCAATAGATTAAATGTTAATGCCGCCAGTCCGTCATATGACTTATCCTATTTATTCGTAACCAATGGGAAGTTAACTAATACTATCAGAGATTATGCAATAAGAAATAATATTTGCTTGCGTGATTCATTCTTGATTTCACAAGCTATTTTATCAAGTATGAATTATCAAGATGTATTAGATAAGCTTGATTCTTGGTATGTAAATAAACTCTACCAAAGGGATAGTGAATTTTAGGCTAGCTATACATTATAAATTAGTCTTCTAGAGGCATCACTAGAAGACTAAAGTGTATTATATATTTAATGATAAGTTATTGAGAGTTTTGTGAGTTCTAATTGGTGCAATCCCGTCCTCAACATGTGCTGCCCAAGCCTGTTGATACTCTTTTGTATCAAGTTCTGGATAGTACATTTTCAGCATTAGCTCAGTTACTTCACCAGTCTCACCAAGCCATGTGTACTTATCTAGTACAAGTGAGCCGTCTAGCTTAGTTTCTTGCCCTTGGTATCGAAAGTCACTTTCAATAGAGCGGAAGAAAGCGATACGAGCCGATACGTTTGGAGTGATTCCAGTATAACCCTTTAGCTTTTTGAGCTGCTCTTCTGTAGAGCGGGTTAAATTCATGCGGTTAGGTAGCATTAAAGAGCCTCCTTTATCGATTCTTTCCAGAAGTAACCTTCTTTCAATGTTGAAGCCTTAGTTGTACCGTCGAAACAGATCTCGTAAGTGCGAGCAATATCGTCTTGAATGAGACTTGTGTAGTTTCTATCGATTTCTGTATCTGTCGATAGAATTACCACTTGGTGGCTTGCAGTTGGGAAATAGTTCTCTACCAGTTTGTCACGGTGATGTGAGTCTAATCTGCCTAGCGGAGTGTCAATGATGATAGGTAGCTTACGACCAGATGTACGACCAAGAGCCTCTAGAATCGAGATCGCATAAATCTGTTTTTCACCCGCAGACATCGCCTTACGGTTGATCTTAATACCGTGTTCATCAACTAATTCAACATCGAATGTTGCTGGGTTGATTGAAGCAGTTAGCTGTAAATCTTCCTTACGAGCAAGCTTTTTGTATGACTGAACGAACTCATTTTCTAACTGATTAACACGAGCTTTAGTTAACTGCTCACCAAACATCTTTAGCAATAAGATAGAGTTTTGAGCGTTGCTAATGCTTTGATCTTTATTCGATTGATCTTTGTGCTTATCGTGTAGCTTCTGAATTTGGCGCGCTGTTTCTAAAGCTAGTCGAAGTTCTTGCTTAGCCTTTTCCAGCAAGTCATGATATTTGATAATCAGCTTTTCTTTCTTCTTATCTAAAGCGCGGACATCTGCAAACAACTCCTGCACTTGCTCTTGCTCTGGTGCTCGCGCGATATTGTTTGAAGCGTTGTCGATTTCGTCTTCGACTTTTTGAAGGCGTACTCGTGCTTTGTCGAAACGAGAGAAAGAATCTTGTGATAAGTTTGATAACTGGTAGTCGATGGTGTTCGCTTGGCGATCAGATATATCCAACATAAGCAGAGTTGAATCGAATTCACCGACGTGTGCTTTGAAGCTGTCTGTGATTGCGTTTTGCGCCATCTCGGTATCAAAGCTTGGGTATTTTGAGCATAGAGTTTCTAGGAAGGAATCTAGCTCATTACTAAAGTTCTGCTTCTTCTTAACTTGTTGTTCTTGCTTGATCTGAGTTTGAAGCCTTTGCATCGCCTTCGGAGCAAGTGAAAATGGAAGGTTGGTTTCCATTTCCATTCGAATCTGCTTCTCAAGCTCGACTTTCTCTCTAAGCAAGCTCGTAACTTTGTGTTGTTCATCTTCTCTGGTTTTTGCCCAAGCTCCACCATTCTGTGAAAGCTTGTTCTCCAGAGTAAGAATATCGCGTGATACTAGCTCAATTTGAGCATCAACAATATCAGCCTCACCACGAAGCTTCTCAGCTTTACGTTCGTGATCAATTCTTTGCTCATCTAATGCATTCATCTCTTCTTTTAGAGATTGGCTTAAAGCTTCTGAACCTTGCTTTTTCAAGAAGATATTTAGGTCGCTTTTAAGTTTCGCAATTACATCCAAACCGAGCAGGCGACGCACAGCCGTTTTAAGCACGCTACCTGATTCATCTTCCGCTAGTTCAGCGATTTTTTCGCCGTCAAAGAAAAATAAGTCAGCAATACCTGTTGGAATAAGCTCATTAAGAAAGCCTTGGCATTGCTCGTAATTAAGCTCTGGAATTTGGATGCCATCTTTTTCAAGACATAGGTTGTCTTTCTTGCCAAGTTTCCAGCTTCGAATCACTTTATAAGTACTTTCTTCACCGTTTTGGCTGTATTTAAAGTCGAGCTCGATAGATGCGTTATCTTGACCCCCACCGTGGCCGACACCTTTATGGATGAGCTCGGATAGGGCATCTACATACTCGCCATTGGATAGCACTTGGCTGAATGATTGACGGCCAAAAAGAGCGAGTCGTACAGCTGTCAGGATCGATGTTTTACCAGCACCGTTAAGACCACCAAATAGAATGATAGGTCGTGGGAATGTTATTTCTTGACCTTTTCTATTTACTTGAGCTGGGGCTGGCATCAAATCTATTTCGTGAACACCACGAAATACTCTAAAGTTGTTAAGCGTTAATTTAGTTATTAGCATGGCTTAAGTTAAAACTCTTTTTGTAGCTGTTTATCGACTTCAGCGAGTTGTTGGTTGTAACGTTCTATTTCCTGAGAGTGTATGTCGAATTCGGCTTTACTTTGCAGGGCCGCGTGTTTCTGTTTGATGTCTTCTAAACTTCCCCAATCTCGTTTCAATAGCGATGCGATTTTGTTGGTGATACCACTGCGACGACTTAAGCCTTCCATAGAGATTTCCAGCTCGATCAGTTTCATGATCATCTCTGGCTCTACATCGAAATTGTCGCAAAGTTCATGAATTAACTGTGCGTCATCTTTACCAAAACTTGCGTTATCGTCGTATACCCAATCTAGGTCATAACCATAAACATCTCTGAAGAGTGTCGGTAGAGAGTCATCCCAGTCTGGTTCATTTGGATCATGAATCCACTCTTGGCGAATAGCGTGCAGCTCAGGTACTGTGATTAGTTCAATTTCTCGGCCTTCTGCCTTAAATTTCTTATCTAGCTCTAGTAGTTCACGCAGCCATTGGCGGCGGTATTTAAGCCAGTAAGGACCTGGAGTGTATCGCGACCAAAACCAAGCTTTTCTCTTTTTTTCATCTTTTGAGTCAATCTGATAGCTGGCAGTCTCAACAACAATTTCACCGTCAAAAATTTCGATCATATATGGTTGATTCTTTGAATCATTTACTACACGGAACTCTTGTGTTTCATATAGTTCATCGTGTTTCTCTGATTTTATGTAATTGATAGCCGCTTCTGGAGTTTTTATGTCATAGGGTAACTTCTTAAGTTGATCATGCACTCGGCCTGTTCTTCTCTTGAAGTTTCGAAAAATATCTTTGTCTCTAGGGACATTTGTATCGGCGAGGTTATTTCTAAATTTTAGTAACGGAGCCATCCACTCCTCGCCATTTTGTATGAGACTTTCCATGGCTCGGTCTTTCGTTACAACCGTGCACGTCCAACAGCCAAAACGAGAGTTACCGCAAGAAGGTGTTGTTTCGTCAATAACCATTGGGCATTCGCCTTGGCCTGAAGAGTCTTTATAAAGATTCCAAAGCACAAGGTTTTTGCCACCCCATGGGTTTTCCCACTCTAGGTCATAGTTATCTTTCCAGATGTTTCTAGTACCTAATGGTGTTTCTTTTGTCTCTAGGTGACATAGACGTAAGATTTTCCATACGTCATCGACAGCCCAAGTATCAATCGGCGTGTAAATGAATGCGTTGGCTAAAGTTGTATGGCGAGCTAAACGAGAACCATCAATTTTGTGCTTAGCGATAACTTGAGCACGCGAGGCACTTTCTTGACTGCGAGAGCCTAAGACCACGATCACCTCGTCAAATTGAGAAACTTTGCTTTTAATAAAGTCACTCACTGGGTCGATCTTCATTCGTTCAGTACACCAACGGAAAGAGCGAGTTGGTGCTGGGTAGCCTTTTCCAAGAAGACTTGACCAAAACGTTTGATCTGACTTAGGTACAACTTTGTGGCAGCTGATTGGTAAGTCGTCGCGCTTGGCTCCTTTCTCTATCGCAGCTAAGGAGTCTTTAATGTGGTTAACTACGACGGGAGTCTCAACCAAGGTGTCTGATGAAACGACAAACACAGGCTTGTGGCGCTGTTCTTTTTCCAACCCAAGCAGAGCCATATAAATTAGAGACATTACTGCGGAGGAGTCTTTACCGCCACTATAGCCTATCACCCATGGGCGGTTGTCTGCACAATAGACGCGTTGAACGTCAGCAACATAGTGGCTGAGGTTATTATTTGCGAACTCTTCAGCGTTGATGAATTCTTGGTATTCTTCGGCTAGGTCTTCAGCCATTTTTAGCTCGTGTATCATGATAACTGCTTCTCTAGAGCTTTTTCTTCTGGGGTTAGTGGTAACCCAAGTTCGATTTTAAGTGCGTTGGCGGTTAGCTGAATGTTTATGTTCGACTTACTCAGCTTGCCGTGATTCATGCTGCGTTTGATCCATTCTGGGTTGGTTTTTAGCCAATTAACTTTCCCTAGTAGTTGAAGCTTCTTTTTCCACTGTTTTGGCTCCTGGCACAACAGGTGCTTACCTAAAACGCCAATCGCATGTAACCCGACACCATGTGCATGGATGTACTCTTGGCGCAATTGAGCTGGTGACACTTCTTTTCTAATAACGAGCTGCCAGTCTTTAATATTCTTTGTTACTTCCTGCCAAAATTCAGATGCAATTTGCTGCTCTTCTTCACTAAAGCCGTCTTTGGGTCCTTTGCTCAAAAGAGCCTTAGTTGATTGCTTGATACTGCTTAAAGTAAACAGCTTGTTTGATTTAGGGCTGATGTTGGATTTTTCCATTTCAGTGAATCCGACAAATGGGGTAACAGTATCTGCCAAGTAACGCGCTAGTTCTGAACTAGAGTCTCTATGATCATAGCGAATTCCAAGTGATGGGCTGGGTTTTACTGCATACTTATTTAAATCAGCAAACATTTGTTGGCTACGCGTTAATCCTTCATCTATAAAAAATAAAACCGGAATATTGTCTTGCCCTAGATCTGGGTTTTCTAAAAGAGCTTCTTCGATCGCTTTGCGGCGGTGTTGACCGTCATTAATGAGTATCTGAGCATCCATAGGGATTTTTAAGGTACCCAGGTTTGGTGCACTATCATGATCATCGAATGATATATCTACCCCAACAGAGGCTGTTAGCGCTGAAAAAACGTACTCTTTGGGGTTGTCTAATAGGTATTTCACCATATCTGGAATACGAGTTTTGTTTAGCGTTCGTTGTGCGCGAAGTTCAGGTGGAACATCGTTTTCGTTATAGCTGAATATTTTTGGAATGATTCTTAGTGGGCAAGTTGCAATGAAGAAAGTTCGCCCTGCTTGAATTCCACGTACTGCAGGGAAAGAGTAACAGTATCCAGAATCTTGATTTTGCATATGACACCTATGAAAAATGACGTTTGAGTACGTTGAGTCTAGTTAGTATGTCATTTCCGACAAATATTCATGTGACTTTGTTATATTTTAAGATTAATGACGTAAAATGTTTTTTGGTATGTCATAATTTTACATATTTGACTAAGTAAATTCTATGTTTTATTTGATAAATGCTAGATGATGAGTGGAGCTATTTCTTAACGAGAGTAAACCCTCTAATTTTCTTATTAGCTTTGTCTAGACTGGTTTCTAGCTCAACTCTTTGTATAAGAGCCTCTTTTTGTGGTGTGATCTCTAGTATTCTGGCGAGACGTTTATCGAAGTTCTCTTGTTTATTTTTGTTTATGTCGTCGTTTGATAAATATAAATGTTTGTTTACTAAAGGGGGCCTTCGCATTTCCTCAACATAATCAAAAAAGTCGATATCCTGTTCGGCCATTTTTATTTTTATACGTTCTACTAAAAACGGCACTGACTTTTCAAAGTCATCATAAGCAGTGAGCGTAAGTTTGCCTGAGGTGCTGTGGATCTTAATAAGATCTATGTCCTCGCCTAATTCACCATACATTTGCAAAGCCGCGCCTACATAGGTACGTAGTAGTATCGGAAGTTCATCAACAAATTGTTTGTGGAAGATAAGAGAGTGGCCTTGGTTGAGAAGGCTCGCTGTCATGGTTTTATGGGCTTTCTCACATTGGCGATTAATCAGCTCAGTATCAGCGATAGCAAAAAGCAGTTCTGTTGCTAGTTCAATAGCTGACCTGTATTCACCAAATAATGCTTTGATGTCGCGCTTTAGGTTTTCGGGCTGTTGGGTATAGGGTTTTCTTTTTTCGAACAGTTCCATTGCAAAGTAAAGCAGTAAATCTTCTTTACGGCTTTTCTCTGCTGTTTCAAATTCGCTAGTGTCGTAAAGCTCTTTAAGCAGGTCAAAGGCTTTTTTATGGGAGCCAACCAAGCCCCTGATGGTTTCAGACTCTGCAAACTCATCGTTGCCAGGGATACGGCCTAAGGCTAGGCACTGAATCCAGAAGCTAGTGAAAAGCTCTTGCTGCTGGGCTATGACTAACTTGGCTTTGTCTTTTGACTCTAGGGTTTGTGGGCTTGTTAATTGCTCCCAACGTTGGTTGCGTTTGTATTTACGTTGCAGATAGCTTTGTTCTTCTAGTTTGTCTCTAAACACGTAAAAAATGCCAGGGGCAACGGTGATCGCTTGCTCTTGTAAACTGCGTTCTATATAGGACTTAACTTCAGATTGGGCATAGTACTTTTGGAAGGTATTACGGGAGGTAATTACCCCATCTTTATATGGCTTGAACTGAGCAATGTAACTCTCGTTAGCCAACATCACAGAAATAACCAGTAACTTGTCACTTAACTCCCAAGCGCCAAGCAGTGCATCTAGGCGCTCGTGCTGGTCTTCAATGACGTTAAGCACAAAGCCAAGGTTAACAATATCTGAGTTAAGCTTTTCGGTATCGGGATAAAAATTAGGGTCCCAGCCTATGGCATCTAGGCCATGAGCTTCGAGCTCTCTTAAATCATCGCCACGGCCGCAACCATAATCAAAAATGGAGTATTCACCTTCAAGATAGCCGTGTTTAACTAAGGTTTTCATTGGAGCTGATAGCTCATGACGTACAATAGCGGTACGGTGTCTATCTATCCCTGTAGCCTCAATACTGTTGCTTATGGCTGAAGCTCTAAATAATCGGCCATCGACTAACTCGTAGCCGTGCCGCTTAATTAGATGCATCCAAGAGCTTTTAAACCCGATTAAGCGAGAGTTCTCATATAATCCGGCGTTTTCACCTTCTTGGGTAATCATTTTAAAGGTTTCAAATTCTGGATGCTTTGGGTCAATCATAGTTTCTTTGCGGTGCAGTATTGGCGGGTTATCTGTCCCTATGTAGCTGGTGATCTTGTGATTCAAACGAGCTAAGTCGACATTTAAGCTCTGTGATAAGGCTGGGTACGGGTCATCATAAAAGTTAGGGTAATGCAGCAATGATAGGCGAAAATCGCGCTTAAATAGCTTGATGATATTCCATTGTTCAGGCCCTAACTTTACCGCGTTTGCCACGGCGGGGATAAAGCTTTGTAGCTCACTCGGCAAGCTAAACATCGCGTCTTTGTGTAAATAAACAGCGTCGGGTAGTTGTTTGCCGATTTTAGCGTGTTTCACCAGTTGCGAGTAACGTTGTGCGTCCATGTATGCCCTCTGTCTTTGAACATCTATTATAGATGTTCAAAAAGGCGAATAGTGGCATCGTCGGTCGCACTTTTTGAATTGACTCGAACACCTCGGGTATTCGGCATACGTATCAATGCATATTTGGATTCTTCAGGACCAACGCTGACGTGCAAAGGGCGACACTTTCCATAGAAATATAGCCTATCA
>NZ_AP023032.1:332500-435000 GCF_019670105.1 Agarivorans albus | reverse complement strand
ACGGAGTTAGCCGGTCCTTCTTCTGTCGCTAACGTCAAAGATAGCAAGTATTAATTACTACCCCTTCCTCACGACTGAAAGTGCTTTACAACCCGAAGGCCTTCTTCACACACGCGGCATGGCTGCATCAGGCTTTCGCCCATTGTGCAATATTCCCCACTGCTGCCTCCCGTAGGAGTCTGGGCCGTGTCTCAGTCCCAGTGTGGCTGATCATCCTCTCAAACCAGCTAGGGATCGTCGCCTTGGTGAGCCATTACCCCACCAACTAGCTAATCCCACTTGGGCTAATCTTTACGCGAAAGGCTCCGAAGAGTCCCCTCCTTTGGTCCGAAGACATTATGCGGTATTAGCAGTCGTTTCCAACTGTTGTCCCCCACGTAAAGGCATATTCCCAAGCATTACTCACCCGTCCGCCGCTCGTCAGCAAAGTAGCAAGCTACTCTCTGTTACCGCTCGACTTGCATGTGTTAAGCCTGCCGCCAGCGTTCAATCTGAGCCATGATCAAACTCTTCAATCAAAAGTTTTTTCGCTCAAAGTTAAAAACTGAAATTATTACTGTGTTTTACAGTGCAAGACTCCAGTTCACTTAAGCTTAATTTTTTCGCTTAAGGTCCTGTGAGTGCTCACACAGATTGCTTGATAAATTGTTAAAGAGCGTTGCTTCTTGCCGAAGCGAGGTGCGCATTCTACGCTTTCCTCTGTGGCTGTCAACCGCTTTTTAATATTAATTAAGAAGAAGTTTTTCAACCGGCTAACTCAGCCCTAGGCCTTGCTAACCTTGACGTAGCCTTGCTTCGCTTTAGCGCGCTGCGTGCCGTGTCAGTGGAGGTGCATTATAGGGATCGATTCCCGCGGCGCAAGCGTTTTTTGAAGAAAATCACAATTAATTTTGAATTGATAATTAACCCCCAACTAAGCCACAAAATACCCACAAACTTATCCACAGAAAAGCAAGTTCGCGACTAAACAAGCCTATGAATTAAAAGTAATTGTGTCATTTAGCAAGTTTCTGATAGAGAAATTGTACATTTTCTAGCTTATCGGCAAAAAGCTGGCTACCATGATGTCGCAATTTTGTTAAAAAATTGCTTTCCATTATTCTGAATACATTGAGCATTGAATTTATTATGAAAAATTCCAGTTTATCTGTTGTCATACTTATAGCGGTAGCAGTTGCTGCCTATTTTGTGGCTGCCGCAGTCGCTCCACTACAGCCTTTATACCTATCTATAGCAGTAATTGTTGGCGGCGCCATCGTATTGTTAAGTTCTAACGGTGCTACTAGCGACGAACAACCAGCAAGTTCATCAACGAATGAATCATCCGACGGTATGGAAACACAAACCCTATACGTTGGTAACCTGCCTTATCGGGCAAACGAGTCAGCTATTCGCAAATTATTCTCAGATTACGGCCAAGTAGTATCAGTGCGTTTATTGAAAGATAAGCAAACCGGTAAACGTCGCGGCTTTGGTTTTGTTGAAATGGCAGCTAAAGATGCACCAAAAGCAGTTGAAGCCCTAAACGAACAGGAGTTTCAACAACGCACTTTAAAGGTTCGTGAAGCGAATGAGCGTAAAGAAGCCTAAGTAAATAGTTGCAAGCTACTTAGTTGGTAAGCTTGTAGCTGTTTTAACAACGAAGAATTAGCGGGATGCATAGTGCAGTAAGCATGAGCTTCCGCTTTTTTTTGGCTTAGATTCAAGGCTTCGTTAGTTGATAGCAAACTGTGTACACGATTGGCTATCGCGGCGCCGGAGTCAACCAAACATACTCGCTCACCCAATACTTGCTGGATTTCATCCTTTAATAAGGGGAAATGTGTGCAACCTAATACCACGCAATCTAGATCATCAAACAATAACCACGATGCTAACGCCTGCTTTACATCTTCAAGCGCTATAGATTCACCTGCTAGTTTTTGTTCTGCCAATTGCACTAATAATGTAGAACCGAGTAACTCAACGCGACAATCTTTAGCAAAGTCTGCAATAAGTTGTTCAGTATAACTGCGCTCTACGGTACCGGGAGTCGCCAAAACACCAAAGTGGCGAGTGATGCTTTTGTTCGCAGCAGATTTTATCGCAGGCACAACGCCAACTATTGGTATGGAGAGAGTTTCGCGCAAAGAAGGAAGGGATAAGGTACTGGCAGAATTACACGCCACAACCACCAGATCGGGGTTAAACTTATTTACTGCCTTAGTAAGCAGTTCGACCACACGGGTAATCAGTTGTTGGTCGTCTAACTCCCCATAGGGAAAATAAAGGTTATCGAACAAGTAGCTGTATTGCATATTAGGATTTCGCTGCTGCAGTTGCTCTAAAACAGATAAACCACCCACACCAGAATCAAAAACAAGAACGTGCATTACTCTACCAATAAGCCTTTAAAATAATTCAGCCCTAGTTTAACCAAAGCTAGGGCTGAGAGCTATGTTAAAGCGTAAACCTTAAAACTGGTAACTTGCGCCCAACTCAAAGGTACGACCTTGTGCTTGGTAGTCGTTTACTGTTGAGTACTGCTTATCAAATACATTTCGTAGTTTCGCATCAACACGTAACCCGCTAGCAAACTTATAGTTAGCACTTAAATCCCAAATTGAATGGCTATCAATGGTTGTAGTATTTGCTGCATCTTCATACGAATCTCCGCGCCATAGAAAATCGACGACAACTTGCAGGCTCTGCCAATACATATCAGCTTTATACTTAACTTGCTCCTCTGGACGGCGAATCAAGTTTTTATCGGTACTACGATCCTTTGGATCTAAAAACTCTACAATTACCCTATGGTTTACCCAAGCTGTAGAAAACTCACCTTGGAACTCGATACCCTGAATGCGCGCATCACTTACATTGTCTGGTGTCCATAATGGCCATGTATCAGGCGTTCCAGTGTAGTCGTTATCACAACGCGCTACACACCCCCAAGCAATAAGATTATCCACGTCATTACGAAATACATTAAGCTGCCATTGGCTTTGCAGTAAATTAAGCTCTAAGCCCAACTCACTATTAGTTGACGTTTCTGCTTTTAAACTAGGGTTTTCGCTACCTGGGTAGTAAAGATCGTTAAAAGTTGGTGCTCTGAAGGCGGTGCCATGCAATGCATTAAAGCGCATTGACGGTTGGAACTGCCAAGCCCAACCTAGGTTATAGGTAGTGTGGTCACCGTAATGTTCGTTATCATCATAACGTAAGCTACCCTCGAGAGTATGCTGGTCGTAGTCTGCTCGCGTACCAATATGGGCCGCTTTGTTATCTCGGCTTTCTTGTTGATAAATCAAGCTTGTACCAGAAATATCATCTTTTTGATAATCAAGCCCGCCTTGCAATAACCATTGCTGGTTAAGTTGGTAGCCCAGTAGCCAGTTAGCAGCAACTCGTTCTGTAGAATAGCGCTGGGGATCAACAAAATTATCGGCTGGAGCTGTATCCGATTGGTCTTGTTGGGAGTTTAATGCGAACTCACTATTGATTCGGTCTTGAGCGTAATTAACACTAGCACCGTAAACGGTCTGCTTGTGCTTGGTTAAAGCTTTACCACCTTGAATAAATTCGGACTCGCTATCATTTAGGAGTAAAAATACTCGTCCACGCCAAGCTTGGTTGAATTCATGATCCAAGCTTAACAATCCTCCAAAGGTATCGTAGCCATAGTCTTCGTCTAAGTTATCTTGTGGACGAATATCATAGCCATTGCTCTTATCTTTGCTAAAAATAACATTGTACTGAGTAGCATCATCTAGTTGTCCGCTTGCACGAGCGGCAAGCTTCACAGTTTCTTGAGTACCAACTGCAGCTTTCAAGCCGTGATACTCGCTGCCAAAACTAGGGCGAGTAATAATATTGATTACCCCGCCTACGGCATCGGCGCCGTAAATCGAAGCTCTCGCACCACGTAAAATCTCAATACGCTCAACAAACTCCAAAGGTAGTAATGACAACTGCGCGCCGCCATTTGTAGCAGTATTGATTCGCACGCCATCGATAAGAAACAAAGATTGTGCCGAGCTGGTACCACGAATAAACACACTTTCGGTATGTCCTTTACCGCCATTACGGGTAACGCTAATACCCACTTGCTGACTTAGCACATCAATAATGTCTTGAGCGCCGCTGCTTTCAATTTCGCTACGGCTAACCACAGTAAGTGGCGCAATAACACTGGCTTCGGTTTGTTCCATGCGGTTGGCGGTAACAACCATAGTAGCTGGCTGTTCTGTTTGGGGTGCTTGCTGGGTTTCTTGGGCATAGCCAAAAGCTGGCGCTACTGCGGCCAGTAATATGAACTTCTTCATCGATGTAATCCTAATCGTCGCGTAGTACTTTGCTGTTATAAGCATGTGCGATGTGGCAGGTATTCGGACTTAGAGGCGTATTACTTGTACTACGGCTGCGACTTCCCGTTTGGCGATACAAACAGTGTCTGGAGATCCTTGGAAAAGGCCAATCCTTGAGCTTTCGTTCCTCATTACCGCTGCGCGTCAGTTCCGGATTTGCACCAGATTCCCTATTAAGCTTGAGTATTTACTACGCAAGCACCACAGCGGGCGAGATTATAAGCGAGGCTTAATGTGATTGATAGCACAAAAAGCCGCCCTTTTACCCAACTTGAAATTAACTAATGTTGTCGGCTGCGTTATTCGCAGTAGCAGGTGTGTTGTTAAACATCGCCAAAGCTTCAGCCATGCGGTCGGCAAAACCTTTAAAGCGTTCTACATCTGCTTGTTTGTTTTCTTCGTCGCTAGGGCTAGAAATAGGCAGTATTCCAGCCAATAGCGTTTCGGTGGCAGATTCAGGTTGAGCAAACAAAGCACTCACCTTGGCTTGAATATCTTGCCAAGAACTCAAAAACTCACTTAAGTCTGGTACCAGCTCAGAGCCACCAGAGGATTTGTCATTAGCTTGTTGATAGGCTTGCGTAACCGCTACGCTTTGTTGTTGCTGAAAGTTAACCGCAAAGCCAACTAGCTGCTGTTCGTCGAAACCAATATTTAAGGCTTGATCAAAGGCTTTATCTAAATCGCCCGAGAAAAACTGCTGGCCAACCTCATCAACCTGTTTAATCAAATCTGCAATTGCCGCCAATTCATCACCATTAAGGTCACCCTCAACCGAAAAGCTGAATTGTTGCTGCGAGGAAAAAGAGGCTTGGATAGAAGAACGCCCTTCACTATAACTGGCGGCTAATTGCGAGCCATAGCTAATAGTGACTTTATCGCCTTCTGCTGTTTCTAACTCCATAGTGGCGGATTGCGAACTAGACATTGCCAGTTGGCTATAAAGAGGAGCAGATTGAATTTCGTAATCACCTTCTTCAATCTTTTCTAAACCTTCTTGAATTAGGTCATAACTCTTATCGATGCCTTTTTCTAACTCTTCATTAAGAATACCCGCATCACTAAGTTCCTCACGGGCACCTTCAAAACCCATATCTACCCCTTTTCGGGCTTGGGCCATCATTTCGGCAAGCTTATCTTCCGACATCCCCGACTGTTTAGCACTATGCAGGGAACTGGCAACAAAATTAAGCACGTTTCGAGCGACTTCTTCAGCATCAAACACGCTCACTTGCTGGGGTTTAGGGAGGCTTACTCCACCCGTTGCCATAGACAAGGTATGTTTTTCAATAGAACTTAATAACACATGGCTAGCTACCGCACCTTGTTGGTTTAAGCTTGCCTTGTCATCAGCCAAGTTATTGCGTTTCTCAATCGTCGGTGCCGACTGCTGCAACAAGCGCTCGGCATACTGTTGTACGGGGGTTTTGCCCACGCCATTCAGTTCGTTCATAAAGCCTCCACGGATTTACCCTAGTCACAGCTTATCGGCGACCAAAATTAAAACTTTAGAAATATTATCACTATTATTGTAGATAAACTGGACAAGCAAGCCACGCCCCTTTAAATTGCGCTGCTTGCTAGAACAGAGGAACGGCCATGAGCGCTATTGCATACTACCCAGAACAGTACCAACAACTATTGGCCGACAAAGTGGCAAAACGCTTAGAGCAGTTTGCCGAATTTTCGCCTGCTCAACCGAGTGTATTTGCATCACCGACGAAACATTATCGAATGCGTGCCGAGTTTAGAGTGTGGCATGAAGGTGACGATCTCTTCTACATAATGTTTGATCAGCAAACCAAACAAAAATTTAGAGTAGACAGCTTTCCTCCGGCTAGCGAAATCATCAACCAGCTTATGCCAATTTTAGTTGAGCAGCTAAAACCAAATCCGCTGCTGCGCCACAAACTGTTTCAAGTGGACTTCTTATCTACTTTAAGCGGCGAAGTGATAGTAAGCATGCTCTACCACAAGCCTATCGACGAGGCATGGCGCTTAGAGGCCGAAAAACTAAAAGCAGAGCTAAGCAAGCAGTTTTCCATTCAGCTAATTGGTCGCTCACGTAAACAAAAAATGTGCTTAGACCAAGATAGAGTAGATGAAGTACTTACTGTTAATGGTGAAAAACTTATTTACCAGCAAATAGAAAACAGCTTCACTCAACCTAACGCAATAGTAAATCAACATATGTTGGAATGGGCGCAAAGTGCCACCAGCGATAGCCGAGGTGATTTGCTAGAACTGTATTGTGGCAATGGTAACTTCTCATTAGCCTTAGCCAAAAACTTCGATCGCGTGTTAGCCACCGAAATCGCCAAACCCTCGGTTGAAGCAGCGCAATACAACATTAAACATAACAACATCGACAATGTAAAAATCATTCGTTTGTCGGCAGAAGAATTTACTCAAGCCATGTTAGGTGAGCGCGAGTTCCGCCGCCTAAAAGAAGCAGATGTTGATTTAAGAACCTATCAATGCGATACCATTTTGGTAGACCCACCACGAGCGGGTTTAGATGATGCTACCTTAGGCATGGTGCAAGGCTACGACAACATTGTTTATATCTCGTGTAATCCTAATACACTTTACGACAATTTAAGTGAGTTAAGCCGTACTCACAAAATTAGCCATTGGGCGCTGTTTGACCAGTTTCCCTATACCGACCACATCGAAGTAGGCATGTACCTGCAGCGTCGCTAGCACAAGTATTCACCCGCAACTTAAAGCCGCGTTAATTGACGCGGCTTTTTACTATTTGAAATAGTGCTCTGCTAAGCACGGTCTCCATTTATGGCTTACTCAGCATCTAGGGAAGATTATGAAACAGACTATATTTGCCACCACTTGCTTGATATTCAGTTTAAGCAGCTTTGCCAATGAGCCGGTAAGCACCAGCTTTTGGAGCGACAAAGCCATAGGCGGAATCGACATAACCAGTTACCAACTTGCTCAAGAACAAGCCAATCGCAACATTCAGCAGGGCAATAAAAAGTATACCGTGAGGTGGAAAGAGGCAAACTGGCAGTTTGCCAGTCAACAAAGCGCCGACAAATTTGCGGCTAGTCCCGAGACCTACCAAGCTAAATACAACGGATTTTGTGCCAATGCGCTGTCTTTAGGCGAGGGCTTAATTGCAACCGATGGCCAAGTGTGGGAATTTTTTGATAACCAACTGCATCTATTTTTTGCAGAAAAAGGTCGCCAACGCTGGTTAAAAGGAGATTGGAAAGCCTACCAACAACAGGCCGATTTAGCATGGAAGCAGGCTTTACAATAACTTAAAAATTCAAACCTTAGCGTTTAAAGCCACCTAACTTAAACATCAACCATAAGCCAATAAACAAACAGATGATTAGCAATACTAAGTTGCTACCGATGTCGGGGAACTGAGCACGCAACATGGCCGAATAACCCAGCGCGCCCAGCAAAAAGGCGGCTACACTCATTAAGGGTGAGTCTTCACTTAAGTCTTTCTCAGTATATAAGTGGTACAGCTGCATAATGGCCAGTACAAAGGCAATGATTGGAAACACCGAAAACTTTAACTCAGGCACCGTAAACAGGGCCAAGCTGGCGTTACCACATAAGCCTGCAATAAAAGCTAGCAATAGCAGCGATTTTCTTACCTTCATATTCACCTCTTAACTTAAGGCTTCCGAGCGATTGTAGAGTGCCGCTCCCTTGGCAACAATGCGTAACTGTTTAATGGTTTTATCGGCCAACAATTGGCGATCAAACTCGGCTAAATCTAAAGCAGATGCTCCAGCATTAAAAACAATGATCACCATTGCCTCGGCTTGCATTTGCGCATCCTCTCGCGGGCAGCGATATTGCAGCTCTAAATAGTCGGTAAGCTCGGCAATAAAATGGGCGATCTCCCGCGCCACAGCGGCCCTAAAAGCCGGAGATGTCCCTGAACGCTCACGCAGCAACAAACGAAACACATTAGGATTGTTATAAACAAACTCCATAAAGGTTTCTACCGAGGTGCCAATAACACTGCCACCACTGGCAATAATGCGCTGGCGCGCTTGGCGCATAAGCTGGCGTAAGGTTAATCCACCTTCATCTACTAAGGTTAGTCCCAGTTCTTCCATATCGGAAAAGTGACGATAAAAAGAAGTGGGTGCAATACCCGCTTCCCTAGCCACTTCCCTCAAACTTAAGCTCGACAAACCACGTTCAGCACTTAGCTGACTAAACGCAGCATCAATAATTGCTCTACGTGTTTTCTCTTTTTGCTGGGCCCTAACGCCACTCATAAACCTGCCACTTTCTTTCTATTTGTAGGGCTATCATACCGTGAGTAGTAAAAAACCCAAATCGAACAATGCAAATCCTCACAAACCAAGTTTTTAACCATGAATCGTTTCTTGAACAGAATAATCAAAATGAAAACCATTTCATAAAAAAACAATATTCTCAATTAAACGAAAGATGCGAGCTGGGTCAATTTTCCATCAATCTGAAAACGCTATCAAGTATCTAGTCTACAGACGCTGTGATTAACTGAGCTCATATAAGTTGTATTTAGCAAGGATGAATAATGAATTGGTCCAAGAGCGCCATCTCAATGGCAGTAGTATTTGGTTTAAGTGCTTGTGGCGGTGGCGGCGGTGATGGCGGCGGCAACGGCGGAACACCTGATTATGAATACCAAGCTTATGCTTGTGATGCTGAAATTTATGAAAAAGCCAAAGAACTGCGCATCTATCAAGTGATGACCGAAGCGTTTATCGATGGTGATTCAAACCACGACTACAACGACGGTTACGGTACTAGCCACCACAAAGGTGACCTGCAAGGTATTATTGACTCGCTTGATTACATCCAAAGCTTAGGCATGAATGCCGTTTGGATGACGCCTATCTTTGACTCAGAAGGCGATAGCAAGCTAGATGCTACCGGTTACTTTACCCGTAATTACTTCGCCATCGATCCTAACTTTGGCACCATAGAGCAAGCTCGCACATTAGTAAATGAAGCACATGCGCGTGGCATGTACGTAATCTTTGATGGCGTATTTGGTCACCATAAAGGCAATGTAACTCCTTCTCCAAATGGCTTAACGCCTTCAGGCTCTGATAACCCTGTTAGCTACCCAGGTACCGATAACGATACCCTTGAGTTTTATAAAGAAGTTGCTAGCTACTGGGTAACAGAACTGGGTATCGATGGCTGGCGTCTAGACCAAGCTTATCAAGTACCTGTTGGTGCATGGGGCGAAATTCGTAAAGCGGTTGAAGATGCATCTAAAGCAACCACCTACACCATGAATGGCGAAACTGTTAATCCTATGGGCTACCTAGTTGCCGAAATCTGGAGAGGTGAATCTGAAATTGCAGAACAGGCTTATGGAACAACAGAACAGCCCGGTTTATGCTCAGCCTTTGATTTCCCAGGTCGATACCGCATTGTTCAGTCTTATGCTGTGGAAGAAAGTGGCGGCAATAATCACAGCGCGGGCAACCTAGCCAGTGTATTTAGCACACATTCTGCTTACCCTGAACACGCCGTTCCTAATGGTTTTATCTCTAACCACGATTTAGTTCGCTTAGGCGACTTACAACAGCGCGGCAACATCGCAGAACCGAATGAATCAGAATACTGGTTACGACATAAAGCAGCAAATGCGTTTTTGGCTGCCTATTCAGGACCAATTACTTTCTACTATGGCGAAGAAATTGGCGATGAAGTACCTGGCTTTGCCGACCAAGAAGACAACACTACCTGTGCAGCAGTTGGTTTGTGTGATGACCACGTAGCTCGAAACAGCGGAAAAGTTGAAGGCTTGCCAACTGGCGCCCGAACCAACGGTGATATATTTACAGCTAATACTGAGCAAGCAGATTTGCGTGACTACATATCAACGCTAATGCAAATTCGTTCAGAAAACCCAGCCTTATATAAAGGCGAACGCACTGCAATCGTTACCGACGAAGCAGTCAATGTTTATTTTGACCACAAGTTGTCTGGAGATAACGTAGTATTATTCCTAGCCAATACTAGCACTTCAGCCAAAACTGTTACCGTTAGCGATGCGCAAATTGGTAGCAATGGCGACCTGAAAGACTTAGTTAGCGATGCCCTTATTTCTCAAGCTTCTGGTGAATATGAAATCACATTAGGAGCCCTAGAGTCTCGCTTCTTAGAAGTTGTAGATCCTTCTCCAGAAGGCCCAGATACAGGCGGCATTGTGGGAGAAGGCGAGTTAGCAGATTGTACCCTACCTGATTCAAGTGAAGTTGGGCCAATCGGCGAAGATGTATTTGCTCGTGGTTCTCACAACGGCTGGGCTGCGGTCGATTCTCACAAACTAAACTACAAAGGTAACAACCTCTATCAATTGGTATTTGATGAGCCTAGTG
Source organism: Agarivorans albus (assembly GCF_019670105.1). Taxonomy (NCBI): domain Bacteria; kingdom Pseudomonadati; phylum Pseudomonadota; class Gammaproteobacteria; order Alteromonadales; family Alteromonadaceae; genus Agarivorans; species Agarivorans albus. Next base: position 424,283 of record NZ_AP023032.1, on the reverse strand, counting down.
ATACAGCCTTTGGCTTTAAATACGCAGTTGCTGAGTGGAGTGACGACAGTACTAAGCGTTTCGAAGTGTCGACTCCGAGTCAAACTGTTGTATTAGGAACAACACTCCCAGTATCACGCATTGAAGGCTCTGGTAAAGAAATGAACGTAACGATTCCTGAAGCAGGTAAGTACGTTTATAGCCTTAAAATTGACAATGCAGATCCTGTGTCAGCTGCTGGCACAATGATGGTAAGCAAGTGTGAGTAAAAATTGAGGGGTGGCTTCATGCCACCTTTTCTTGTGCGGAAGGTTTTCTAGCAACCCTTAAAACTAGAGTGAAGGTAGCAACCTTCAAGCGTTTGTAAACACCCTTAATATCCTATTTGGCCTCTTAGTTTAAGAGGCCTTTTTTTATCCAACATCAGCTTATTTAAGGCTTTTACAAAGGCTAACTAAATCAGCTTGAATAGCCCCTGCTGTCACTTCTCTGCCCGCGCCTGGCCCTTGAATCACCAAAGGGTTTTGCTTGTACCATAAGCTCTCAATGGCAAACACATTGTCACAAGGTTTAAGGTTAGCAAAAGGATGAAGTGCATCAATTGCCGATAAGCCAACTTCAGCCTCTCCCTTTTGATTCACTTTGGCTAGAAAACGAATCACTTTGCCTTGACGTTTAGCGTCATTAAAGGCTTCTAACATGCTTTGGTCTAGCTCGCTCATCGAGTCTAAAAACTGCTCTACCGTTAAGGCCGCTAAATGCTCTGGCACTAAAGAGCTAAGCGCAATATCGGCTAGCTCCAACTGTAACCCCGCCTCTCTAGCTAAAATAAGCAACTTGCGCTGCACATCTTTCCCAGAAAGATCCTCGCGAGGATCTGGCTCGGTTAGACCTTGATTTAAGGCATCGGCGAGCAATTCAGAAAAGGCCACTGTTCCGTCGTACTGTTGAAACAACCAACTCAAGGTACCAGAAAATATTCCTGAGATAGTATGAATCTCATCGCCAGAGTCGCGCAAACTTTGAATACTTTTTTGCACTGGCAAGCCCGCCCCTACTGTGGCGTTGCTTAACCATTGCGCACCATGGTCACTAAAGGCCTGCTGCAAGGCTGAATAATTAGCTTGCTCACTCGCCCCTGCATGCTTGTTAGTGGTAATAAGGTGGAAACCATGTCGAGCAAACTCACCATAATAAGCGCTTAATGCCTCACTAGCGGTAATGTCTAACACAGCAAGCTCGTCATAGGGATGACGCTTTAGCTTATCAAATATCTCTGGCCAAATAAGTGCAGTATCGGCCTCACTGCTGTTTAGCTGCTCAAGCGCTAAGCCAGCAAAATCTAAATGGCCAGCTTTACTAGAAAACACACCCGCCAAACACAACTCAATTTGATGTTGCTGCTCCAACTTAGCCTGTTGCTGGCTAAACAACTCAAGCCACTGGCTACCGATGTTACCTTTACCAAATACCACCAAACCCAACTTGGTTTTTTGCTTGAATAAGTGGCTATGCAAGTCTTTTAATAGCGGCTCTAAGGTGATTTTTCTCACCACCGCACACAAACTTAATTTATCAGCACTAGAGTGAATAAACTCTAATGGCTGTTCAGCCAGATGCTGAAAAAACTGGTAACACTGCTGCGGGTTATCACACACGCCCGCACCCACTAGAGCCACTAAACTGTAACCTTCGCTACGTTCAATTTTTTGGATATGAAATTGGCTCGCCAGTTGGTCTATTTTTGCTAAGGCTTCATCCACAAGCTCACAGGTGTAAGCCATACGTAAAGAACCGGTTTCGCTATGTTTATGGCGAGTAGCAGGTGCTAAATGGCTACAGGCCAAAGCTTCTAACAACGCGGTGGCATTGTGAGAAAAATCTTCGGTAAAAGTAAGCTCCAGCAATACCACATTGTCTACCGAGGTAACAATTTTAGCGCTGTGGCTGTTTGCGCCCTTACGGTGAATTAAGGTTTGTCCATCGTTGGGAGCGTAGCTGCAACGCAAGTTCACTTTTTGGCGAGAGCGCGCCAGTGGCTCTAAGGTGCGCGCATGCAATACCGAGGTACCAATTCGCGATAATTCTGCAGCTTCATTCAACGCAAGGTTTTCGAGCAATACCGCATCTTTCACTAAACGTGGATCAGCACTATAAATACCAGCTACATCACTCCAAATCGTAGTAGACACTGCATCGGCCAAGGCGGCTAACTCGGTAGCCGAGTAATCACTGCCGTTGCGACCTAAAGTCACGGTACGCTGCTCACTATCACTACAAATAAACCCCGTTACCACTATACGGCAAGCGGCTTTTTCAGCTAAACATTTAGCTAATAACGGTGTACTTTGCGCAACATCTACTTGCGGTTGAGTAGATAACTCCGCTTTAAAAAACTGGCGAGAATCTAACCACTCGGCTTGGCAATCTTGAGCACTTAACAAAGCAGCTAATAAACGTGCAGACCAACGCTCGCCAAAAGACAATACTTCATTACAGGTAAAGGCTGTAAGCTCACCTTCAAGAATACTAGCGATTTGGTGATGTTCGCCATCAAGCGCTGTTAGGATCAGTTTGGCAGCGGCTTCATCAAGAAGCTCATTCACCAACTTGCTTTGGAATTCAATTAAACCGGTTAGCGCATCGGCTGCAGCATTATCGGCCTGTTTAGCCAACTCAATAATATTGATTAAACGGTTAGTGGTTTTACCCGCTGCCGATACCACAATTAAATCCTGTGCTTGGGTATGCTCGGCCACAATGGCCGCCACCCGCTTAAAGCACCCTGCATCAGCTAAGCTGCTGCCACCAAATTTATGCACATGTCTATTTACCGACATGACTTACCTCTCTACAACGCTGGTAAAACTACAGTTGGGCAAAGGCCTGCTGTAAATCATTAACTAAATCTTGCGAATCTTCCAAGCCTACCGATACCCGCAATAACTGATTAGAAATGCCAGCCTCTTCTAGCGCTTCCGCCGACATCGCAGCGTGTGTCATGGTAGCCGGATGAGCAATTAGACTCTCTACGCCACCTAAAGATTCCGCCAAAGAAAACAACTGTAAGCTTTTTAAAAACTTAACCATTTGGCTTTCTTCTAAATTCAATTCAAAACTGAACATAGCACCAAAGCCTTTTTGCTGGCTTTGCGCTAAAACATGCCCAGGATGCTCTGGTAAACCAGGATAGTAAATCGCGCCTACCGCTTCTTGTTGCTGCAAACATTCCACCAGGGCTTGGGCATTTTGTTGGTGTACATTCATACGTGCTTTAAGGGTACGCAAACCTCGCAAAGTAAGGTACGAATCAAAAGCAGAACCCGTTAACCCTAAACAGTTTGCCCACCACGCCAATTGCTCGGCCAGTTCTTCGTTGGCTGCAACCACCATACCGGCCACCACATCCGAGTGGCCGTTAATATATTTAGTGGCCGAGTGCACCACAATGTCGGCACCTAACAAAATTGGCGTTTGCAAGGCAGGCGACAAAAAGGTGTTGTCTACCACTACCAACGTGCCAGCAGCATGTGCTTGCTCGGCAATGGCTTTAATGTCTACAATTCGAAGCAAAGGGTTACTTGGGGTCTCTAACCACACCAATTTAGGCTTCTTAGCCAATAGCTGAGCTAGAGCTGCGTCATCGTTTTGATCAACAAAAGCCACTTCAAAGGCATTCTTTTTAGCTAGGCTGTCGAATAAACGGTAGCTACCACCGTAACAATCATGCGGCGCAACCAATAAATCGCCAGGCTCAAGCAAGGCAGTAACAAGGTTAACCGCCGACATACCGGTGTTAGTAATTACCGCACCAGCGCCATGTTCTAAATCGGCAATCGCCTCGGCTAAAATGTGGCGAGTAGGGTTACCTGAACGGCTGTAATCAAACTGGCGTTTTTGGTTAAAATCAGCAAAGCTGTAGTTACTCGACAAATAAATAGGCGGTACTACCGCACCGTGTTGGGTATCACTTTCAATACCGCTGCGCACTGCTATAGTAGCCGCTTGTAGATCTTTTAAAGACATTGCTGATTTACTCCCTCAATTTATCCTGCCACTTTACCACTAGCAAAAAAGACGTCAACACTTCTAGACGTCTAAATGTCTTTGCTGTTGGATTGCTAAGTCGCATTTCCCCCGTTACAATAGGGTCTCTTTAGTTTGGTGTGTATTGCAGAATGTCTACAGATTGGAATGGTGAGTGGATCAGCCCTTACGCTGAGCACGGTAAAAAAAGCGAACAAGTAAAAAAAATCACAGTATCTATCCCACTAAAAGTGCTAAAGATATTGACCGATGAGCGAACCCGTAGACAAATAAATAACCTACGCCACGCCACCAACAGTGAGCTACTTTGCGAAGCATTTTTGCACGCCTACACAGGCCAGCCGCTCCCCGACGACGCCGACTTGCAAAAAGACAAGCCCGACCCGGCCTTAGAGAAAGCCGCCCAAGCGGAATTGGATAAAGAAGAATAAGAAACTAGGAAGCCGCTCATTGAGCGGCTTTTTTGTTGCCTAAACCCAGCGTACGACAAATTATTTTCACCAACTTTTACTCATAAACTGTAATCAAATTGAGGGCTTACCGGTCTGTAAACAGGCTCTTAACTTAAAATAGGTAAAAGGATGAAAACGTCGTACCCTCCTCAGTTAGCCTCAAAACTATCGCTTGGTCTTTTATGTTTAAGGCTAAGCATTGCCCTCGTGTTTACAATATGGGCCTTAGATAAAGTACTTGTGCCAGAGCATGCAATAAAAGTGTTCTCTGGCTTTTACGGATTAAATTTAACCACCAATACACTTATTGCCATGGGGCTTGCACAACTGGCCTTTATCGCAGCCTTTACCTTAGGTTTATGGAAAAACATCACCTACCTTGCAGTATTGGTACTGCATGCTGGTTCAACATTTTCTTCATTTGCTAAGTATCTAGACCCATTTAATAACTTATTGTTCTTTGCTGCTTGGCCAATGCTCGCTGCATGCTTAGCTCTCTATTTGCTGCGAGATTATGACACTTGGACTTTGGGTAAAGCTCACTCTTTAGAGCAGAGAGAAGAAGCCAACAACTAAGTACTAATTGATAAAACGAAGCCGCTGATTAAGCGGCTTTTGTTGCTTTATCTTACCTAAGGCTACGCTTGCCTCCATTTGCTTTATTTCTCATCTGTTAGCTAAACGCTCCCGTTTCGCCTAACTGCGACGTCATTTTCTTTGAACAACCAAAGAAAATGAAGCAAAAGAAAGGTTGCCCCGCATTATCTGAACACTCAGGAGACACTAAATATGAAGTGAAAGTTTGTACTGCGTTTGCTAATGAGTTCAGCTGCGTATGTCTAACTTCGAAAGAAAATAAGCTCAGCAAAACATTAAGCAATCGACTTTCTAGTTTAGTTAGTTATCATCCTCAAAAAAATTTCTATTTTAAGTCAGTTAATAACGTCAAGGATGATCATGAAAAAGCTATACACAGCTGCGCTAATTCTATTAGCAGGATGTGCCAGTACTGAATCAAATACCGAAGTAACTTCAACAATTCTCGACTACGGGATTTACGGGCAATCAAGTCTCACAGGAGAATACTCAGCAAGCAATACGCCAAACGATTCGGTACTAACGGGTAAGAGTGGAAAAGTCACTAAGCAAACAACTGAGATAGCAGCTCAAGTGGGTACAACTTTTGGTTATTGTTTTGAAGTAAAAGCTGGACAAAAAAAGGTTGAAGTAACTAAATCGATTACCAGCCCTGAAATGATAGATGATGACGGGAAAATCTATACTTCGATGTCATACAGTAAAACGCTAAAACTAAAAAACGGGACAACGAGTAATTGTCATTTCTACTTCATCGAAGAAAAATGGGAAGCTGTTACTGGTGACTGGTTATTTGAAGTATTCCATGAAGGTAAACTTCTAACTAAAAAGCAATTTAGCTTAATCTAAAAACTATTAAGCCCCAGACACAAAAAAAGCGCCCTTAGGCGCTTTTTGTTTGCTGTGTAGCGAAAATAAGGCTGGCTTATTTTTTGCCCAATACAGCGAATTTCTTGTTGAAACGATCAACACGACCACCGGTATCAACGTTACGTTGCTTACCAGTGTAGAACGGGTGACATTTGTCACATACGTCTAGGAACATTGCGCCAGTGCGAGTAGATTTAGTTTCGATTACGTTACCGCAAGAACAAGTAGCAGTAAGTACTTCGTAAGTTGGGTGGATATCAGTTTTCATGGATTACCTCAATACTTGGGCCGTATCGCCATCTGGTCGCCACAATTGACACCAAACACCATACGAAAGCAACTCTATCAGAGCCTATAAATTTTAGGTGGCGGATCATATAAGAAGCCACCTAGCATAGCAAGCACCCAACAACAAAAAGCGGGCAAAAATTCGCCAAACGCTTGATTTGCTCCGCAAGGTGCTCTGCCAGTAGAATGAGACAGGTTTTTTGCTTGAGTTTATTCATTAGTGTCGATTGTTCGTGTTGCCTTAGCTATTCCCCTGCGTCGCCTTTTTGATTACAGCGTGCCAGCAAACACCCCCATGCCAGCCATTGGTACTCGGGTAAAGGTGCCTTTTGGTAAAGGCGAAAAAGTGGGTTTGGTAATAGAACACCCCAGCGATAGCGACATTGCCGAAGATAAACTCAAACCATTTAGTGAATCACTCGATCAACAAGCATTATTACCAGAAAGCCTATTTAAGCTACTTAATTGGGCTAGCTCTTATTATCACCACAGCTTAGGAGATGTTATCAGCCAAGCCTTGCCGGCACTTTTACGCAAAGGTGAGCCAGCCAAAGCTAAAAGCATTGTTGTGTGGCGTTTAAGCGAGCAAGGCAAAGCGGCCGATCTAGCTAACTTTACCCGCGCCCCCAAGCAAGGGGTTGTATTAGGCAGCTTGCAACAGCAAGAAGATGGCCAGCTGAGTGACGAACAATGCAAGCAACAAGAATTATCCCGTACTGCCATTAAAGCGCTAGTAGATAAAGGTTTTATCGAAAAACATGAGATTACGCCCGCACCAGCGCTGTGGTCGAAAAGCGATACCAACAACCAAGCCTCGCTGAAGCTTAATGCAGAACAAGCCATTGCAGTGGCGGCAGTCAATCAAAGCATTGGCAGTTTTCAGGCCTTTCTTATCGAGGGTATTACCGGGTCGGGCAAAACCGAGGTGTATTTAAATATTATTGCCGAAGTGCTTGCTAAAGGTAAACAAGCCTTAGTATTGGTGCCCGAAATTGGCTTAACGCCACAAACCTTAGCGCGCTTTGCCGAGCGCTTTAAAGTGCCGGTTTATGCGATTAACTCTGGGTTAAACGACACCGAACGTTTTACCGCATGGCTTAAAGCCAAACAAGGCGAAGCAGGCATTATTATTGGCACGCGTTCGGCAGTATTCACCCCCATGAAAAACCCTGGGGTAATTATTATCGATGAGGAGCACGACAGCTCTTTTAAGCAGCAAGACAGCTTTCGCTACCACGCGCGCGATTTAGCCATAGTGCGTGCCCGCTTAGAAAAAATGCCGGTGGTGCTTGGCTCTGCCACCCCATCGCTAGAAAGTTTGCACAATGCGCTAAGCGGCCGTTACTCACACTTAGAACTAAAGCAACGCGCCGGTAATGCAGTATTGGCCGAGCAACAATTACTGGATATTCGCCAGCAACCTTTATCCTCAGGTTTATCACCAGCACTAATTAAAGCCATGCGCATTGAGTTAAAAGCTGGCCGCCAAGTAATGCTGTTTTTAAATCGCCGAGGTTACGCCCCTGCGTTGCTGTGCCATGAGTGTGGCCATGTATGCGAATGTGAGCGTTGTGAGGCTTACTTTACCTATCATCAGCAGCCTCGCCATTTAGCTTGTCACCACTGTGGCAGCCAAAAAGCCGTGCCACACCAATGTGAAAAATGTGGCTCTACCAACTTGGTAACAACAGGTTTAGGCACCGAGCAGTTGCAAGAAGCCTTGCTGGAGATATTTCCCGAATACAAAGTGGCGCGTATCGACCGCGACAGTACCCGCCGCAAAGGCAGCTTAGAACAGTTACTGGACGATATTCACAACAACCAATACCAAATATTAATTGGCACCCAAATGTTGGCCAAGGGCCACCACTTTCCAAATGTAACCTTGGTTGCCTTATTAGACATAGACCACGCGTTGTTTTGCTCTGATTTTCGTGCGCCAGAACGCTTAGCCCAACTTTACGTTCAAGTAGCTGGCCGAGCTGGTCGAGCGAACCTGCTGGGCAAGGTGTTGTTGCAATCTCACCACCCTGAACACGAGCTGTTGCAAGATCTTATCAACAACGGTTACCAACATTTTGCTCGCTTTGCCTTAAACGAGCGTAAAGATACCGAACTACCGCCCTTTAGCTTTCAGGCGCTGTTTCGCTTTGAAGCTGCCGATGGCAACGCAGTTAACGAGCTTAGCCAACAGCTATACCAACTTGCTCAACCGTTACAGCAGGGCGAAACGTGGGTATTTCCGCCCTGCCCTGCGCCACAAGCTCGCCGTGCGGGTAAGTTTCGTATGCAACTGTTGATTCAAGCCGAACAACGCCCGCAATTGCACCAATTGGTTTATCGCCTGTTACCTCAACTAGAAAGCTTAAAACTAAGCCGCAAAGTACGTTGGTCACTGGATATCGACCCTTACGACATGCAATAAATCTAAGGCTTTTTGTAAGGCTTAAAAGATCAATCTCTCGCCAAGCAGCACCTAGGATCTTCGGTGATTTCCCCTAGCTTCCAAAACTAAGGCTAATTAGCCCAGATAAGAGATAGTTTTCGTCACAAATTGTCGGTAAAATGCCCGCTTTGTACAATTTATTTACGCGAGATTGGTGCCAACCTACATGAAAGAGCTTATTCAACAACTTCTGGAACAAACGGTCACAGCCCTAAAACAACAGCAGGTGCTGCCTGAAGGATTCGAACCACGTATCCAAGTAGACCGAACCAAAGATAAAGCTCACGGTGATTTAGCCACCAACCTTGCGCTAATGGCTGCTAAGCCTGCGGGCAAAAACCCACGCGAGTTGGCTCAACTCATCGTAGATAACCTACCGGCTTCAGCCTTGGTAGAAAAAACTGCGATTGCGGGACCAGGCTTCATTAACTTCTACCTAAACAATGATTGGTTAGCGTCGCAAGTTGAAGCTATGGCTAGCTCGCCAACCGCTAACGTTAAGCCTGCTGACAAAGCCCAAACTATTGTGGTGGATTACTCAGCGCCAAACGTAGCCAAAGAAATGCACGTAGGCCACTTGCGCTCAACCATTATTGGCGACGCTGTTGTTCGCACCTTAGAGTTTTTAGGTCACAAAGTGGTTCGCGCTAATCACATTGGCGACTGGGGTACTCAGTTTGGCATGCTAATCGCCAACCTAGAAGAAGTAGAGGCGCGTGGCACCGATGCTGGCGATATTGAATTAGCCGACTTAGAAGTATTTTACCGCGAATCTAAAGCACGCTACGACAGCGACGAAGTATTTGCCGAACGTGCCCGTAACTATGTAGTAAAACTGCAAAGTGGCGACGAGTACTGCAACACTATGTGGCGCAAACTGGTAGACATTACCCTTAGCCATAACCAAGCCGTTTACGACCGCTTAAATGTATCGTTAACTAAAGACGATGTTATGGGCGAAAGCATGTACAACCCCATGCTTAACGACGTGGTAGCCGATTTAAAACAACAAGGTTTAGCAGTAGAAGATAATGGCGCTACCGTGGTATTCCTTGATGAATACAAAAACAAAGACGGCGACCCAATGGGTGTGATCATCCAGAAAAAAGATGGCGGCTTCTTGTATACCACCACCGACATCGCCTGTGCTAAATACCGCTACCAAAACCTTAATGCAGACCGAGTACTGTACTTCATTGACTCACGCCAGCACCAGCACCTGATGCAAGCTTGGAACATTGTTCGCAAAGCCGGTTACGTGCCAGAGGAAGTTCCATTAGAGCACCACGCCTTTGGTATGATGTTGGGCAAAGATGGGCGCCCATTTAAAACCCGTAGCGGCGGCACTGTTAAGTTAGTGGACTTATTAGAAGAAGCTGAGCAACGCGCGCAAACCATCGTGGCTGAAAAATCTCGCGATTTAGATGCCGAGCAACAAGTGGTAGCCGCTAAAGCGATTGCTATGGGTGCAGTAAAATACGCCGATTTATCGAAAAACCGTACTACCGACTACATTTTTGATTGGGAAAACATGTTGGCCTTTAACGGCAATACAGCTCCTTACTTGCAGTACGCTTATACCCGTATCCAATCAATTATTCGCCGCTCGGAAGTGGATGTAGCCAATTTGCAGCAAGCAATTAGCTTAGAGCAAGATGCCGAAATTGCATTAGCACAAAAACTTATTCAATTTAGCGATGCGGTACATAACGTGGCTAACAAAGGTATGCCACACATGATGTGTAACTATCTCTACGAGCTAGCGGGTGCCTTCATGACCTTCTACGAGGCCTGCCCAATTCTTAAAGAAGACGTAGCAGCCGATACTAAATCTAGCCGTTTACGCCTAGCCTCGCTTACCGCCAAAGTTCTTGACCAAGGCCTATCACTACTAGGAATTGAAACCCTGGAACGTATGTAAGCATGGCCAAGGATTACGTAGGGCGTAGTAAGCCCAAGAAGCGCGCGGCTAAACCTAGCCGCGCGGTATCTAACAATAAACGTTTCCCTTTACCGCTAGCATTAGCGGTAATTGCGGCTATTGTGGGATTTGCAGCGTTGCTCTTTAATATTAAAGGCACAGCCCCAACCCCCGCACCAGAGCTAAGCGAGATAGTAAAACCTAAAACAGCCACGCCCACTAAACCCAAAACAACGCTGCCCGAGCCACCTAAAGAACGTACTTACGTTAAAGAGCTAGAAGAGAAAAAGGTTGAAGTAGAGATTGCCGAGCAGTCCTCTAAACCAAGCAAGCCTTATCAAATGCAGTGCGCGTCTTTTCGCAGCCGAGATAAAGCCGAAGAAAGCAAAGCGCTTATCGCCTTTGCCGGCCTAGAAAGCCAAATTAGACGCACCGAAGGGAAAAACGGCGCATGGTATCGAGTGGTTTTAGGTCCTTACCCCACTAAACGCGACGCAGAACGTGCTCGACACATACTGCAGCGAGCCAAAATTAATGGCTGCCAAATTTGGCATTGGAACTTCTAAAACACCTCCCACACTAAATAAGCTGAATAATCCTAATTCAGCTTATTTTTTAATTAGTTAGAATCAAAGTAGTATTAAAGTTTTGTATTAACAATCGACCGTTAAAACAACTACTTTAGGGCACTATTTCAGCAAAAAATCCTCACCCTTTAGTGAAAAAGACAGAAAAAAACAACGCTAAGCAATTAAAAATATTAGTTATTTGAACTAGTTCTCAACTATGTTATAAAAATGTAGCTAGGCTAGTATGTTAGGAATAACTAAAATGCGGAATATCTATAAGCTTCAATCCGCGACTCGTAATAGGAACGCGATGAAATGGAAAACACGGAACTAGAGCAGCTCGACCGTCGTCGCTCAATGCGACTGGATTTAGAGAATGAGCCAGTGCAACTAACGTGGAAAGACGGCGAAGGCGAAGATCAAAGCATTGAAGCAACCTGCATAGATATCTCTCGACGTGGCATGTTGGTAAAACATAGCAACGATCTGCAAATAGGAACCAAGCTAAAAATACAATTTTCTGCGGGGCATAGTGATACCTCAGAAATGAAAGCCAAGGTTGCACGCTGTCACCGTAAAAATTTCTCCAGCTATCATATGTTTTTGTTATTACTATAGAAAAACCACCTGCACGAGCAAAACTGGCGAACTGTCTTATACTTATTATTACTTGTAGCAATCTTAACGAGATAAAAAACAACAAGTAGCGATAACAAGGAGCAGCCATGCTAATACTAGTAGGTGGAGAAAAAGGCGGCAGTGGCAAAAGCTGCCTCGCACAAAACATTGCTGTACACCTTAAAACCAGCCTAAATGCCAACATCTTGATGGTGGACTGCGACCCACAGCGCACTACTTCTGATTGGATTCAAGCCCGTAATGAAGATGAATCGCTACCAGGTATCAACTGCATTCAACTTTACGGCAAGATCCGCAAAGACCTATTAAGCCTAGAAGGTGGCTACGACTTTGTAATTGTTGATTGCGGCGGCCAAGATAACCTCGCAATGCGCGCCGCTATGTCGGTCGCAAAATACGTACTTATTCCATTGCGTCCAAAACGCCGTGATTTAAAAACCCTACCGCACATGGAAGACATGCTTAGCACCTGTAAAATGGTTAACCCAAAAATGGTGGCCAGTTTTGTTATTACCCAGTGCCCTGCCTTACCTAGCCAAGTACAACGGATACTTGATGCAAAAGACGTTTGCCGCTCCTTTGGTCTACACGTACTAGACTCTGTCACCTTCTCTCGCAACATTTATGACGATAGCGAAGAAAGTGGCCGCTCGGTGATTGAAATAGAGCAGGATGGTAAAGCCGCGGCGGAAATAGCCGCCATTGTTGATGAGTTATTTGCGATCCAACAAGAAGACTCTCATGAGTTTAACTGATCTTAAAAAGCGCTCTAAACAAACTGTTAAGCGCAACAAAGTAAGTGTTGATCAATTTATTGAAGACGCCGATAACTATGCACAGGGTAAACCTAGCACCGTAAATAAACTGACAAGCGAGGCTAAACCTACAACAAATTTCCGCCACTGTACTTTTACCTTCGATGCATCGGCAATTAGCCACTTACAACAAGCTTCCCAGCAACATAAAGTGGCTAAATCTAAACTACTTAGGCTGCTACTAAAGCAATTCGACTCACTCAGCCCTCAGCAGCAACAAGCCCTGTTAGAGGAGAACCAAGAGCGCTAAAACCGCGCTGTTTTTTAAGTTACACCTTGAAAACTCTGCGACTCCCCCCCATTTCACAGTTATAGCCAAGCTAACGCTGCAAGTTAGCTCAACAAACTGAGGAAATAACGTGACTACTATCGTCTCCGTACGCCGCAACGGCAAAGTGATCATTGCTGGCGATGGCCAAGTCTCCCTTGGCAACACCGTAATGAAAGGCAACGCCAAAAAAGTGCGCCGCCTATACCACGGAAAAGTACTCGCAGGGTTTGCAGGTGGTACTGCAGATGCTTTCACCCTATTTGAGCGTTTTGAAGCTAAGCTAGAAATGCACCAAGGCCACTTAACTAAAGCAGCAGTAGAGCTTGCCAAAGACTGGCGAACCGACCGAATGCTGCGCAAGCTAGAAGCGTTGCTTGCAGTAGCCGACAGCGAAGCGTCGCTAATTATCACCGGCAACGGTGACGTAGTGCAGCCAGAACACGACCTGATTGCTATTGGCTCTGGCGGGCCATTTGCCCAGTCTGCTGCATTAGCATTACTTGAAAATACCGAGCTAGGCGCACGCGAAATTGCTGAGAAAAGCCTTACCATCGCTGGAAACATCTGTGTGTTTACCAACCTAAACCACACTATTGAAGAATTAGACGCCAAAGCCTAAAGCTTTGCAGGAAGAAATTATGTCGGAAATGACCCCAAGAGAAATTGTCTCAGAATTAGACAACCACATTATTGGCCAAAGTGACGCTAAGCGTGCGGTAGCGATTGCTCTGCGTAACCGCTGGCGTCGTATGCAACTTGATAACGAGTTGCGCCAAGAAGTGACCCCAAAAAACATCTTAATGATTGGCCCAACGGGTGTAGGTAAAACCGAGATTGCTCGTCGTTTAGCCAAACTAGCCAACGCGCCGTTTATTAAGGTAGAAGCGACCAAGTTCACCGAAGTGGGCTACGTGGGTAAAGAAGTTGAGACCATCATTCGTGATTTAGCTGATGTTGCGTTTAAAATTACCCGCGAACAAGAAACCGAAAAATTCCGTTTTCGCGCCGAAGACCAAGCCGAAGACCGCATACTAGATGCCTTACTTCCGCCCGCTAAAGACACTTTTGGTCACGAAGAAGACACCAAAGAAAACTCGACTCGCCAAACATTTCGTAAAAAACTACGTGAAGGCCAGCTCGATGATAAAGAAATCGAAATCGATGTGGCTCAACCACAAGTTGGTGTAGAGATCATGGCGCCTCCTGGTATGGAAGAAATGACCAACCAGCTGCAAGGCATGTTCCAAAACCTTTCGGGCAACAAAGACAGCAAGAAGCGCAAACTCAAAATTAAAGAAGCCTTTAAGCTGTTGGTTGAAGAAGAAGCAGCCAAAATGGTTAACCCAGAAGAGCTTAAAGAAAAAGCCCTGCATGCGGTAGAAAACAACGGCATCGTGTTTCTAGATGAAATTGATAAAATTTGTAAACGCGCCGATACCTCAGGCCCAGATGTAAGCCGCGAAGGTGTGCAGCGAGACCTATTACCTTTGGTAGAAGGTTCAACGGTAAGTACCAAACACGGCATGGTGAAAACCGACCACATTTTGTTTATTGCCTCTGGTGCTTTCCAAGTGGCTAAACCTTCAGATCTAATCCCTGAACTGCAAGGCCGTTTGCCGATTCGCGTAAACCTTAGCGCTTTAAGTGCCGAAGATTTTGTCCGTATTCTTACTGAGCCAAATGCCTCTTTAACCGAGCAATACAAAGCCTTAATGGCCACCGAAGGTTTAGACATCGAGTTTACCGAAGACGGCATTCGTCGCATCGCTAATGCGGCATGGCAAGTAAACGAGCGTACCGAAAATATTGGTGCTCGCCGCTTGCACACGGTAATGGAAAAGCTGATGGAAGAGCTAAGCTTTGTTGCCTCAGACAATGCAGGACAAACCATCGTAATTGATGCCGATTACGTGACTAAGTACCTAGACGACTTAGTAGCAGATGAAGATTTAAGTCGCTTTATTTTGTAAGCATCGCGTTAAGTCTTTTATCAAGCCGCCAGATTGGCGGCTTTTTTGCACCTGCCATTTACTTCAACGCTCATTAAGTCCTAAGTAAAAGACTTGATATTTCTTAATTGAAAACGGCAACTTAGGGTTTATACTGGTAGCGATTATTCGGGCCAATTTAGGATCCAGACCATGGAATATAATACCTCTGAACTTTGTGACCTTTATGCAGATACGGTTGACGTTGTTGAACCGATGTTTGCCAGCTATGGTGGCAGAAACGCTTTTGGGGGCGAAATTACCACCATTAAGTGCTTTGAAAATGCCGGCTTAATTGCTCAGGTAGTTCAAGAGTCTGGAACTGGCCGAGTATTGTTGATTGATGGCGGTGGTTCGCTACGTCGCGCCTTGGTAGATGAAAGCATCGCCGAAACGGCCGCCGACAATGAATGGGACGGTATTATTGTTTACGGTTGCGTTCGTGATGTAGATGCACTGGAAGACTTAGACATAGGCATTCAAGCCCTAGCCTCTATTCCGGTAGGCGCTGATGCAGAAGATGAAACCGGCGATGTGAACATTCCGGTTAACTTTGGTGGTGTGACCTTCCTTCCAGAAGATCACATTTATGCAGATACCACCGGGGTAATTTTATCGCCAGAGCCGCTAGATATAGAATAAGCTCTCAAGTAACTAATTATTCGGCGTGAACGTCTTCAATACGGCCTAGTAAGGCTTTAAGGCGTTCTTGCCAAGCTTGTTGCTCCTGCACTAAACGGCCATTCTCGTCGTTTAACTTGCTGTTTTGCTCTTTAAGCTCGTCAATTTCCATACGTAATAGTTCGATGCTATCAACTGCAACCTGCACTTTTGCTTCTAATTTTTCTAATACATCAAAAGACATTAATATTTCTCCCGTTAATTCCGTCTCAAAGCCAACTCAGCTTATTTTTGTTGAGTCAGTCATCATGGATATATGAACGCTAGTTAGTGTTCACCTACTGATGGTGACTGCTTTTAAAGCAGCATACTCTTGTCATCTATAGCCAACAAGGGTAGAAATGTATTTCCCTAACTAGTTGTTGAATAAATAATCATGAATTTACAAAAAGGCCGTTATCGTCACTACAAAGGCCCAGAATACCAAGTTATTGATACTGCAATACACTCAGAAACAGAAGAAGTATTGGTGCTTTACAAGCCTTTATATGGTGAAGGGAAACTATGGGTGAGACCCTACGATATGTTTTTTGAAAACGTGGAGTTTGAAGGTAAGCCAGTGCCTCGATTTTCATTAATCGAAGCACAAGAGTAGCCAGGTTAAATATTTTGCCCCATATCAATGGCTGGCATGTCGCAGCTAGGCGTGCCAACCACTTTTGCCGGTACGCCAGCAACTGTAGTATGAGCCGGAACCGACTCTAATACTACGCTACCCGCACCTACTTTAGCACCGCGCCCAACTTCGATGTTACCAAGGATTTTAGCCCCAGCTCCAATCAATACACCGCGACGAATTTTTGGGTGGCGGTCACCACGATCTTTACCGGTACCACCTAAAGTTACCGACTGCAAAATTGAAACTTCGTCTTCAATAACCGCAGTTTCACCCACTACAATACCGGTGGCATGATCGAGCATGATGCCTTTACCAATGGTTGCAGCAGGGTGAATATCAACCGCAAATACCGCTGAGATTTGATTTTGCATATAACGGGCTAAGGCTAGTCTGCCTTTGTGCCAAAGCCAATTTGCAACTCGATGGCCTTGCAAGGCATGAAAGCCTTTTAAGTAAAGTAACGGGATGGCGTAGTATTTTACTGCCGGATCTCGGTCTTTTACCGCAACAATATCTGCGGCTACGGCTTCTAAAATACCAGGATCGGCCAACAAAGCTTCTTCAATAAACTCTCGCAGTAAAATCGCTTGAACCGTTGAGCTGTCAAGCTTACTAGCAAGCTGAAAACTTAATGCAGAAGACAAGCTGTGATGATTTAGAATGGTGGAGTAAAAGAAACTCGATAGCATTGGCTCGTCTGCCGCCATGCGGGTTGCTTCATCACGGATTTGTAACCATACCGTCTCAGCTAGAGTTTGTTTGATTTGATAATCCTTTACCTTTGCCACTACTTCACCTTACTCAAGATCTAATTTCTTTTCTTGCGGAACCACCGATTGAGGGTCTTGGTGGATCAATACATCAGCTTCCGGCCACTCGGCCATAAAAGCAGCTTCAACCTCATCGGCAATTCTATGCGCCTCATACAGGCTAAGCTTATCATCAAGCTCTAAATGAAGTTGTATAAATTTTGTATGCCCAGATTGGCGAGTACGAATATCATGAGCACCTAATACCCCTTCAATCGCTAAAGCAGAGCTAAGCACTTGTTTTTGAAAGGCCTCTGGAAGCTGCCTATCCAATAGATTTTGTACCGACTCTTTACCAATGCCAAAGGCGCCGTAACAAATATAAATGGCAATAAGCACAGCGAACAAGCCATCAGCCCAATACCAACCATAAAAGCTAAGTACTAAGGCCACCAGCACTGCAATATTCATGTATATGTCCATGGCATAGTGCATCGAATCGGCTTTAATTACTGCGTTATTGGTTTTAGCGATAACGTAGCGCTGGAACATGACTAAGGCAAAGGTGATAACAGTAGAAATTACCATAACCGTAATACCAACAGTGCTGTGCTCAATGGCTTTGGGGTGTAGCAATTCACTCACGCCGCCAAACATCAGCATTAAGGCCGAACCGGTAATAAAGGCCGCTTGCGCAAGACCAGCTAAATGCTCTGCCTTACCATGGCCAAAACTGTGTTCTTTGTCGGGGGGTTGCAGGGCATAGCGCACTGCTAGAAGGTTCACTAACGACATAGCAATGTCCATTAGTGAATCAATTAAGGAAGCAAGAATACTTACCGCGCCAGTATATAAAAATGCGGCGCTTTTAATAACAAGCAAGGTCACCGCTACACAAGTTGCAACCCATGTAGCTAAGGTGACCAAGCGCTGATAACGTTGCTTATCCACTTTACAAATTCTTTGGAAGATTTTGTAAAGTATAACGTTTAGTGCATGTTAAAGTTGAGCTTTTTTATCGCCCTTCTGCATACGCTTTTGCTGTTTTTCCATCTTTTTAGCACTTAACTCTTGGTATTTCTGCTGTTGCTCAGGGGTTAATACTTGATAAATTTCCTGTTGAGCTTGCAGCATATTCATCATGCGAGTTTGATGATTAGCTTGCTGCACATCAATAAACGCTTGAGCGGCACCTTCGTCAAAACTGGCTGCGGTGATAATTTCCATACGCTGTTGATACATCGCTTGACGCTGTTCCGCATTGGCTTGAGGTTTATGCTGCTGCATAATCTCTTTTACTTGGGCCTTTTGCTCATCAGTTAAATCTAACTGCTTCATCATCTTCATGGCTGGATGGCCGCCACGTTGCTTACCTTCACCATTAGATTTAGCAGCAAAGGCTACAGGAGCAACAACAAGTGCGCCAACAAGGGTAGTAACTAGTAACTTTTTCATTTTCTTTCCTCGGGTCTATTCGGTCATTTGTAGTCTACAAAAGCCAATGCAAACTAACCGCAGCAAAGTGTAAAGCTATGTAAAAGGCGAACATTAAGCACGGCAAAGCGCTGTGAGTTTTGTACAATTTGCTTATTAATGTTGAATAGAGAATCGCCCAGTGGATTTACTACTTATAGATGACGACAAAGAACTGACCGAGTTACTCGGCGAACTCTTAGAACTAGAGGGATTTAGTTGTGAGGTATGCAACGACGGCTTGAGCGGCCTAGCCAAGCTAGCAGAAAAGCGTTACGACTTAGTTCTGCTCGATGTAATGATGCCGGGTAAAAACGGCTTCGAAGTATTAAAAGAATTACGTAAAGACAACCAACAACCGGTATTAATGCTTACTGCCAAAGGTGATGAGATAGACCGAGTACTGGGTTTAGAGTTAGGCGCCGACGACTACTTAGCCAAGCCCTTCAGCGAGCGAGAATTGCTAGCGCGCATAAGAGCCATTTTACGACGCACTCAAAACAGTCCGCCAGCCGACCCTAAACAAGACCTTATTTGCCACCAAGATCTGACCCTCTCGGTTGCTAAACAGCAAGTACACTGTGATGAGCAAGAGTTAGAGCTCACCAGTACCGAGCTGTTATTGCTACAACACTTGCTGGAGCAGCCAGGCAAGCTATTAGAAAAAGATAGCCTGAATCAAAAAGTATTGGGTAAACGCCTACAAGCGTTTGATCGCAGCTTGGATATGCACATTAGTAATTTACGTAAAAAGATCCCTGCTCGCAAAGACCAACTGCCGCGTATCAAAACGGTGAGAGGCAAAGGTTACATGTGGTTAGAGTGGTAATAATGAAGCGCTTAATCAACAATCTGTTTGTAAAAATCTTCATCTCATTTTGGATGATTTTGCTGGTTACGGCTTTTGTGTCGATTAACCTGTCCAGAATGCTTAGCGAAGACAACTTCAAAGCGCCTAAATGGGCGGTAAAAAACTTACATGAATTTGCCCTACGTATAGAGCGTAACCCTGAACGCATGTTAAGCCCGCGTTTAGAGCCTCACCTTAAATCACGTTTTGGTAAGCCCTTTATCGTTAATAGCGAAGGCGAAGTGGTAAACCGTGAAAACATCAGCCGGGGCATGAGACGCTTTTTAGTTAACCACGACAATATTGAAGACCCTCGAATCATGCTCGATAAAAAGCATATTTTGATTGGTCCGCAAGCGCTTACCATCGATAACCAGCGTTACCTACTCTATGTAGAGCGCCGAAGTAACCCAGAACAGCTGCACGCTATCCGTAACTTTGGTGTATCGCCGTGGTTTTTGTCGCTAGTAGCCGTAGGTTTGAGTTTAGCGCTTTGTTTCTTACTTACTCGCCACATCGTAAGGCCACTTAAAAAACTGCAATCTGCCGCGAATAAGGTGTCACTGGGATATCTAGATACACCATTACCGGAGATCAATCGTGGTGATGAAATTGGTCAACTATCTGATAGCTTGCAGAGAATGGTAGACACCCTTAATCAAGCCATTAGCAACCAACAACGCCTGCTTAGTGATATTTCTCACGAGCTGCGCTCGCCACTTACTCGCTTAAACATGGCACTCGCGCTACATAAAAAGCGCCAGCAAGTAACTCCCGAAGTGGAGCGAATAGAGCGAGAATCGCAACGCCTAGCCGAAATGATTGACGCCTTGCTATCTTTATCGCGCATGCAAGTTAACGCCAAACAACAAAAAATGACCTTGCAGGAACTCATTGAAGACTTAGTTAGCGATTGTGAGTTTGAAGCAGAACAGTTAAACAAACAGTTTAGTGCCAACTACCCGCAGCAACTGAGTGTGATTTGTTACCCAGAGCTACTCGCATCGGCACTTGAGAACGTTTGTCGCAACGCTCTTAAATACGCAGACCGTAAGGTTAAACTAAGCGCGAGTGTGCAAGACAACCTGCTCACCTTGATTGTGCGAGATGACGGCCCAGGCCTTCCTGATGACGAATTAAACAGCATTTTCCGACCATTTTATCGTAGCGGTGAAGCACGAGACCGTGACAGTGGCGGGGTGGGTTTAGGCTTGGCGATTGCCGAATCGGCGATTCGCCAACACGGCGGCAGCATTAGCGCCAGCAATCATTCGCGTAAAGGGCTAGAAGTTAGCCTACGCTTGCCACTACAATAGCGCTTTTCGCAGCCACTTGGATTAATCATGATTAACATTGTGCTATATCAACCAGAAATACCGCAAAACACCGGCGCAATTATCCGTTTAGCGGCGAACAGCGGTTGTAACTTACATCTTATCGAGCCTTTAGGTTTCGCCTGGGATGATAAAAAAGTTAAACGTGCCGGCTTGGACTACCACGAGTTTGCCGAGGTAAAACGCCACCCCGACTACCAAGCCTTCTTAAGCAGCGAGCAGCCTAAGCGCTTGCTTGCTTGTACCACCAAAGGCAGCGGTTTTCATAGTGACTTTGCTTTTGAAGCGGGTGATTATCTAATGTTTGGCCCTGAAACACGCGGCCTACCTGATGAAGTGCTAAATGAGATAGATGGTCAATTTAGGCTGCGCATTCCAATGTTGGCCGATAGCCGCAGCATGAACTTATCTAATGCAGTATCGGTATTTGTTTACGAAGCTTGGCGTCAACTAGGTTATGTAGACGGTGTGTAACTAAGCTACTACTAAAGGTGTTCAGGCCGTGCAAATACGTGATTACCAACATAGCGATCTGAACTCCATTATTAACATTTACAATCTTTCTAAACTCGACGAGTTACGCTTTGAGCAAAATACATTTAGTCTTCTACCATTAACTCAAGATCAGCAACGTTTCGCCTCTCTTAAACAATCAACTATTTTTGTCTATCAAACCGATAAGGTAGTGGCTTATGGCGCGCACCAAGGCTCGGTGATAAGCGCTTTGTTTGTCCACCCCGACGCACGAGGTAAAGGGTTTGGCAAACAGCTGCTAGAGCACCTATTAAACAATATCAACGACACTACCTGCTTATATGTTGCCAAAAGCAATTGGCCTGCCAAAGCGCTCTACCAAGATTATGGTTTTATTGTCAGCGATACCTTTCAAACCAGCTACAATGGCGTTGCGGTAATAGCCAACGAAATGCTTCGCTCAGTTAAGCCTCATGCTTAAACCAGCGCTGGCTCTTTAGAGCCTGGTAATAAACCCACCCCAAGCTCATTCCTCTAATCGCCATAAAACCACACATCGCCAACCATAGAGCGTGGTTCCCCCAACTTTGAGTAAACCACCAAAGCGGAAAGAACCCGGCGAAACTAGCCAACAACATCGAGTTGCGCATAATGCGCCCCTCAGAAGTAGCAATGAAAACTCCATCTAAGATAAAGCACCATACCGAGACTAACGGCAGCAAAATCATCCAATTAAGGTAGCTAGCCGCAGTGCTGCGGATTTCAGGTATATCGGTAAGCAACGCAACCAGTTGCTCACCCAGTACTCCAAAAACCAAACTAAAGCCAATGCCCGCCACTAAGGCTAACTGCAAACACTGTTTAATCGTTACCACAAACAAAGCGCGGTCATTTTTGCCTTTGGCTTTACCCGCTAAGGCTTCTACGGCGTAAGCTAAACCATCTAAAGCAAAAGAAACAAACATCAAGAAGTTAAGTAATACTGCGTTGGCCGCAACAATGTGGTCACCCAAACGCGAGCCTTGAAAAGTGATGAAAGCAAAACAAGCTTGCAAGGCAAGTGAGCGCAAAAATATGTCTCGGTTTAGCGAGAATAATCCCGCCAAATGCTGGCGATTAAAATCGGCCCAACAAACCTTTAACGACGGTAAGGCATTAAATCGCGTTAAAAACTGCTGGCGGCACAACGCCAAGCCAACTGCCAATGAAAAATAGTCGGCAATCACACTGGCTAAAGCAGCACCCTGCACTTTCCAATCTAGTCCCACCACAAACAGCACATCCAAGGCAATGTTAGTGGTATTGGCTACAATCAGCAGTAACATGGGGGCTCGAGCGTTCTGCATGCCCAATAACCACCCCAACAGCACTAAGTTAAGCAGTGCCGCTGGTGCGCCCCAAATACGGGTAGAGAAATACTGCGCCGCATAAAATTGAACCTGCTCACTACCGCCGGCTAAAGCCAAACCAAGTTGCAATATTGGTTGGCTAAGTAGCAGTAAGGCCAATCCAATAAGCACAGCAATGCAGGCAGAGTTAAAGCCTATTCGCTGTAACGCTAGCTGGTCATTTGCACCAAAAGCTTGCGCACTTAAGCCTGTGGTCGACATGCGCAAAAAACCACATAACCAATACACCAGGCTAATCATCATTGAGCCTAAGGCAACCCCGCCAAGATAATAAGCATGATCTAAATGGCCAATCACAGCGGTGTCCACCAGCCCTAATAAAGGAATAGTGATATTAGATAAAATCATTGGCACGGCAATGGCCGCAATGGCGGAAAAACGCGAAACAGACATGAAAGGGAAACTAAGCAGGCGATAGCGAGAGTGTAAGAGTTAGTTACACTCTCGGCAAGCCTTTAAAGGCTAGGGGCTGTTTATAGCAAAGCAAACAACCAATGGTCTGCCAACAAGGCAACAAACAACAACATCAAATACACTATCGAGAAGGCAAATAGGCGCATGGCGTCACGCTGGTTATCCCCCTTATACAGTCTCCAAGCTAAGTGCATAAAACGTAGGTTAAGCGCACAACTTAATACGAGATAAAGCACCCCACTCATACCTACTAGAAAGGGTAGCCAAGCAACAGCGAATAGCAGCAGAGAATAAAGAACTATCAACTTTTTGGTAAAGCCAACACCGTGGGTAACCGGCAGCATTGGAATATTAACCTTGGCGTAATCTTCACGGCGAGCAATGGCCAAGGCCCAAAAGTGTGGCGGGGTCCAAGTGAATATCAGCATAACTAGCAATAAGGGTTCAGCCGATATGGCGTTGTTTACTGCCGTCCACCCCAACAATGGGGGCATAGCGCCAGCCAAGCCGCCAATTACAATGTTTTGCGGCGTAGCTCGTTTAAGCCAAAGGGTATAAATCACCGCATACCCCACTAAGCTAGCTGCAGTTAACCAAGCAGTCAGTGGATTGACCCACCAATACAACATGGCAAAGCCCACCACCGATAAAAGTGAGGCCCATAACAAGGCCTGCCAATTGGCTATAGCACCAGTAGGCAAAGGGCGTTTATGAGTGCGTGCCATTGCGGCATCTGCTTCGCTATCAATGTAGTGATTAAAGGCGGCAGCGCCCGCAGCCATTAAACCTATGCCTAAGTTACCTACTAGCAGAGCTTGCCAAGGCGGCAAACCAGAAGTTGCCAAGCATGCTCCTACCACCGCAGTGAGCACAATAAGGGCTACCACTTTGGGTTTAGTAAGTTTGTATAAGGCGCGCCAATTAATGCCTTTGTTGAGTGAACTTGGCGGGTTAAGCGTGTTCAACTTCGCCATAATGCGTCTCCTTTTGCTCAACGAATGTTGCTACGGCCGCACCCTGATAGTGAGCCAAGATTAAACTTATTAGACTTAACAACAGCATGGCAGCCACTAAGTTATGTGCCACAGCTATCGCCAAGGGTACTTGCCAAAGCACATTGGCAACGCCTAAACCGACTTGAGTAAACAATATAAAAATCAGCCTAGAGGCGCGCCCTCGTTCCATATCACTATGCCGTCGCTGAATGTAACTTAGCGCCAGTATGAACAAGTAGATGGCTGTTACGCCTGCCCAAATACGATGAGTAACATGAATGGTTTTGCGCTGTTCATGACTAAGCACACCAAATTCGTAATCATTGCCAGTAGCAAGCGGCAGCGGATCAAATGCATCCAGCTTATAAGAGCTTAGCCACTCTTCATGGCAAAGCGGCAAGCCCTGACAAGAAATGGCCGAGTAGTTAGCCGATGTCCAGCCACCTAATGCTATTTGCACAACTAGTACCAACAAACCTAGCCACAACCAACGGCCACTTCGCTGGGGCTTAGCTAAAGGACGTTTTGCAATCATCAACCACGTAAACAATAAAGCCAGCATTGAAAAACCACCCAATAGGTGGCCCATAACCACAATGGGCATTAAACCAAGTGTCACCGTGAGCATGCCTAATATGGCTTGAAAGCCAATAAGCAGCACCGAGGCTAGCGCCCAAAAGCGGTGTTGCTTTTGCCAAAATGCCAACGCAGCTAGTCCCACCACTAGCAAACCTAAGCCACCAGCAAAGTAGCGATGAATCATCTCATTCCAGGCTTTGTGCGCTTCTAGCGGCCGCTCAGGATAAGCACTAGCCGCGTGTTGAACATGCTCTTCACTCTGTGGAACCACTAACTGCCCATAACAGCCAGGCCAATCAGGGCAACCTAAACCGGCATCAGTTAAGCGGGTAAACGCGCCTAAACCAATGACAACAATGGCAAGTAAAATAGCGGCAATTAATCCCTTTTGCATATGCTGTCCTTAAACTCTATTGAAACCGCGAATTTTTAATCAGTCGCTTCAAATCGGTGATTAGCCCTTTGATCTGCTCATCACCTTGAGCTGGTTGGTAGCTCATTATCACCCAACCTGTTGGGTCTATCACTAACCACTGTTGATCGTAATCGGCCAGTTGCTGATTAGCTTGTCCCAACCTCATTTGCTCAAGGCCATCGTTTATTTGATTGAGCTGTTCGCCGGAAATAAGCGCAACTTTTTGAGTTTGCTGTTTGGCGATGCCCAAAGCTAACCAAGCATTATTGAGTTTGCTAAGCTGTTGCAAACAAGCTTGCGAGCAGTCGCCATCAATAACCTGAGCAATCGACCACTTACCTATGGGATAGTTTTCCAGCTGTCTTGGCGGCTCTAACCATTCACCATGACTTAGTGCGCCCGGTTCATACCAACCCATTTTAAGTACCACCCAAGCCAAAATAAGCGGCACTAAAAATACCGAAGCAAGTAACAACATGGTTTTTTGGTGACTTCTCATAAACCTTCCTTGTTTCTATTTTGCACGCAAAAATAAACGGTTAAGCCAACGGCAACTAAGGCCATTAACAACCATTGCAGCGCATAACCTTGGTGTTTTTGCGGCGATATTGACACTAGCTGTTCAGAACTATGCTCAAGTTGGCTATCTAGCACAAAAGGCAATAATTCAAGATTCCAATAATCGGACAAAGCCGCAATATTGATTTGCTGAACCCGCAATCCCTGCGGAAACTCTTCTAACCAGTGCTGCTGATTAAGTACCACTGGCAAGCTTATTTCTCTTAATCGATAGCGCGAAGGTAGCTCTTGAGCACTTATGGCTTCTGGTAGCAAACGCCTATCTGTTCCAGCGGGCTGCCAAGCAAGACGCACTAGTACATTGCCTTGAGGGGTATCTGCTAAGGTATAGGCGTCGTACCCCACTACTCCTTCATTTACTTTATTGTCTAACCACAAAAACTTACCCGAACTTGCAATGTCACTTAGCGTAACTAATTGAAACGGCTGCACACCCGAAGCAAGGGCCTGTTCTAAGCTGGTTTCGAGCTGTGATTGCTGCTGGTATTGATCTAATAACTGCTGTTTTTGTTCACTGCGTTGCCATTGCCACAAGGAAAGCTTGACCATTAGCCCTATCAGCGCAACCATAAGCACAACAAACAGTATCAAGCGGTAAGAAACTGTTTTTTTATCAGCCTTTTGAGAGAGCTTAGTTATGGTCATAAAACTGCTAATTACCGCGTTAATCCTGTTTGTAGTGGTGAACATGCTGTTTGCTTTACGGGTAATGCTAAAGGGCGGAGAAAAACCAATGACCCATTACTTAGGTAAACGCTTAATCTTTAGCGTGTTGGTTATCCTATTGGTTTTACTCGCCATGGCCTTGGGCATCATTCAGCCCAACCCACGCCCTTACTAAAGCACATAGACAAAAATAAACAGACACAACCACACCACATCTACAAAGTGCCAATACCAACTCGATGCCATAAATGCAAAGTGACTCTTACCGGAGAAGTGGCCTTTTAGTACTCGCAAAAACATCACCGTAAGCATAATGGCGCCTAACGTAACGTGTAAGCCGTGAAAACCTGTGAGTAAGAAAAAGGTATTGCCATAAATACCTGAATCAAGGCGCAAGCCTAATTCCTGATATGCATGAATGTATTCTTCAATCTGGAAAAATAAGAAAGCAAAACCTAGCACCAAGGTAATGGCTAACCACGTTTTAAGTGGCCCACGTTTATCTTTTTCTAAACTCACATGAGCAAAGTGCAATGTCACTGACGAAATCACCAGTATTACGGTATTCAACAATGGCAAGCCAAACCAGCCCATCGCTTGGGTTGTTGTACCGCCGGGCGTTTCAACTAGCGGCCACATGGCAGTAAATTCTGGCCATAACACCGCGCCAGTCATTTCATTGTTACCTGCGCCCCCCAACCAAGGCACAGCAATCATTCTGGCGTAGAATAACGCTCCGAAAAATGCACCAAAGAACATTACCTCAGAGAAAATGAACCAACTCATGCCTTGGCGAAAAGAGCGGTCCATTTGGGCACTATATAAGCCATCCATACTCTCCTGGATAACATTGCCAAACCAACCAAACATCATGGTAACAATTACCACAAAGCCACATGACAATATCCAAAGGCCGTAGCTTTGTTCACTGCCCATTTGTTGAACAGAAAAACCAGCGCCCATGGCGATTAGGAATAAACCCACCGCGCCAACAATTGGCCATATACTTTGCGCAGGAACGTAATACTTCTCATAAGGCTGCGTCATTGCTCACCTCTCCATCGGCACTTACTTGTGCAGTTTCAGATTCAATCGGCTCGCCCTCTACGGCAAATAAGGTGTAAGCCAAAGTTAAGGTATTTATATCTTTAGGTAACTCAGGATCTACATAGAAAAACAATGGCATGTCTTGTTGCTGACCCGGAGCTAGGGTTTGCTGCTCAAAACAAAAACAGCTGACTTTTTTTAGATGATTGGCCGCCAAACCAGGGCTAACCGAAGGAACCGCCTGCACCGTGCCACGTTTGGGAGTAAGGTTACTAGCACTAAAATCAACCTGTAGTGTCTCACCTGGATGGACTTTTACTTGGTTAACCTTAGGGCCAAACTTCCAATTAAGCCCTTGCGGTACATAGCTAATAAACTCCACGGTTACGGTGCGCTGTTGGTCGGTAACAGGGCTTATTTCACTGGCTTCTGTAGCTGTTTTGCCGTTAATGCCGGTAACCTGACAAAATACGTCATACAGCGGCACTAAGGCGTAACCAAAGCCGAACATAGCCACTACTACAAGCAGCAGCTTTGTGACTAAACGGCCATGGCCAAGCATATTATTTAATCTCCGGCGGTGTAGAGAAACTGTGGTAAGGCGCTGGCGATGGCAATGCATCCCATTCTAAGCCCTCTGCGCCTTCCCAAGGTTTAGCCGGCGCAGGTTCACCGCTTCGAATACACTTAATCACCATGTACAAGAAGATGAATTGCGACAAACCAAAGGCAAAGCCACCAATACTCACAATGGCGTTAACATCGGCAAACTGCAGCGCATAGTCAGGAATACGCCGTGGCATGCCACCTAAGCCTAAGAAGTGCATAGGGAAGAACAACACATTTACCGAGATAAGCGAACACCAGAAATGTAGCCGGCCCAGGCCTTCGTCGTACATATTACCGGTCCACTTAGGTAGCCAATAATAAGCAGCGGCCATAATCGAGAATACCGCGCCTGTTACTAGTACATAATGGAAGTGTGCCACCACAAAATAGGTATCGTGATATTGGAAATCCACCGGCGTAATCGCCAACATCAATCCCGAGAAACCACCAATGGTGAACAGCACAATAAAGGCCAGTGCGAATAACATCGGCGTTTCAAAGGTCATTGAGCCGCGCCACATGGTGGCTACCCAGTTAAATACCTTCACCCCAGTAGGCACCGAGATCAGCATGGTGCAAAACATGAAGAACAACTCAGCCGCAACCGGCATACCAGTAGTAAACATATGGTGCGCCCACACAATGAAGCTTAAACCAGCAATAGATGCAGTGGCGTAAACCATCGAGGCATAACCAAATAACCTTTTACGAGAGAAGGCTGGAACAATCGCCGAGATAATGCCGAATGACGGCAAAATCATAATGTAAACTTCAGGGTGGCCAAAGAACCAGAATATGTGCTGGAACAATACGGGGTCTCCCCCACCAGCAGCATCAAAAAACGACGTACCAAAATACTTATCTGTAAGCACCATGGTCACTGCACCCGCTAATACCGGCATCACAGCAATCAGCAAAAATGCAGTGATAAACCAAGTCCATACAAACAGCGGTAACTTCATGTAAGTCATGCCGGGTGCACGTAAGTTCATAATGGTAACAATCACATTGATCGCCCCCATAATCGAACTAATCCCCATAATATGCACCGAGAACACAAACAAAGCGGTACTGTCTGGGCTGTAGTTAGTAGAAAGCGGCGCGTAGAAAGTCCAACCAAAGTTAGGGCCA
This sequence comes from Agarivorans albus, assembly GCF_019670105.1. Taxonomy (NCBI): domain Bacteria; kingdom Pseudomonadati; phylum Pseudomonadota; class Gammaproteobacteria; order Alteromonadales; family Alteromonadaceae; genus Agarivorans; species Agarivorans albus. The sequence goes on along the minus strand of NZ_AP023032.1, from coordinate 395,377 downwards.
CCACCTTCCATAAACAACGAGGCTAACAGCATGGTGAAAGCAAAAGGTAAAATCCAAAAGCTCCAGTTATTCATGCGTGGCAAGGCCATATCTGGCGCCCCAATCATCATCGGAATCAGCCAGTTAGCCAAACCGGTAAAGGCCGGCATTACTGCACCAAACACCATGATTAAGCCGTGCATGGTGGTCATTTGATTGAAAAAGTTAGGTTCTACTAACTGTAAACCTGGTTGGAACAGCTCGGCGCGAATCACCATCGCCATCGCGCCACCGGTAATAAACATGGCAAAACTAAACCACAAATACATTGAACCAATGTCTTTGTGGTTAGTGGTTAATACCCAACGCATTAAACCGCGCGGGGCACCGTGATGGTGCTCATCATGGTCAGCATGAACGTCACTAATCGTGCTCATTATCTCTCTCCCTACTGCGCTGCGTTTTGCACGGCCACAACATCCTTGGCCTGCACTAAATCACCGGTATCATTACCCCAAGCGTTACGCTCGTAAGTAATTACGGCAGCCAGCTCTTTTAAACCTAGCTGTTTACCAAAGGCTTGCATCGCAGTGCCCGGTACACCATTCACAACTACTTCAATATGTTTGCCCACATCACCAATAGCGATTGGACTGTCTTTCAAACCAGGGAACACACCTGGTAAGCCTTCACCGTTAACTTGATGGCAAGCCGCACAGCTTTTGTCGTAGACTTTTTTGCCCAGCGACATCAGTTCGTCTTGCTCCATAGTCATAGCAACCAGCTCTAACTCTTGAGCTTGCTTGGCTTGATAAGCGGCTTCTTCCTCGGCTAACCAAACATCATAATCGGCCTGCGTTTTAGCGATAACCACAATCGGCATAAAGCCGTGGTCTTTACCACATAACTCAGCACACTGGCCGCGGTATATGCCGGGTTTATCAATGATGGTCCAAGCCTCATTAATAAAACCTGGGTTGGCGTCTTTTTTAACTGCAAAATCCGGTACCCACCAGGAGTGGATAACATCTTCCGAAGTCATCAAAAAGCGTACTTTTTTATCGATGGGCAATACCAGCGGACGGTCTACTTCAAGCAAGTAGTTTTTGCGTTTTTCCAGCTTGCCGTTAACTTCATCCATATCAGATGCCAGCACACTGTAGAATTCCAGTTCACGGTCAAAGTATTTGTAATGCCACTTCCACTGGGAACCTGTTACTTGAATCGTGATATCGGCATCGGAAGGATCTTCCATGGCCAGCAGGGTTTTAGTGGCAGGAATCGCCATCCCTATCAATATAATGAAAGGAACGATGGTCCAAATAATTTCTACTTTGGTACTTTCATGAAATTGAGCCGGCTTGGCCCCTTTAGATTTGCGATGATGAAAAATAGCCCAGAACATGGCGCCAAACACCAGCACCCCAATAGCACAACAAATATAAAAAATTGTCATGTGCAGGCCATAAACCTGCTCACTAATGGCGGTAACACCCGGACGTAAGTTGAATGACATTTCTTGCGCAAATACTTGCGACGAAAAGAATGTCAGCATTATTAGCTGAATCCATCGGCCCACAGCGCTCTCCTTTGCTAGTAGCCAACGACAACAACTCTCCAAACTAGGAAAGTAGCTGCAGAAAAAGGGAAATCCCCCACCCCAAAAGTAGTAGACAGCAACAGCTAAATACAAGCTACTGCTTATAAATTAACCCCTAAGTTAAAGAAATGTAAATATATTGTTGAGATTTTTATGGATAAACACAAAAGATGTGATGCTAACGACAAAAGCCCAAATCGGGCTGATTTGGGCTTAAAAAGGGCGGAACTTATTGCTATATAGGGCTTACATCCAATCGGCAGTGCGAATAATACCTACCGCCAAGCCTTCGATTTCGATGCTTTGATATTCTAAATCAACTTCAATAGTTGAGAGCTCTTCATTCTCTGGGTGCAAGTAAACCATTTTACCGTCGCGCTCAAAACGCTTAACTGTAACATCGTCTTCTAAACGTGCCACCACTACTTGTCCATTATGAACATCATTGGTTTTGTGCACTGCTAACAAGTCACCATCCATAATGCCGATGTCTTTCATACTCATTCCCTGCACCCGCAGTAAATAATCAGCATGAGGATTAAACAAGTTAGCATCTACCGCATAGTGCGATTCTACATGCTCCTGCGCCAAAATAGGCTCGCCGGCAGCCACTTGGCCAATTAAAGGTAAACCGGGTTCTAAGTCTTCGGCTACTGGCTCATTAGCGCTGGCTGGCAAATACTCTTCACTAATGCGAATACCACGCGAAGCACCAGGGATCATCTCAATAGCCCCTTTCTTAGCAAGTGCTCTTAGGTGCTCTTCTGCCGCATTAGCGGAACGAAAGCCTAATTCTTTAGCGATCTCTGCACGGGTTGGCGGCATACCCGTTTCGGAAATATGACGACGAATTAATTCAAATACTTCTGTTTGACGGGGTGTTAAGGGCTTCATAGTCTACCTGTAAGTTTATACAGCACACTGTTAGTATATACAGCATGAGCAATGAAGCAAGGATTTATCTAAATCAGTGACTTATTGTAGGTTTCAGTTTCTTTGGAATTCTTTTCGCTACTTTAAAACTACACCCCATATTTAGGGACGTACTTCACAAATAGATAGAAGTTAGGGTAAAAGAAGGATACAAAGAGTCTAACTCACTTTTGGACAAAAGCGTGTTTGGGTGATGACTTATTCAATGGTGTTTCGGATTAGCGAAAGTATGGAACAGTTGGTGTTAACGCCTTGTTATGAATCTCGTACAGCTAGCTTTGAACGTTTCATGTACTTTGTCAGAGTGTTCAATGTATCGTGTATTTCAGCAACACAATAATTGTATTTTAGAACTTCAAGTGTTCCAGCTTCAGGAGCTGGAAGTAAGGAACGACCACCATCAACAGCGACTAAGATCAACCTATCGATAAAAGAGCCGTCATAATACAAATCACACCAATAACCTCGAGCTTTAGTATCTGCATGACAATTCGCCCAAGGCTCAACAAAATTGCTATTTTGTAAACCATCTTCGAGATAGTTCATTCTAAACCTAAGGCGTGGGTCTTCAGTTAGGAAATATTCACTTGACCAATCCGTAGATATTCCTTTCCAGTCAACTTTCGCATCTGTTGTAGTTATAAAATCAAGTACCTCTTCAAAAGTCATGTCACGTACAGCTTTTCTGTCTGGTACAAAGTATTGAGCAACCGAAGGACTAGCGAGGAATAGCGATGATAAAAGACCAAGTAGGAACGCTACTGGCTCAATCTCTTTACCCGCAATCCAAAAATACCCCAGCTAATAATGCGAAACCAAAAAACACGCCTCCCAAAACCCTGAGTGGATGCGTGTACCTCTTTATCCAAAGATAAATTGAAACAATTACTTTATCCATTTCCACCTGATTCATAACGCCCAAATAACGGGCTTAAAAAGTTTGGCTATTAAAGCGAGCCACGAGCTGAGCCAAGCTTTTTAAGTCCATTCGTTGATTTGTTTGTTATGTGTGTTTGGCAAACAAATCTAATTTTTTAATGATAATTCGATACTCGTTTTTAATTGACCTAGTGTCACGATGCAGTCACGTTGCCCCACTGCCAAGTTATTCAAGTGAATATATATTTCACCATTATTATCGTTGTATTCTATTTTTTTAGATTTATTAATAATTGAAGCCAAGACCATTTCGATATTTGCGTCATTCACTTTGATATAACTCCTGTACTTATACACATAACGCCGCCATTTGCGGCAAATTTGGAGTGGTTTGATTTGTGCCAGCGTAAGCGAAAAGCACAAAACGAACCACGGAAAATTTGTCCAGCCCGCTTGCGGGCGATGCAAGATGGCTTTGTTAAGTGGACAATACCATTGAACAAAAAACTGCCCTTTTGACCGCAGTATGCAGGTAAAACCTACTATTTGAAAGCACTACAAATACCGCACGTATTTGATAGATTGAGCCAACCTACAACGACGAATTGTGGAGGATCTAACTACCCAACCTTTGGAATGCGATTGGCTATGCCTGGGCACCACCATCTCGCTTTAGCAGGCTGTATGAACACCGAACCTGTTGAAGCACCCGCCCATTTTGCGAATGGATACATACTGCAATTTATTTACCCAAGCTCTACGTTTTTTGAGACTTTGGGGCTTTGCACTTAACGCCGCCATAAGCAGACAAGTAATAGCTTGCTAAAATGTGAAGCGAAGCGGAACCGAGCAAGCTGTTGCGGGTCCGCTCTTAATGGCCTTGTTAGGTATTTTTATTTGCCAATGAATGAGAAACCATATTTACACCTATTGCAGCAAACACAAAAGGAGCTAAATACTTTAGGTAAGAAGCAAAAAGCCCTACAAGTATCCAGAACTGGGAAACTTCAGGGGTATTAACATTATAAGTAGTTGTAGCATCATTTAAAAATTGAGCCGCACCTACCACTAACGTTGAGTAAAAAATTAGAATAGTTCCTTGCTTAAGAAATTCTCCGTTAGGTGGCTTCTCTGCTTTGTATAGAGCATAGACCCTCTTTCCACCATAAAATATAATTGCTATTAATCCTATTAACCACAATACAACTGATACCAAAATTTAGACTCCTTCTTGATAAATACCTAACGCCTCGTTAAGAGGCAAAAAGTTGTTGGCTAAAATAAGCGACGAAGGAGCAAAAGCCAACTGTTTTTTGTCCTTTTAAACGACTTGTTATAAGCCGATTACACTAAGGCATTTAGCCTAAATATGGAAATGCACACCAAGCTAATATAGAAAAAAATAATAAGTTGGCGACATATCCTGCGATTTGACTCTCTTTTTTGATAGCCCAGAAGCAAATTCCTAATACCCCAGAAAATCCAACTAAATTTTCTATAGCTACTATTTTAGTGTGTAACTCACCTTGATATTTATACCCGTATTCCCAAGAGACCCAAAAATATTTGATACTTAGAAGTGAAAGCAAAAATGTTAAGCCCGTTACAATTTTAAGAAAGTGCTTACTTTGAGAGATTAGCTTAAATTCAATCAGGTAAATTATTGGAATAAATAACAAATAGAAAAAGGAAACGATCCAAGCAAGAATTACTTGATAAATTGGTATTGGATTCCAAGGTTTCATAACGCCAGTAGCCATCATAAGGCTTGAAATTGCAACAAGCAGAATTGCCCCACCGAACATCCATTTATGCTGAAGATTACTCATATGTACCTTTAGGCTTATAACGCCCACGTTAAGGGGCGGCTAAAGCTTGGCTATAATTTGTGAGGAACGAACGTCAGCCAAACTTTAGACGTCCAATCCTTTAACTGCTTGTTATGTGTAATTGTATAATTGGACGCTGTCGCTATGTCTTAAATACCCGTAAATTCTAACACCTTCTTCTGTTATCGAGAATTTAGCTGAGTTATCAATGCATATTTGAATTATTTTACCAATATGATCCACTACTTCATCGTTTAGTAAAGCGCCTCTAGAGTGACTAATTTTGGCATTGATATCAATGAATTCTAGAGCCAAGAAGTTACCCCATATTTGAGCTAACTCTGACGTAAATGGAAAAGTGGCTTCTGGCTCTGGCCAAGTAGTACCATCAATATAAGTAACTTTGAAACTTATTAGTTCATCGACTTCATTAAGATCATGAAACAGCTTATTCCATTTAGTGTTATTCATAACACCATTTAATTTGTGTTGTTCGATAAAGTTAATTATTTGAAACTTTGAATTATGATTTAACACCGAAGCTTCCATTACACATAACGCCGCAAACAGGGGCAAAGGCCAGCGGCTCGCAGCGTTGTGGCCTTTGTCCACGCGAGGAGCGAAGCGACGAGTGCTTGCTGATTTGCCTTGTTAGAGTACATGCAGCCCGGTGTTTTGTGCGATTTGCTGAACTGCATTCAGATATTTGTTTTCCTGACCAAAGATGTGGTGAGTGAAGTCGCTGCCTTCCACATAAACAGCATCAAGATCTGGCAGAACCACGATAAAACGACACATGTCTCCGTACCTGTAAGACAGGGGCTTCACGGATTTAGCGCGCCCATGGTCATTTGCGAACTTTCTGAAAGTGATGCGTTGCTTATTGCGACCGATGAACTTCACCAGGAAGCCATTGAACTGAGCCGTAAGCTCCAGTGCAAATTGGTGCAAACGAGCATCTCTTTCTTGCTGCACAGAACCAGGCACATCGTCCAATTCACGCAGCGCTTCATTTTGTGAGAGCCAATGGTCAAACACGGAAACGGCTCTTGCTTCATGGCTTTCCAGTTCAGAAACCACAGCTGAGAACTGTGCGCTTAAGGCTTCATTCTCAGCTTTACTAACGTTGAAAAATCGTCGATTACGCAATTTCCCTACCTGTACTCTAACGCCCGCATAAGGGGCAGCAAAACGTAGCGGCGATTGGTTTAAAATTTGCGAAGCACCAAAACTAAATCGCCGGTAGTTTTGATGTCCCAACCGCGCTTTTCAGCGGTGACTTGATGCGTTTGTTATGTGTATTAAATTGATGCTTCACAAATAAGCTGATACAGCTCTTTACGCTTTGGCATGTTAGGTTTTCCAGACACTTTAATCGCTTTGTCTAGATCGTATAGAAATCCTTTCCCTGGCGCACTTCTGCCAGTTTTAAGGCCATCAACAATTATATCCAACCACTTTTCTTTCACTTCACCTTCCATGTAGTAAGAAGCGAATTGGTACATTGCATCATAGCAATCTTCATTACTAGGGAAATCCATCTTTGCTTCCTCTATATACATATAACGCCCCAATAAGGGGCTAAAAATTGTTTGCTAAAATGTGAAGCGAAGCGAAACTAAGCAAACTGTTTTTAGTCCCGCTTAATTGCCTTGTTATATGGCGCTATAACCAATGCTTTTATTAATGTATTAGCGCCAAAAGCTAAGCCTACAATTAACAAAAAACTTAAAGCACCTGAAATCAAACCGTAAGGCAACCACGCTAACCAATTTATTTGGTTGTTACAATGAAACTCGCATTGAGGGTTGTGTTGCCAAGTAATATACAAAATACCAGAACAGACTAACAATGAGATTAATGTGCTAATTAAGAAAATTGCTTTAGATGATTTAACCATAACCTTTTAGCCTTATAACATTTGTATATTGCGCATGTGCGTTTACCTCATTAGACCAGTGAAAACGCGCATACTTAATCTTTTGAATTTAATGAAGAAACAAGAAAAAGGCTCAATACACCTTTGGGCAAAATGCGCATGCACAGTTAATAAACCTATTATTTATTTCAACACTAAGCTAAGTTATTGATACTACTCTTGTAATTTTTCCACCTCAAGGCAAGACGCGCAAAGATCAAACAAGTTTATTGGGCAAAAACTGAAAATCCAAATAACACTGTATAAAATCACATTAAAAAGAACGTAAACCCTTTTGGCTAAGCTACTACCAAATTCTCTAGTTACCTAGAAAAGTCGAGATGTAAAACCATTAGTTTTGGTATGGTAAAAGACGTGTGTGCCGATGTTGTTCGTAAGAAGACCTAGCAAACTTTGGGGCAAAAACGTGTTTCAAGTTGACCTAGTGAATGTCCGGAAATGTTACAGAGATACCGCCTTTAGCAACTAAATCTCTACTAAGCTCTTCCCCTGATAGTGATAAAATCACAGCATCAGAACTACCGAGAAACTCTATGTTTATCCATCATGTTAACGGCATCGACTGGCTGGTGATTACAGCTTTTGAAGAACTGAAAACACTGTTTATCGAAGAAGCGGGTGCGATCCCCTCATGCTTCTCTACTGCCAGCGAGCTGAGCCTGATTGATCAAGCCAAGCGTACCCATGGATACTTGCCTACGTTCAGCGGAATTATCACCGATACTGGCACTTTTCAAAGCCAATATAACGAAGAAGATTTAAACCCACAGCTTGCTTGCCTCGTTGAAGGACGCGGACGGGTGTTTATCTACCACGGCGGCTTTGTCGCTTTTGTGGATGACGAGCAAACCTTTATTACTCGATTGGACTGAAAATTATTTTGTAAGTTGAAACCAACGAATTGGAATCGCTAAGCATTCATTCGCATGCGTTTCGTTTATTAACAGTGTACGAATTGAATGGAGCTGGGCTCTATATTTAGAGAAAAAAGCAATGTTGCGGTTAACTGGCGAGCAATCCCCCTAGACAAACTGACTTAGAAAGAGTTTTAAAAAAGAGATTTTTGACACTAAAGCATGACGCTCAAACATAGCAAAAATTGTTATTTTCACCCTAAACCAAAAACCAATAAGAAATAAGAAATAAGAAATAAGAAATTGAAAAATATAGATAAAAGTTCGATCTCTGACACCAAAACTATAAGTAATTTCACTGTTAAGCGGAATTCTCGGCCGCGCTAAGCTTGCTAAAATTGAAAGCTACAAGAGATTCCACGAAATGGCTGCCTTCATTTTTCTAAATGATTCTATCCTTAAGCGATGCTTAGACTAAAGCACGATGACTTATAATTCGGAGCTTTTAATCGAACAGATCTTAGAGGTAAAGCCTGCTTCATCAACATGAAAAACTTTCATTATTTAGTTGCATTATCTGAATTAGACTCATTTATGGTAATTAGGGTAATGCGTACTGGTGGTATAGAAGTAATGAGTAAACATGTAGCGGTGTTAGATGGTGGAATGGGCCGAGAACTTAAAAGAATGGGAGCGCCTTTTTCACAACCTTTATGGAGTGCTCAAGCACTGATCGAATCACCTTCCTTAGTACGCCAAGCTCATCAAAACTTTATAGATGCGGGCGCCGAAATAATTACTGTAAACAGCTACGCTTGTGTGCCTTTTCATCTAGGTCAGGAATTATTCGAACGCCAAGGGGCAGTACTTGCGCAACTAGCGGCTAAGATCGCAAACTCTGTAGCAAAGTGTGCTATAAGCAACAGCCAGCGCCCGATTACGGTTGCTGGGGCCATCCCACCGGTACTAGGCAGTTATCGACCCGATCTGTTTGAACCAAAGCAAGCAATGGGCATACTCGACACTTTGGTAGCAGCTCAAGAACCCCATGTAGATATGTGGATTGCCGAAACAATTTCTAGCATTGAGGAGTTTAGTACTATTCAACAGGCACTTAAAAACAGCACTAAGAAAAAGTACTACTCTTTCACCCTACAAGACGTCCCCAATGAGCAGGCAAGCCTAAGGTCTGGCGAGTTACTTGCTGACACAGTAAAACAAGTTTGCGATACCGGCGCTGATGGTATGCTATTTAACTGTTCTATTCCTGAGGTTATGGCCGAGGCAATAAAGCAGACTAAGGCGCTAAGTAAAGCGTTCGGAAAAGAGTTAGAAATAGGCGCTTATGCCAATAGCTTTGGTCCCATTCAAGCGGGTCATAAAGCCAATAACTCATTAAATCAAACTAATGCTGTATCGGCTGAAGAGTACCTAGAGTTTGTAAAACAGTGGCACCAGCTTGGAGCCACCATCATAGGGGGTTGCTGTGGTATTCATCCTGAACACATTCAAGCAATTAGCCACTGGAAATACGCTGAGCATTAAGCGCTCGAAGCAATAGAACCTGTTAAATTAATGACCTTGGCTCAACATAAATACCACTGTTGCCGCCAAAGTAAGCCCTAAGCAGCGATTAACAATCAGCATTTGCGAAGAGGATTTTAGTAAGCGTTTTAGCGCCGCGCCAAAGTAGGCCCACACCATGGTACACAAAGTTGTGACAACTAAAAAAGCTACGATGATAACACTCACCTGCAATAGGTAGTTTCCCGACACATCGGTAAATTGCGAAAAGACGGTCATGGCAGCAATCCAAGCTTTTGGGTTCAACACCTGAATTAGGGCACCAGCCCCAAACCCCGCTGAGTGCTCTACTCTATCTTGCTCGGCCACACTATGCTGGCTGATGCCCCAAGCAATATACAATAAGTAAGCTGCTCCCAAGTATTTGAGAGCGCTATATAACTCAGGATTGGCGGTAAGTAAGCTAATTAGCCCTGCACTGGTGCCCGCAAATACAATCAGCACTCCGAATGAGGTGCCTGCAATAAATGGCAAAGCTGCAGCAAAGCCAAAGCGATTGGATATGCCCAATAAAGCTAAATTACCAGCTCCAGGTGTAATAGACATGGATGTAGCAAACAACAAAAAAGCGACTGCAATTTGAACACTCATAAACATCCACTCCACACAAATTCGATATTCAGCATAGTTTTAATAGCGAGATGAATAGTTTATTTGCTTATGCAGGAAGAATTTTGCTTTATGCGTTAAAATACACTCTATTAAAGGCAGAATATTTTAAAATTAAATATGAGAAGACAAGAAAACACCCAAGAAATACTTGATGATACCGATATTGCGATCCTGAAGCATATTCAACGTGAAGGTCGCATTAGCAATAGTAAGCTGTCTGAAAAGGTTAACTTAAGTGAAACACCTTGTTGGCGGCGCTGGAAAAGACTCGAAGAAGCCAATTACATCAGTGAATACACCGCAGTGCTTAATCGCAAAAAACTGGGCTTTAGCATGGTAGGCTTTACCTTAGTTTCACTAGGTAGTCATGATGTTGAAAACACCGATAACTTCGAAGAATTTGTATCAGCCACCGAGTGGATCCCACTGTGCCATTGCATCGCAGGTGGGGCTGATTACATGGTGCAAGTAATTGCCAAAGACTTAGATGAATATTACGAACGCATCAGCCAATTGCGAAGAGTAAACGGTGTAAGTGCCTTGCACTCCAATATCTCGGTTAAAGAGATAAAGAACAGCTACTCCATCCCCTTAGAGTAAGGCAGAGCAGAGTCTTAGGAGATTAGCGCATTAGCAACAATGCACACTTAATAAACCAAAGGTATTCAACCAAAAATCAGTTCTTGGTTGAATAACACAAGCTTAATTCCCGGCACGGTGTACTACGTAAATAACAATGTCTTGATTGTTATGATTATCGCTAGGAACAAGTGTCCTCCTTCGTTAATCGCCCCTAAATGTTCTGGAGTATCTGACTTTTTAACCGCAATCATCGCAATGTGGTATAGGCCCTTCATCATTGCCTCAACGTCATAAACCAAGCTTGAGCTCATGGCTGAGGCACAAAAATGAAGAATCAACCTTGACGGTTCCAACCCTCGCATTCTAGTCGCTAGGTCGGCACCAAAGCGCTTGTAATAAAAAGCGAACTAAGTACTAAAAGCGGAAAATTAAGGTTTGTTGGCTTTATGGAATTTCTGCTTAGAGGGCAATAAAGGACGGCTTTTGTACGATCAAAATCAAATAATTCGTACTTTAAGATAAATAAAAGCCGCTGGCCAATTGCTTAAAAAGTGACTGAGGTATATGCTTAGCCCCTATTAATAATACAATATGATTTACTGGAGTTGAAAATGACAAAACCTGTCATCGGTTTCATCGGCCTTGGTCTTATGGGCGGCAACATGGTTGAAAACCTGCAAAAGCGCGGTTACCAACTAAATGTAATGGACTTAAATAAAGAGGCTGTTGCAACGTGTGTTGCTCGTGGTGCTAAAGAAGCAAGCTCAGCAAAAGAACTAGCAGCAGCTAGTGACATTGTAATGCTTTGTTTAACCACTTCTGCAGTAGTTGAAAAACTTATCTACGCTGACGACGGCATTTTAGCTGGTATTAAAGAAGGCGCGGTATTAGTAGATTTTGGTACTTCTATCCCAGCCTCTACCCGTAAGATTGGTGAAGACCTAGCCGCTAAAGGCGCAGGCATGATTGACGCACCATTAGGTCGTACTCCTGCTCACGCTAAAGATGGTTTGCTAAACATTATGGCAGCTGGCGATATCGATACCTTTAACAAAGTTAAACCGGTATTAGACGAGCAAGGTGAAAATGTATTCCACCTAGGTGCTCTTGGCGCTGGTCACACTACTAAATTAGTAAATAACTTTATGGGTATGACTACTGTCGTTGCTATGTCGCAAGCATTTGCTGTAGCCGACCGCGCTGGTGTAAACCGCCAACAGTTATTCGACATTATGTCAGCAGGCCCTTCTAACTCACCGTTCATGCAGTTTTGTAAAAATTACGCTGTGGATGGTGTTAGTGACTTAGGTTTCTCTATTGCTAACGCAAACAAAGACCTTGGCTACTTCTTAGAAATGGTTAAAGACTTAGGTACTGAGTCTAAAATCGCTGAAGGTTCTTCTGCTAACTTAGCCGCTGCACTAGATGCAGGCCTAGGCAACGGCAATGTACCAGAGATTTTCGATTACTTTCTTAAACTAGAAAAGTAACTCGAGCTCTTAATGACAAGGGTGTAACAGTTAAACTGTTACACCCTTGTTTGTTTTAAAGCCAGCATTTCTCCATGCTAGCATCAACAGAATACCGGCAAACAAACCTGCCGATAGCGGCTCACTAACTCTGGTAGCTTCTGCCACAATCAACACTGGATTAATGTCTATCCAATAGTAATCTTCATCGCCTTGCACTAAGGGGCTGTTAAAAATACGCGTGACTTCATCAGGCGTAATCAGGGTTTGATTGTTCAAAGATGGGTTCATCAAAAACGCACCATTCATATGAGGCAAACCTAAATTATGACCGAGCTCGTGTGCTAATAGCTCTCCACCAAAAGATCCTGCAGCATAGGAAGACTCAACCACAAAATCGTTACCAAAGTACTCACCACAACCAACAATCCCCGTAAGCACAAAGCTACCACAGGCACTAATCGTGTCGATGAAATAGAAGTTAACTACATTGGCTGGGCCAACGTGCTGATTAAATAGCTGGGTGACTTCTGCGCTAGTGGTTATATCAAGCAGTTCAGGAAACACCAACTCGCTGGCCGTACCAATACGAATATCGATGATATTTTGGCCAAAGCTAGCTTGCGAATATATTTCATCCATTGCCGCTTCATTGGTGGTAATAAAGGCCGCCTGTACCATTGATGAAACAAATAGCAATAAGGCGAATACTGAGCTTTTTGTGGGCAGAGTCATAACATATTCCTTAGCGTGGTAAGCCTAATGAAAACCTTGAGTAACATATTATTAACAATAGCATCCACAACTGAATAAACTAATTTTTGCAGCAAGAATAACCTACCCAGAGTAACTCTTGAGCCTTATTTCAGTTATTTATCCAGATTCTTAATTATTTAAGATATTGCATCAAATCAAAGCCAAATTTAGATAAGTCTGCTACCCTATGCCCTGTATCAATTCACCACTATAAGCTCTTGAGATGTTACATTTACCCTCTCCAGTTTTAGCCGTTTTGCGAGCAATAATTGGCTTTTTTACTCGCGGAAAATTTGTCCCAGACAATCCCATCGCTGAGTTCAATTTAGATTTAACTCAGCCGATTATTTATGTGATCCCTAGTCATTCATTGGCCGATGTATTAACTCTACAGCTAGCCAGTAAAGAACTTGGCTTACCCGATCCCTTTGAACCGGTAATGTTTGCTGGCGAAGCGCATAAACGGGTAGCTTTTTTAGTTGATGGCAATGGAGAAACCCTAGAGCAAACCATTGAGCAATTCACCTCCGCCTTGGCCATTCACCGTAGTGACGAAAGCCACAACGCGCAGTTAGTGCCAGTTAAATTGTTTTGGGACCGTTACCCGGGGCGCGAGAGTGTAGACGACTTAATGGGCGGCAAGCCAGAACGCCCTGCAGGGGTGTTAAAGAAAACCTGGCAGGTTATCTTTAAAGGCCGCGAAAACTTAGTCCGTTTTAGTCCACCGGTATCACTTAAAGACATGGCGCAACGCCAAGGCTCCGACAAACGTATTGGCCACAAACTGGCACGTGTAGCTCGGATTCACTTTAGCCGCATGCAAATGATCGCAACCGGCCCTAAATTACCTAACCGTCGCCACATGTTTGAGCAACTACTGGCTTCGGCAACCATTCGTGAAGCGATTAATGAAGAAGCAAAAGCCAAGAACATCGACAAGGCTGCTGCTCGCCAAGCCGCCTTAAAATACTTAGAAGAAATTGCTGCCGACTTCTCGTACCGTAACTTACGTATGGCCGACGCGGTACTCAGTTGGGTTTGGAACAAAATCTATTCCGGCATTGAAGTAAACCACGCAGAAAAAGTGCGTAAACTGGCCCAAGAAGGCCATGAGATAGTTTACGCACCTTGTCACCGTAGCCACATGGACTACCTACTGCTGTCTTATGTTTTATACCACCAAGGCATGGTGCCGCCGCACATTGCAGCGGGGGTAAACTTAAACTTCTGGCCTGCCGGTCCGTTCTTTCGCCGCTCTGGCGCGTTTTTTATTCGCCGCAGCTTCAAAGGTAACAAACTCTACTCCACCGTATTTAGAGAGTACTTAGGACAGCTATTCAGCCGCGGTTACTCGGTAGAATACTTTACCGAGGGCGGTCGCAGCCGCACTGGACGTTTATTGCCACCTAAAACCGGCATGTTAGCCATGACCGTGCAAGCCATGCTAAAAGGCTTAGAGCGCCCGGTAACCATTGTTCCCGTGTACTTTGGTTACGAACACGTAATGGAAGTAGGCACTTACTACAAAGAGTTAAAAGGCAAATCTAAAGATAAAGAGTCGTTATTTTCACTATTTGGGATGCTGCGTAAATTGCGCAACTTTGGCCACGGCTACGTAAACTTTGGCGAGCCGATTAATGTAAACCAAAGCTTAAACAAACTAGCACCGGAGTGGCGAGAACATCCAGAAGAAGGTTTAAAACCCAACTGGTTGGTACCTGCGGTTAACGATATTTCCAATCAATTGATGGTGAATATTAACAGCGCCGCTGCGGTAAATGGTTTGTGTTTAAGCGCCACTATTTTATTGGCCGCCGAGAACCGAGCCCTGCCGCGCAAGCAACTGGTTAAGCAGATAAGTTTATACACATCTTTAATCGAAAACGTGCCTTATAGTGACCATGTAACGCTACCGGAAGTGGATGCAGAAACACTGTTGGATCAGGCTATTAGCCTCGACAAGTTTGAAATTCGCAGCGACTACCTAGGCGAAATTATTGCTCTAGATGAAAAACAGCAGGTACTGCTTAATTTCTATCGCAATAACATTATCCATTTGCTAATTATTCCAGCCTTTATCGCCACCGCGTTATTGCAACATCGCAGCCTGTGCCGTAGCCAATTAGTCGCCTTACTTGAGCAGCTTTATCCTTTGCTAAAAGGTGAATTATTCCTGCGTTATCAAGTAAGTGACATGAGCAACTTGGCTGACCGCTACTTAGAAGAATTTGCCGCACTAAAACTAATTAGTGATCAAGGCGATTGCTTTAACATTGACAGCCAACGTCGTGGGCGTTTGTTGCTGCTAGCTCAAGTGGCTCAAGAAAGTTTGCACCGCTACGCCATTGTTGCGGCATTGCTAGCCAAGCGCCCTCACCTAGAGCGTGCAGAGTTAGAACAGCAAGCATTGGCCGGCGCACAACGTTTAGCGCAGTTACACAATATCGACGCGCCGGAATATTACGACAAGCGCATTACCACCAACTTGCTCTCACTAATCCGCGAGCAAGGCTTAAGTGACAGTCAATCGGCAGAGGGTTTGTTCAAGCAACTCTCGCCATTGCTGGCCGATGGGGTGTACCAATCAATCAGTGAATTGTTAGATTTAGAAGCTTAAGCCGCACTAATAGCCAGCCATGCATAATGGCTGGCTATGCCTATAAACACCGCCAAACCTACATAGTTGTTGTTTAAAAAAGCTTGGAAACACGCTTCTCGCTCACGATACCTAATCAATTTTTGCTGATAGACAAACAATACCGCTGCAGCGAGCAAACCAAGATCAAAGATAAAACCTAATTGCTTCACATGACCTAAAAGCGCCAAACACAACAAACTGGCAGCCTGTAACAGCGCCACAATGAGTTTATCGAAACGGCCAAATAAGATAGCGGTAGACTTAATACCCACTTTTAAGTCGTCATCACGATCAACCATTGCGTACTTAGTATCGTAGGCCACTGTCCAACACACATTAGCCACTAATAGCAACCACGCCTCGGCAGGTACAGTGTTGGTTTGCGCCGCGTAAGCCATGGGAATACACCAACTAAAGGCCAAGCCAAGAAACAACTGCGGTAAATGGGTATAGCGTTTCATAAACGGATAAATTGCCGCCAATACTAGGGCTGCAAAAGATAGCAAAATGGTAAGGGTGTTTTGACTTAGTACCAACAGAAACGACAACACCACCAAACCAAAAAATAAGGTGAGCGCTTCACGCTCGCTGACCACTCCAGTGGCCAACGGACGCTGAGCAGTGCGTTTCACATGAGCATCCACTTTACGATCGGCAAAATCATTGATCACACAGCCAGCCGAGCGCATAAAAAACACCCCTAATACAAACACCAGCAAAATAGAAAAATCGGGTAATCCTTCGGCGGCTAACCAAAGTGCCCACAAAGCCGGCCACAGCAACAATAAAGTGCCAATGGGTTTGTCCGCCCGCATTAACTGCCAATAGGGTTTTGCGTTAGCTAGCTGCAACACCACTTTCTCCTTGATAGGCAATACAAGATGGCAAAAAAATCTCAGAAACCAACAATGGTGCCGAGGCTAATAAAAAACGTGAACGTCGCCCCCACAAAGGCTGCGGATCTTTAACATGCTGGTAAATTGCCGAGCTTTGGTCAATTTGAGCTAACTCTAAAGTTTGTCGTTGGCCTTTATCAGTAAACAGTAACTCACCTAGTGGTTTATTAGCGAGACGGCTTACCTCGGCGGCATCGCCTTCTAAGGAGCTTTTAGGTATCACGCTACGCGCAAATACCCACGGCTCGCCATCACAGCATAGCAGTACTTCACGCACCCAATAGGGTCCTGCGCAGGCCAAGGTCTTAAGCTCATGATTGGCTATCTCGGCGTAACCCTCAAACAACACTTGAATAGAGAATTGCTGGCAATGTTGGCGTAAGCGCGCGGTCAACGAACCTGGGTACTCTAGCCAGTCACGCAACTGTAGTGCTGTCATGCTTACTTGTTGTGGCAATTGCCACTTACCATCGGCCCCGCAAGGCTGCTGTTGATTTGGTTTCACGCGATCACATTGCAAAGAATTAGACTGGCATTATCCAGTAAACAGCGGTTTAAAGTAAACTCTACTTTGTACGAATGCTTCGCTGATTTGCCTTACATTTATCAGTAATATTTGTGGGGTTAAGCTAAGTTACCAAACTGCTTTACTTGGGGTTTCTGTCTTTCACGGTTAGATTTTGTTCGAGAGAAAATCGCTTTAAGCGCGGCAAGGCCTGTGCAGGCTAGGTAAACATTAGAGCCGCTACCTTGTATAAATAAGCCATAAATTGGCGCAAAATCAACTCGAAAGGCCAACAGCCCTTAACAAGTCTTGTATTATTTTCCATCACCAGCTTGACCTAGTGCCCGCTAACAGAAACAATAAAGCTAGGACTACCAAGGAAATACACCGTCGCATGAAATTTGTTCACAGCTTGCTGTTATGTTGCAGCTTATTCTTCTCCTCGCTGGCCTACAGCCAAGAAGCAGGAAACTCTAGTTATGCATATTTTGGCTTCGAACCCGATATCATTACTAACTACATTAGCACTGGCAAGAAGCTTGGTTACGTGCGCATTACTGCCGAAGTAATGGTCGAGAACCAAAGTGCTTTAAGCAGCATTGAGCACCACGCACCACTCATTCGCGACGCAATTATCGAGATACTGGGTCATCAACGTGAAGAAGACATTAAGTCTTTAAAAGGCCGCGAAGAAATTCGCATTTTATGCCAAGAAGCGGTTAACGATTTATTAGTACAAGAAACCGGTAAAAAGCTAGTGAGCAAATTGCTGTTCACTAAGTACTTATACCAATAAAGCTCGTTGATAGATTAAACCCAAAAAGCCCATCGTCGATGGGCTTTTTGCTTATTAACAACTGATGTTAATTGGGCTGCTGCTTGTCGAAAAATTTATCTAACAGCGCCTGAGCACAGCCAACAAACAAACCAAATAAGTGGGCCAAGTTAGCGGTAGAAGGTCCCACCACGTCCATAAAACCAATGACCAGCCAGACTAACATAAAGCCAACAATAGCCGGGCTAAGCTGCAAACCAGCCTGCGGGCGTAACCAGCCGGTAAACCAACAGTATCCCAGTAAGGCGTACACTACCCCCGACAAACCGCCAAAGTAGGGGCCAGTTGCCAGCAGTTGTGCCACGTTAGGTATCACCGCAGCCACAAGGGTAATCAGCAACAATTTAGAGCTACCTAGCTGGCGTTCAATTTCGCCCCCCAACTGCCACCACCACAAACCATTAAAGACAATATGGATCACCGAGAAGTGCAGAAAGATAGGTGTTATCACTCGCCAAAACTGATCTGAGGCTAACATACTCAACTGTGGCGTAATGGTAAGGTTGAGCATCAAATAACGCTCAAAACCAATGTTCATAAACAAATAAACCACGGCGGAAATCAGCAAAACCGCCAAAGTAACTGGGCCAGCATGCGCAAAAAAAGCACTTTTAACCAGCCCCTTTCCACCATAAGAGAATTTAGCTTTACGGCTATCGGCCACAGTCCAAGAAGCTGCTAGGTATTTTTCATCGTTAGGGTTTTCAATAAACTGCTTGAGCTCGTATTCAGCTTTATCTAGATGTTGCTCATCAATTAAGAAAACCGCCACACCTTGATCAGCTGGTGCCAATTGGCACTCAATTTTAAGCACTGCCATATAATCGACAAAAGCTTGGGCGACCCGAGGGTTACCCATTACGATTAATTGCTTCACTCAGCATCACCTGATTCAAAAGGAGCAACTTGGCGCCAAGCTTCAAAGCCACCTTGCAGGCTATATACTTCTTCAAAGCCTTGATGAATTAAATACTGCGCAGCACCTTGGCTAGAAATACCGTGGTAACACATTACGATAAGTGGCGTATCAAACTCGGTTTCCGAAATAAGCTGATTTAAGCTGCCATCACTTAAATGAAAGGCATTAACAGGATGAGCTTGAGAAAAAGACTGCGGATCGCGCATATCTAGCAATACCGCGCCTTCTGAAGCGAGCTTTTGCTGAGCGCCATTTACATCAATTTGTTCAAACTGTTCCATCATCTTTTTCACCGCTGTAATTTTTGTTTCACTTTAACTGGTTTAAGGGCAAAGAAAAAGCCACAAACCATAAGGAGATTACTAGGGTCTGTTGATCTTTGGTGTTGAAATTTTGTTCAAGATAAGCGGGCTTTAATCGCGGCGAGCACTTAGAAGCCTAGTGGGCTAAGCAAGAAGTGCTTAACAAAGAGTAAAGTTCGCTTATCCGAACCCTTCAGGCAACATTTCTTAGCCATTTATTCAGCGTTAGCGAGTGATTATTAAGACCACTTAACTGCACACTCACTGCCTTGCCTAAATGGCTAATAAATTGCTGCAAAATCCATCAGCAAAGATCAACAGACCCTAGCTGTAAGCATAAAAAAAGCAAGCCGAAGCTTGCTTAAATTAGTTCTGGATAAGGATTTAGGCGCCAAGATAGGCTTTACGCACATCCTCGTTCACCAGCAAGTTATCACCAGTGTCTTCAAGAACAATCCTGCCATTTTCCAGTACATAACCACGGTCGGCTAAGCGTAACGCTTGGTTAGCATTCTGTTCTACTAAAAACACCGTCATTCCACGTTGGCGCAACTGCTCCACAATATCAAAAATCTGCTGAATGATAATTGGCGCCAAACCAAGCGAAGGCTCATCTAATAGCAGCAAACGAGGGTTGCTCATTAACGCGCGGCCAATGGCTAACATTTGTTGCTCACCACCAGACATCGTGCCCGCGCGCTGACTCACCCGTTCTAACAAACGCGGGAACAAGCTATACACCTCTTCAATGCGCTCGGCGGTTTCTTGCTTAGTCGCAAAAAACGCGCCCATGTGCAGGTTTTCTTCAACGGTTAAACGCGAGAAAATCCGGCGGCCCTCTGGTACCACAGCAATGTCGCCACGCATGATGTCGTGGGTTTGACTATTGGTAATGTCTTTACCGTCAAACAAAACTTGGCCACTGCTGGCTCGCGGGTCGCCACACAAAGTCATTAGCAAAGTGGTTTTACCGGCACCATTGGCACCAATTAAACTCACAATCTCGCCTTGGTTCACTTTTACACTTACATCGTGCAGAGCTTGAATTGGGCCGTAGTGGGTTGAAACATTTTTTAACTCTAACATTGTTATTTTCTACCTCAGCCTAAAACTCGCCCAAGTAGGCTTTAATCACCTCGGGGTTATTGCGAATTTCTTCTGGCGTACCGTTGGCTAAAGGACAGCCTTGGTTAACCACATAAATACGATCTGATATGCCCATCACCAACTTCATATCGTGCTCAATCAGCAATACCGATACATTTTCATTGTCACGCAAGTCCATAATCAAGCGATCTAGATCGTCGGTTTCCTTAGGGTTTAAACCAGCGGCAGGCTCATCGAGCATCAAAATTTCTGGACGCGTTACCATGCAACGGGCAATCTCTAAGCGGCGCTGCTGACCATACGCCAAATTGCCGGCTTTGCGATTAGCAAACTCTTTTAGATCAACCTTATCAAGCCAATATTCAGCAAAGGCTAAGGCATCTGCCTCACTCTTTTTAAAACTTGGCGTTTTTAGTAAACCCGCTAAGAAGTTGGTATTTAAATGGCGGTGCTGCGCCACTAATAGGTTCTCGACCACGCTCATATCTTTAAACAAACGAACGTGTTGGAAAGTACGAACAACGCCTTTGCGAGCAATTTGATGACCCGCTAAACCTTGAAGTGCTTCGCCACGGTAAAGAATTTGCCCGGCAGTAGGTTTATAAAAGCCAGTTAAGCAGTTAAATACTGTGGTTTTACCCGCCCCATTTGGGCCAATTACCGACACCACTTCTTTCTCGTTTAGCTTAAGAGCAACATTATTTACCGCCAATAAGCC
Organism: Agarivorans albus; assembly: GCF_019670105.1. Lineage (NCBI taxonomy): Bacteria > Pseudomonadati > Pseudomonadota > Gammaproteobacteria > Alteromonadales > Alteromonadaceae > Agarivorans > Agarivorans albus. The sequence continues at coordinate 374,441 of NZ_AP023032.1, read as the reverse complement.
ACCAAAACGCATGGTAAGGCCATTTACATCTAATAAAGCACTCATGCCTTGGCCTCCTCTTTTAACTCAATATGAGGACGAGACATTGGCAATAAGCCCTGTGGTCGCCAAACCATCATAAATACCATCATCAAACCAAACATCAACATGCGATATTCATTAAATTCGCGCGCCATCTCTGGCAATACCGTCATAATAATTGCCGCCAAAACAACACCAATTTGCGAGCCCATTCCGCCCAGTACCACAATCGCCAAAATAATTGCCGATTCAATAAAGGTGAAAGATTCGGGGCTAATAAAGCCCTGACGCGCAGCAAAAAAGCTACCTGCAAAACCGGCAAAGGCAGCACCAATAGTAAAGGCACTCAACTTAACCACAGTAGGATTTAAACCTAATGAGCGACAGGCAATTTCGTCCTCACGTAGTGCTTCCCATGCACGGCCAATTGGCATTCTTAATAAACGGTTAATCACAATTACCGTTAGCACCACCAATAACAAGGCCATTAAATACAAGAAAATCACTTTGTATTGCGAGTTGTAGCTAATACCAAAAAAGTTGTGGAAGGTATCAAAACCCTCGCCTTTCAACCGGCGGTTAAACTCCAAACCAAACAAGGTAGGCTTAGGAATACCACTGATCCCGTTTGGGCCACCGGTAAGGTGAGTTAAATTATTTAGCAATAGGCGAATAATTTCACCAAAACCTAGCGTTACAATAGCTAAGTAATCACCCCGTAGGCGCAATACTGGGAACCCCAACAAAAAGCCAAACAAGGCCGCCATAGCGCCAGCAATGGGCAAACAAACCCAAAAACCAAAGCCGTCGGCACTTAGCAGCGCATAAGTGTATGCACCTACCGCATAAAAGCCTACATAACCTAAATCCAGCAAGCCGGCTAAACCAACCACCACATTAAGGCCCAAGCCTAGCATCACGTAAATAAGCGTGAGCGTTGCCAAATCCACCGAGCCACGGCTTACCATAAAGGGCCAAATAATTGCGCCAGCTAAGGCAAAAGACACCAGCAAGCGATAAGCCTTTGGGTTTTGCTCCGGACTAGGCAGTTTAAAGTTAAAGCCCTTGCTTGGGGCTTTTCCGACTTTTTTCTTAAATAAAAGAGGATGAAGTAACTGGCTAACAAATACTGCCGCCATGCCAATGAATAACCATTTTAGATGACCTTCATCGGCCAAAGCCAAGTTTAAGCCACTGCTGCTTGGCTCCATACGAATGCCCAATAGCCAGCCGGCCAACAGCATAAAAGTGATGGTAGAAATTAACGCACCAGAGAGATTGAGCTTACTCATACTTTCTCAACCTCCGGCTTACCAAGTAAACCTGTAGGCATAAATAACAATACAAAACACAACAAACCAAACGACACTACGTCTTTGTATTCAGTACTAAAGTAACCTGCGGTAATTGCCTCGGTAATGCCTAACAACAAACCACCTACCACTGCCCCAGGAATAGAACCAATACCGCCCAATACCGCTGCAGTAAAGGCTTTTAAGCCTGCCATAAAGCCAATGTAAGGATTAATTACACCGTAATAAATACCCAATAGCACACCCGCTACTGCCGCTAATGCAGCACCAATCACAAAGGTGAGAGAGATAACTTTATTGGTATCGATACCCAATAGGTTGGCCATGCCGATGTCTTCTGAACAAGCGCGACAGGCACGTCCCATGCGCGAGTGAGTAATAAAGGTGGTTAGTGCAATCATGGTGACAAATGTCACTACAAAAATAACTAACTGCATGTAGGAAATAGTTAGGTTAAAGCCGTCTTCTGGACCAAATGTCCAACCACCAGTAATTAAACTGGGCATGGCAATGTCTCGGCTGCCCTGCGACAGTCGCACCAAGTTCTGCAAGAAGATCGACATACCAATGGCCGAAATGAGCGCAATTAGGCGATTACCGCCGCGCACCGGCCGATAGGCGATCTTTTCAATGGTCCAGCCGTAGGCGCTGGTAATAATGATGCTTATTGCAAACGCACCAAATAACAAAATAGGTAAGGAGTCTAGGCCCATTAAGGCCAATGCAGCTAACACGATAAACGCGACGTAACTACCGATCATATACACTTCACCATGAGCGAAGTTAATCATGCCGATAATGCCGTACACCATGGTGTACCCAATGGCGATAAGTGCGTAGGTGCTACCAATGGTTAAACCATTAACTAGCTGCTGAAAGAAATAAAAAAATTGCTCAGACATAACTGCCCCAATCTAGTGGCCAACGCCACCTATACCGGCAAGTAAGTGTATTCAGTGTTGCGGCCCAAACCGCTGATAACCTTGTTACCCAGCTGACTTATCTTGTTTGGTATATTTAGTGTCTTAAAAACAGAAACACCGACTAACTTATCGTTAGCCGGTGTGGTATTACGCGCTTACTTAGCTGCTGAAGAAGAACCGTCAGCGTGCCAAGTGAATACACCAAAGTCGAAGCCTTTAAGGTCGCCTTTAGCATCCCACTGAAGTGGGCCCATAACCGTTTCAACGGTGTTACCACGTAGGAATTCGGCTACAGCTTCTGGATCATCACCTGCAGCATTTACGCCAGCAACAATACTTTGCATGGCAGCAAAGGCTGTCCATACGAATGGACCAGTAGGATCGTCGCCATTCTTAACTAGAGCATCTACCACTGGTTTGTTGGCAGGATCTAGGTCGTATTTCTTAGGAAGCGTAACCAATAAACCTTCTGAAGCTGCACCAGCAATCGCAGAAATGTCTTTGTTACCCACACCTTCCGGCCCCATAAAGGTGGCTTTTAAGCCTTTTTCTGAAGATTGACGAAGAATCAAACCTAGCTCTGGGTGGTAACCACCATAGTAAACAAAATCTACGTTCTCTTTCTTCAACTTAGCAATTAGTGCTGAGAAGTCTTTATCACCAGCTGTTACACCTTCAAAAGCCACTACTTTAGTGCCAGCGCCTTCTAGCTCATTTTTCACAGAAGTAGCAATACCTTCACCGTATTGTTGCTTATCGTGAATTACCGCTACACGCTCGGGTTTAACCGCATTGATAATATAACGTGCGGCAGTTGGGCCTTGGTCGCTGTCTAGACCAATGGTGCGGAAAATAAGTTGGTAATCGCGGGTAGTGATGTCTGGGTTAGTTGAAGCAGGCGTAATCATCAATACACCTTCATCTTCATATACGTCTGACGCTGGTTGAGTCGCACCTGAACAAAGGTGACCAATTACGTATTTAACGCCGTCGTTAATGATTTTGTTGGCTACGGCCACGGCTTGCTTTGGCTCACAAGCATCATCGTAAACTACTGCTTCAATTTGCTTGCCAGATAATGCGCCAGCTTGGTTAAGCAATTCTACTGCAATACCGCCACCAGCAAATTGCATGTCACCGTATTGCGCAACCGGACCAGTTACTGGGCCAGCAATTGCTACTTTAATTGTGTCTGCTGCCTGTGCAAAAGTAGCAGCGCCAAATAGAGCTAGCGATACCGCTACCCCTGAAGCTGATTTTGTCCATTTAGTCATTGATAACTCCATGTTAGCTTTTTGTTATATTGAGTGTGTTTGCAGAAGTGCCGCATTAAACCATAATGCAGATTTCACCCCATTGGCTGTTGTTTTACCCTAAGTTTGCAGTGTTTCACAAGTCGCCTTCCTGAAGCTGGCACTATCACATAGGGTTTTAGCAACTTATTTATCTAGACTAAAAACAATACACCGATCACATACAGCAACATATTTCGCACAACTAAACTTTTAAGCTACAAATAGATCTAAATCCAAAATTTAAACCTTATTTATCTCAAATATGCTACTGCTCTGCTGAATTACTAAATTTTGATAAGGTTAAATTAAATTTTACAGGATAAAAATAAAGCCATTTGGCCTAAAGCCATAAGAATAGGCTGAAATCACCAGTAAGTTTTTGAGGTTTTACGCTTAAACAAAGAATAAATATGCAGGGGTTAATAGACGAATATAAGGTTTAGCAGAAACAGCACAGCTGCTGTTTCTGCTCTTTTGATTAAGCTTCTATATCTGCTGGGCTAGGGTTTAAATGAAGAGTACGAGTAGGGAAGGCAAACTCGGCACCGTTAGCTTCCACAATCTCTACGATCTTATTCAACACATCTTGCTTTACTTCGTGATATTTCACCCAGTTGGTGGTTTTAGTAAAGGTGTAGATAAAGAAGTCCAGTGACGAAGCATTAAAGCTATCAAAATTTACCATCAAGGTTTGGCTGGTATCTATCTCGGGGTGATTACGTAGCATTTGCTCCACTTCAGCCACAACCTTACTCATCTTGCTTGCATCATCATAACGAATACCAATGGTTTCTTTGATTCGCCGATGACTCATTCGACTGGGGTTTTCCACGGCAATACTAGAAAAAATAGAGTTAGGCACGTACAAAGGGCGTTTGTCGAAGGTGCGAATTTTAGTCACTCGCCAGCCTATGTTTTCAACCGTGCCTTCAATGCTGCGATCGGGTGAGCGGATCCAATCACCCACTTTAAAAGGTTTATCAAAGTAGACCAACAGAGCACCAAAAAAGTTAGCCAACAGGTCTTTGGCGGCCATACCAACAATTAATCCGCCCATACCGCCAAAAGCTAATACGCCAGAAATACTAAAGCCTAAAGTTTGAAACACCGCCAACAAAAACAAAATGATTACAGCAGCTCGGCATAACTTAGCCACAGCCTGCACGGTGGTTTTATCTTTACCCACCACTATCAGCTGCTCTTCGGCTCTGCGCACAAAGCGCATGGCTGCCCAAGCAAACATGAACACAACCATCACTTGGCGAATAATTGGAATGTAAGGCTTAAAGTCTGAATCCAAGGCATTAGCAAAGGCAACTGCCACTAATGACAAACCCACTACCGCAATCATCCAGTTAATCGGTTTCCAAAGTGAAAACCAAATAGCGTCGTCCCATACGGTTTTGGTTTTCTCGGTTAGGCGGCTCATGCGTGAGGCTAAAATACGCCAAACCAAAAAGGCCACCAGAGTGATGCTTAACACGACAAATACATCGAATAACCAATTAGACGTGGCTAGTTGAGCTTGCTCCTGCTCTAACCACTGGGCAAATTCTTCAAACATTAATCCATCTCTTTGTTCAATAACCTAAACAAGCTTAACTCAACATCCACCGATTGTGGCTAACAGTTTGGCCAAGTTTACATAAACAAAACGCGGCTTTAGCCGCGTTTTAATTGATCTTTTACCCGCAAAATTAGGCAGCAATGCCAGAGTGACGCAACAGAGCATCAACTTTAGGCTCACGCCCCCTAAAGGCTTTAAACAGCTCCATAGGTTCTTGTGAGCCACCTTTCTCAAGAATATTGCTCAAGAAATGCGAGCCAGTTTCAGGGTTGAAAATACCCTCGTCCTCAAATTTAGAGAAGGCATCTGCCGACAATACTTCAGCCCATTTGTAGCTGTAGTAGCCTGCACTGTAGCCACCAGCAAAAATATGGCTAAAGCTGTTCTGAAAACGGTTAAAGCTAGGTGGCTTAATTACCGATACTTGTGCACGCACTTCGTTTAATAGATCTAATACACTACGGCCATTGGCTGGCTCGTGGTGTAAGCGGAAGTCAAATAACGAAAACTCTAATTGGCGCACCATAGTCATCGCCGATTGAAAGTTGCGAGCCGCTAGCATTTTATCTAGTAGCGCTTGTGGCAGCGGCTCACCTGTTTCGTAGTGACCAGAAATAAAGGCCAGTGCGTCGCTTTGCCAACACCAGTTTTCTAAAAACTGGCTAGGTAGCTCTACAGCGTCCCAGGCCACCCCGTTAATGCCAGAAACCGCCGCTTCATCCACTTTGGTAAGCATGTGGTGAATACCGTGACCAAACTCATGGAACAAGGTAATCACTTCATCATGAGTGAATAGCGCTGGTTTATCACCTACCGGTTTATTGAAGTTACAGGTTAGGTAAGCAACAGGTTTAATCAGTTCACCCTTGGCATCGACACGACGGTCAATACAACCATCCATCCAAGCGCCACCACGTTTATGTTCGCGGGCATACAAATCTAGATAAAACGAGCCGCGCAACTCTCCACTTTGGTCGCTAATTTCAAAAAAGCGTACGTCAGAATGCCAGGTATCTACGTTTTGCTTCTCGCTTACCTCAACCTTAAATAGGCGTTTAACCACTTCGAACAAACCGCCAAGTACCTTGTCTTCTGGGAAGTAAGGGCGTAACTGTTCATCAGAAATAGCGTAAGTATGTTGTTTTAGTTTCTCAGAGTAATAGGCCATATCCCAAGCCGCTAAGTCAGATACCTGATGCTGCTCTTTGGCAAAGGCTTCTAGCTCGGCTAATTCGCGCTCAGCTTGCGGCTTAGAGCGTGCAGCAAGGTCATTCAAAAAGCCCAATACTTGAGAGGGTGACTCAGCCATTTTAGTGGCTAACGATTTATCGGCGTAACTATCAAAACCCAGCAGTTTTGCTAGCTCGCTACGCAGCTCTAGCTCTTCGTCAATAATCGCGGTGTTATCGAACTTTTCATCGGTACTTGCTTGCTCCGAGGCGCGGGTGCTAAAAGCGCGGTACATTTCTTCACGCAGCTCACGTTTGTCGGCATAGGTCATCACCGGCAAGTAACTTGGAAACTCCAACGTTAGTAAGTAGCCATCAAGTTCTTTGGCTTCTGCGGCTTGTTTAGCGGCAGCTAAAGCAGACTCTGGCAGACCGGCGAGGTCATTTACATCGGTAATCTGTTTTTGCCAAGCTAAAGTGGCATCCAATACATTATTAGAAAACTGCGAAGATAGCTCAGACAAGCGCTTCACAATCTCACCATAACGGCTTTGCTGCTCGGCTTCTAAACCGATGCCCGACAATTCAAAGTCACGTAATGCGTCACTAATCGATTTTTGCTGGGCTAGATTATAACTGGCAAAGGCATCGCTATCGGCAAGTTGTTTGTAGGCTTGATACAAACCTTTATGTTGGCCAACAAAGGTGCTGTATTCAGACAATAGCGGTAAACAAGCTTCATAAGCTTCGCGCAACTCTTGGCTATTTACCACCGAGTTACAGTGGCTCACTGGTGACCACAAACGGCTTAAACGGTCATTCACTTCATCCAAGGGCAAGATAAAGTTTTGCCAAGTTGGCGTAGCGTGCTGAAGCACCTCGTCAATGGTGGTGCGGCATTCCTCAATCACTTGCTCTACTGCAGGCTGCACATGTTCAGGTTTAATTTTGCTAAACGGAGGTAATCCAGGTAAATCAAGTAAAGGGTTACTCATAGGGGATCCTTAAAGATTGAGAAATGTTAGCTATGAATAGATTAATCTGGGGCTAAAAATTTGTAAATCAACCCACGTTTAGTGATTTGGACAGTTTACATAGCTTTGAATTAGACTATGATTTCCTTAGGGATTATTTTGGTTTCTTGGTTTATCAATAACCTAGACCAACAGGACTCATCGATTAATGGACAATAATAACAATACTCCAAGAGTTGAAAACTCAGGGCTGTGGCAAAAACTAGCCTTAAATAAAGGCACTAACAGCCTATCATTACGGATGCTGTCCTACATCCTTATCTGCTCTACCCTGCTTGCTCTTATCATCACTCTTATCCAACTTCGCTACGACTACAAACAAGACGTTCAAGTTATCGAAGAAAGCATTGATCAAATTGAAGTAAGTTTTTTGCAACCCATCGCCGCCAGTTTATGGAACTTAGACGAAGAGCAAGTTGAGGTACAAATTGAGGGCATTATGAATTTGCCCAATATGCAATATGTGTTGGTAAAAGAAATCCTAGGATCTTCTGAGGTACCTTTGCTAGCGCGCGGCCGCTCTGCTGACCGTTACGACTTATCCCAAGAATTTGAACTTATCTATCAAGGTGAAATGGTAGGTAAACTGTTTGTGGCAGCCTCACTTGAGCAGGTTTATGAGCGCTTGTGGCAAAAAGCCATGCTGATCTTAATCAGCCAAACCGTGAAAACCTTAGTGGTTTCTATTGGTATTTTGTTCATCATTTATTACGTGATTGTGCGCCATCTAAATACCATTGTGGAGTACACCCGCAACCTTGACCTAGATAACTTAGGCGCACCGTTAAAAATTGATACTGGCAATAAAACGCGTAACGATGAGTTAGGAGAACTGGTTAATACCCTTAACCAAATGACCCAAAAGATCGACCATGAATTTGATCAAAAACTCAAAGCTACTGAACAGCTGGCACATGAGCGCGATTTCTCTGCAACGGTAATTAATGCGAGTAACGCGGTTATTGTCACCCTTGATAATCAGCTTAATGTGCTCACCGCTAACCCTGCAGGGGTAATGCTCACCGGATTCCACCAAGAAGAATTAGAAGGGCAAAATTGGCTAAGCGTATTTATTGATAATGATATGCGCGAAAAAATTGAAACCGATTTGCGCCAGTTGCGGGTTATTCAAGACCAAGAATTAACTCTTACGGATCAAGCCAACAATCAATACACCCTACTGTGGACCTTTGTGCCTTTTTACGAGGGCAACCATGTATCACGAATGATTGCCTTTGGTTACGATGTAACTCCTCTCAAACGCGTTGAGAAAGAGATTAAAGAGCTCAACGATGAACTTGAGCAAAAAGTGCAATCTCGTACCGAGCGACTAGAAGAAAGTAACCTGCAATTAGCCAGCGCCTTCGACAAGCTTAAAAACGCTCAGCAATCTCTGGTTGAAGCCGAAAAAATGGCATCGTTGGGTGGCTTAGTGGCCGGCGTTGCCCACGAGATTAATACGCCAATTGGCATTAGTGTAACAGCCGCCTCTTACTTGCAAGAGCAAGGTAACCAGCTAGAGAAGAATATTGAGAGCGGAAAATTAAGCCGCAAGTTTATGGAAGAATTGATTCAAAACCTCAACCAATCTACCGAATTACTGCTTAACAACTTAAGACGTGCATCCGACCTTATCAGCAGCTTCAAACAAGTAGCGGTAGACCAAAGCTCCGAGGCTTGTTACACCTTTAACCTTAACGAGAATGTTAACCAAGTAATCACTTCCTTAGGCCACAAAATTAGACGTTCGGGCTGTGAGATAGTCGTTGATTGTGATGATGACTTAGAGCTTTACAGCTTCCCTGGGAGCTTTACTCAAATCTATTCCAACTTGATTTTAAACTCGGTTAAACACGGCTTTGAAGGCTGGGAAGGTGATAAACGTATCGACATTTCCATTCACCGAGAAGACGACCAACTGCATATCGACTATCGCGACTCGGGACGCGGCGTAGATAGCAACATTGCTCAGAGAATTTTTGACCCCTTTGTCACCTCAAAACGAGGCCAAGGCGGCAGTGGTTTAGGCACACACATTGTCTACAACCTAGTGGTTCAGCTACTTAAAGGGCACATTGCTTTTGATAGCAAACCTGATGAAGGGGTGCACTTTTCTATCCGCTTGCCTTACCAAGCGCAAAAAGCTGATTAACATCTGTCTTTAGTACAGGCTATACTGCTGCAAGTTTTCGGCCCCTATTCGGAGTACCTTAATGAGAGAATTCGACTACCTATGCATTGGTGCAGGCAGTGGCGGTATCGCCTCGGCAAATCGTGCCTCTATGTATGGACAAAAAGTTGCCTTAGTTGAAGCCCGCCACGTTGGCGGCACCTGTGTAAATGTGGGTTGTGTACCCAAAAAAGCCATGTGGTTCGGCGCTCAAGTTGCAGAAGCCATTCACCGCTACGCTCCAGACTATGGCTTTGATGTTCAGGTAAATAAGTTCGATTGGTCTACGCTAGTGGCGAGCCGCGAAGCCTACATTAAGCGTATCCATGGCTCTTATGACCGCGTGTTAGGCAATAATGGCGTGACCGTTATCAACGGCTTTGCCAAGTTTGTCGACGCTAATACTGTTGAAGTAAACGGCGAACAAATCCGCGCAAAACACATTCTTATTGCTACCGGTGGCCGACCGACGATTCCTAATATTCCTGGCGCCGAGCTAGGCATTGATTCCGACGGTTTCTTTGCTCTTACCGAGCAACCCAAGCGAGTATTGGTGCTAGGTGCTGGTTATATTGCGGTTGAGCTCGCTGGCGTATTGCACTCGCTAGGCAGCGAAACGCATTTAGCCGTTCGCAAGCATGCTCCGCTGCGTAACTTTGATCCTATGCTAAGCGAAACCTTAGTGGAGATAATGGCCGAAGACGGGCCAACATTACATACCAATAGCACGCCAAAAGCTATTGAAAAACAAGCTGATGACAGCCTAGTTGTGAGCTTTGAAAATGGTAATAGCTTGCAAGTAGATAGTGTAATTTGGGCAATTGGCCGTGAACCCGCCAATGACAAAATTAACCTAGAAGGCATTGGTGTTGAAACCGATGAACGTGGTTACATTAAGGTTGATGAGTACTCAAATACCAACGTTGCTGGCGTTTATGCCGTAGGTGACAATATCGGTAAAGTTGAATTGACTCCTGTAGCAGTAAAAGCTGGACGCTTATTGTCTGAGCGTTTATTCAATGGCCAAACTAACGCGAAAATGGATTATGACTTAATCCCTACCGTAGTATTTAGTCACCCAGCCATTGGCACCATCGGTTTAACCGAGCCAGAAGCTATTGCTCAATACGGTGAAGATAACGTAAAAGTGTATAACTCTAGCTTTGGAGCCATGTACACCGCCGTTACGCAACACCGCCAAGTAACCAAGATGAAACTAATCTGTGCTGGCGAAGAGCAAAAAGTAGTAGGTCTTCACGGCATTGGCTTAGGCATGGATGAGATCTTACAAGGCTTTGGTGTAGCCATGAAAATGGGCGCAACTAAGGCTGATTTTGACGCTTGTGTCGCGATTCACCCCACTAGCGCAGAAGAGTTTGTAACTCTTCGCTAGTACATAAAAGGCTAAGCATAATAATGCTTAGCCTTATTTTTGCCGCTGATTTGTTCTGCCCCCTCGCTTTACCCTTCCGATTTACCTTAAATCTTCAGCAATTGTTAACAATAAAACCCTCACACATAGCAAACCGCCAACTACACTAAATAAATAGGTCGATTTCTTTGTAAGGCTTTGAATATATGGACACTGTTTATTCAGTTGGAGAACTGGAATCTTTTCTTGTGGCCCTTACCGTATTGTTTATCGGGCGCATTATTTGCCACTATGTGGCCATCCTCAAAAAGTACAACATTCCCGAGCCAATTGTTGGCGGTTTAGTGATAGCCATTGTAATAACTGTACTTAAAATGCGCGGTATTGAGCTTAGTTTTGCGCTGCCCTTGCAAGACACCCTAATGCTAATGTTCTTCGCAACCATTGGCCTTGCTGCCAACTACAAATTACTGATTAAAGGCGGCAGGAAAGTCTTTGTTTTCCTCGCTATTGCTTCACTGTATATCGTGCTACAAAACGGCTTGGGTGTAGTACTAGCTACTTTGCTTGGTTTAGAGCCTATGATGGGTTTGTTCGCCGGTTCCATTACGCTCTCTGGCGGGCACGGAACAGGCGCAGCTTGGTCCCAGATCTTTGCCGATGAATACAATATTCAAACCTTAGAGTTTGCCATGGCCGCCGCCACATTTGGATTAGTGATGGGCGGAATTATCGGTGGCCCTGTTGGCCAACGGCTAATTAACAAAAAGAACCTAGAGTCACCCTTCTCCAAGGGAAAAAGCCACCACAAAACCCACCCGGATTTAGTCACTTATAGCCGCAAAGAAGAAGATTTAGTTACCCCAACATCAGTGATCGAAGTGCTATTTTTGTTACTGGTTTGCGTGGTAATGGCCAAGATAGCCAAAGGTTTGGAAACCGAACTTGCCCTCTCTTGGCTGAAAATGCCTGATTTTGTATACGCTTTGTTTTTTGGGGTACTGATAGCCAACGCCAGCGAGTTTAGTGGCCGCTATGAAATTAACCACGAATGTGTCGACTTACTTGGCACACTCTCTTTATCGCTGTTTTTGTCGATGGCTTTAATGAGCTTAAGACTCTGGGAGATTTTTGATTTAGCCTTACCACTACTCATTATCTTGCTCTGCCAAACCATTATGATCGCCCTGTTTGCTAGCTATGTTAGCTACCGCTTTATGGGAGGAGGTTATGACTCTGCAGTAATCGCTGGCGGGCATTGTGGCTTTGGCTTAGGAGCTACCCCCACGGCGGTGATGAATATGAGTGCGCTAGTGTCTCGCAATGGCCCTTCACCACCAGCATTTATGGTGGTACCCATTGTTGGAGCCTTCTTCATCGACATTGTGAACCTGATAGTGCTACAAACTTATATTAGCTTTCTTAGCTAAGAAATTAGCCAAACAGGCAATAAAAAGGAGCTCTATTGAGCTCCTTTTTATTTTGATGTTTACTAGCTTGTTTTACGTCTAATCCACGCTAAACCCGCTAATGACAACAACATAATAAGCAAGGTTTGCGGCTCTGCAACTGTGGCATTAATTACCTGAATAGAGGTACGTGCCAACACTTCATCCTGCGGTCCAAAAGCGGTTAATGCAAAATCAAATATACCTACTTCTGTAGAAACAAAATCGATAGGGGCAAACTCCATGTTCCATGAGTTTTGCGCCAAGTTATACACACTGAGCAAACTAGCGTAATTAGTTGGGTCTACCAAACCTCCACCATTGCCAGTGCTGTTATCGCCTAAAGCGTTGTCAGAGTTCGATACATTGACCGGATCGAAACCAATAAAGTTAGTGGCCGCGCTAGGGTCAAAATCAATTTCTAACAAATATGAAAGGCTATCTAAGGTCCCACCGCTACCATCAAAGTTGCTGTTTATCGACCATTCAAAATTCCAAATGGCGGTAGCCAGAGAACCCGGTGCAAAACCAAAGCCTGTAGGAGGTGCAATGTTGTCGAATTGGTAAGTACCATCACCGTTGCTATTAAAGATATTCTGCGGGTTATTAAACTCGTCAAAACGTAGCTTTGCTCTTAAGCCCAACTCGATGCCATTTTGTCGATCAACGGTAAAAGCACCGTTAGCATTACCACTTCCAAATATCACATCGTTAGTTACATTTTGGTCATACATCACTGTAGCTGTAGCCGTTTGCGTTAAAAGCAAAAGACCGAAGCCAATACTAACCATGCTTGCTTTTATTATTCTCATTTAGCACTCCATGCGGTTTGTTAGATGTTCTGTTACAAGAGCTTTGCATGCATAAATTGCTCCCACGAAAGGAACTGCATACTTTTCATGAAGTTAGATTCAACGTCATTATTTATTTACAAATCAAACAGTTATATTTGTATAGATATTTGACAAACATTAGATAGATGCATAGTGAGCTTGCTCACAATTTGATGGCCTATCAATGAACAAAGCCGAGAAAAGATGATTGGCGTGATGATTTATCGCAAGTGAACAGTGTAAAAAAAGCCGACAAGCACCCAGCTACTAGCCAGGTGCTCATAGTCTATTTAAAGTTTGGCTAGGGTTTGCTTTATTGGGAATAATACATCGCAACCTAGCTGCATTGCGCGCTCCGGCGACCAGCCAAAGGCTTCGTCGGGCATGTCGGCATTGTCTTTAAAAGGCATTTCGATGGTGTAAGACAGGGTTTTAAACTGTTCGCCTAACCATGCCGCCGCAATGGTTAAGTTAGCCTGTCCAGGCTCGTCTTTGGCATAACCATGGGTATCTTGAAAATCAGGAGATATTGCCATAAACGCCTCTTTAAAGGTGTCTTCGAGCAGTTTGTGGCGCTCATTGTAAGAAGGAATACCTTCACATCCCGCTACAAAGTTATAGGGTAAATCTTCATCGCCATGAATATCTAAAAACAAGTCTCCACCTAGCTCGAGCATTTTCTCTCTCACTAGAAACACTTCGGGGCTGCGCTCCATAGTAGGATTCTGCCATTCTCGGTTTAGGTTAGCCCCCACAGCGTTGGTTCTTAAATTCCCACGAACCGAACCATCGGGGTTCATATTAGGCACCACATAAAACACGGTGTCTTCTAACAGCTTCATTGCTAGGGGATTGTCTTGGTCCAGCAAATTGCCTAACAAGCCTTCAACAAACCATTCGGCCATGGTTTCACCCGGGTGCTGACGGGCAATCACCCAAACTTTATGTTTAGCGTTCTCAGCATCGCCTACACTAAGCAAACTCATATCTCGGCCATCTAAGGTTTGCCCTAAGGTTGTGAGGTTTACCCGATAATCCTGCTGCATGGTATGCAGTAAATCCTGATGGCGCTCATAACTGTAAGGCGCGAAGTAGGCAAAATAAACGCTAGGCTGCTCCAATAGCAAAGAGAAGTGTAATTGCTCGCCATCAAAGTCGGTATCAATTCTAAACCACTCTTCACGGTCGTAAGAGGCGACAACTTGATAACCTTGCCAGCCTTTAGCGTAGGCAGATTGGCCCGCGTTGAGCAGAGAAAAACGATATTGTTTCTCCAACGGCCCTTCAAAACGAAAGTGAAACCATTGGAAAAACTCCGATTGATTATCGTGCTTTATCTCTAGTTGAATATTTTGAGGATCATTGAGTTCTACAACTCGAATATTGCCACTATCAAATTTATCGCTGATATACATACTTGCCCTCACAGCAAAGTTAATCGATTTTCTGGCAGTATAGCGCTTAATAGGCAACAAAAAAGGAGCATTAAGCTCCTCTTATTAACTCGGCCAGCTAATGGTCTATTCTTCAGTCAGTTCAACAATTCTAAAGTAACGAACATCTAGATTTTTATCTAGATTGATAGTGCTTTCCACAGTTAAAGACTCACCTTGCTTCGGAGGCACTTCCCCAAAATCAATAGTATGTTGGAAAACTTGCTGACCAGTTTGATCAATAAGCACTAGTGCTAAAGCCTGCTCAAGGGGGCCTTCGGCCAATAACTGATAACTAATTGCCACTTTTTTACCCATATCGTCAGAGGCTTCAAAAAAAGCTGAGCGTATATTGCTTTGGTCAGTAGCGATTAGCGTATTAAAGGCGAAAATTCGTAGCTCTGGGTGATTCTCTTTATTCAGATCAAAGTTGTTGCGGCGCTCTATCAACAAGGCTTCCTTGAGCTGACGGTTTTGATCTTCAATGATTTTGAGCTCGGCCAAGCTATCGTCATAATCATTTTTTACTTCATTGTAAGTGGGTAACACTGCCATCAAAGAGAATACCGCACTAAAACTCACAATGCCTAAACCAAGGCTAATCCAACGATAGCGCCGAAGGTGTTTGTAGCCTTTTTTATAATGCTTATGACGAGCTTTATGATGCTCATAGCGGGCTTGTAAGCTGATGCCGGAACGATGATTGGCAGATGTGTGCTGCTCCACCGGCTGCTGAGGTTCCAAATCAATATCACTAGGTAGTTCACTGCTAGACATTATCTCTTCCCTAAGATTGTCCTTTTACACTGCTAGCGATAACAAACCAGCAGTTGAATTAATCGATGCTAAAACCATAGCAGCTAGTTGCAAAGAATACTGAAAGATTTTTCTATCTGCTTAATAAATGTACTTAAATAGAGCGATATGAACTAATAGTTCGATCACAAAGCGCTACACTTTAACAATTTAGCAAGTACAATGAGCGCCAATTACGCAGTTGAGGTGGGATAAAATGGCTATTCAATGGTATCCAGGGCATATGCACAAGGCCCAAAAACAAATTAAAGAAGTGATGCCTAAAATCGATTTAATCATCGAAGTATTGGATGCGCGTATTCCCTACAGCAGCGAAAACCCAATGGTAGCTAGCCTGCGTGGCGACAAGCCTTGTATAAAGGTTCTGAATAAAAGCGACTTAGCCGACCCCAAAACTACTGCCCTTTGGCAAGAATACTTTGAACAAGAGCAAGGTGTAAAAGCGATCCCTCTATGCACCATTCAAGGTAATCAAACCCAAGACTTACTTAAGCTGTGCCGAAGCATGTTGCCTAACAAAGGCGGCGTAGATAAACCTATTCACACCATGATATGTGGTATTCCTAACGTTGGTAAGTCTACCTTAATTAATGCCTTAGCCGGCCGCCAAATAGCCAAAACCGGCAACGAGCCAGCTGTAACTAAGGCGCAACAGCGGATCCGCTTAGATGGCAATATTATCCTCTCGGATACACCGGGTATTTTGTGGCCAAAGTTCGATAACGTAGCCAGCGGTTACCGCTTAGCAGCCACCGGTGCAGTTAAAGACACCGCTATGGAATACGATGATGTTGCCGCCTTCGCCTGTGAGTACTTGTTACAAGCCTACCCAGAGCAGCTTAAGGCACGTTATAAACTCGAAGAATTACCAGAATCTGAAGTTGTATTGATGGAAGAGATTGGTCGTAAACGAGGCTGTTTAGTGCGCGGCGGACAGGTTGATTATGTTAAAGCAGCCACCATTATTCTTAATGAATTACGCGATGCCACCATTGGTCGTATCACCCTAGAAACGCCTGAAATGGTTGCGGTAGAGAAAGTAGAAACCGCTAAAATTGTGGCAGAAAAAGAAGAGCGTAAAAAGATGGTGGAAGAGTTACAAAAAGTTAAGAAGCGACAACGCCGCCGAAAAAACAGTTAAGCACTTAAGCGGCTATCATTTTGCAGTACAAACAAAAACACCACGCAATGCGTGGTGTTTTTTGATTTAAGCGTTCGCTTACTCAATCATGTAAGCAATAGCCGCTTTAATTTCATCTTCACTACAGTCGCCACAAGTACCTTTTGCTGGCATTGCGTTAAAGCCCTTCCAAGCATGGTCGAACATAGTTTGATCACCTTGGGCAATACGTGGTGCCCAAGCTGCGCTGTCGCCTTTCTTCGGTGCGCCCGCAGCGCCAGTACTGTGACAAGCAGTACAGAAAGTATTATAAACCGCGTCGCCAGCACGAGGACCGCTTGAAGCAGCAGGTGCTTTGGCAACTTCTAACTCGCCATCTAGATAAACTTCACCCACTGGCTTAATACGCTCGGCAATCGCCTCATCAGACATATCAGCCGCAAAAGCATTCGGCACAATTGTTAAGCAAATAGATAGTACCAGTGTTTTCCAGTTCAAAAGCTTCACCCTTATCTCTCCTCATCGTGCCTACTGACCGCAGTATTAGGCATCCTTGTCATTATTGGCAAAATTATACCCGCTATTACCTTGAGGTTAAACCATTGTAAAAACGAATATTAGCCAGATGTGTCCGAGTTGTTAGCTAAACGAGTTTAAAGCGGCCAAGGCTTGCTAGTTTAGCTTTGTGCCCACTAACTGGGATTTTTTAATATGTCGCGCCACGGTAATTGTGGATCACCCAAAGAGATAAAGTTAGGGTTTTCTAAAGATTCTCTTTGGTTGTAGCTTAGCTCGCGTAGATGCAAATCTAACAAGGTACCGCCTGCTTCTTGCAAAATAACCTGCGGAGCACCAGTATCCCACTCGCCGGTTGGCCCTACCCGTATATAACAATCCGCTGCACCTTCTGCCACCATGCAACTTTTTAAACTGGCACTGCCTAGTGGGTACAACTTGTAATGATAGTTACAGTTTAATATTGCCTGCAGCAAAGCTGGACGCTGAACGCGGCTCGTCGCTACACGAATATGCTCCGGCTTATCGGGATAATGGCGACTTTTTATTGAAGTACGTGTACCGTTTTGCTCTTTAAAGGCGCCGTGGCCTTTTACCGCAGCATACAAGATTTGCACAATGGGTCCGTACACTACGCCAAGCACTGGTTGGTTATTTTGGACTAAGGCAATCTCGGTGGCAAAATCGCCACTACCAGAAACAAACTCTTGAGTACCATCAAGCGGGTCAACTAACCAATAACATTGCCAAGCTTCTCTGTCCGCTAAGCTAATATCGGCTTGTTCTTCAGATAAAATCGGGATCTCTGGGGTAAGCTTGCTAAGTGCGTCCATAATGTAATGATGCGCAGCATAATCCGCCGAGGTTACCGGCGTAGCATCATCTTTTACTTCGCTAACAAAATCACCTTCTTCATAGATTTTACGAATAATTTCGCCAGCACCACGAGCAATTTCAATCACCTCTGACAACACACTAGCAGGGTCTATCATCCTATATACTTCTCACCTTGTTCTGCTTTAACCATTTCTCAAGGAGTAGCAATGACGCAACACTACGCGCTTCAGAAAAGGCCGGATTTGCGTACAAATTATCTATCTCATCAAGTGGTAGCTTTATCACTTCTAAGGGTTCTGGCTCATCGCCTTCCAACACACTGGGCTGCAAACCCTGCGCTACATACACCGACATATGACTAGAGAAATATCCCGGTGCTACCGATAACTCGGTGAGTAGTTGCAAATCTTGTGCTTTAAATCCCACTTCTTCTTGTAATTCACGATTAGCGGCATCAATAGCAGCTTCACCACGATCGACCAAGCCTTTAACAAAGCCTAGTTCATAACGCTCTGTTCCGGCGGCATATTCACTAATAAGCAGCAGTTCATTTTGTTCGGTAATCGGTAATACCATTACCGCACCCTGCCCTGATCCCACTAAGCGTTCATAAATCCGTCGTTCGCCGTTGCTAAACTCGAGGTGTAATTCTTCAATTTTGAAGAAACGACTTTCGGCAGCAATGGCGCTGTCTAATAATCGAGGCGGATGATGCTTGCTCATCTATCTTCCTGCTATCATTAACTTAATGTCATTGTTACATTGCTGTTAGAAGCACTCAAGGATTAGCGACTAAGAATGTTTGACTGGACTAAAATCGATACCGTTTTATTAGATATGGATGGCACTTTATTAGATCTGCATTACGATAATTACTTCTGGATGCACTATCTGCCTATCTCCTTCGCCCACCAAAATAACCTGAGTTTAGATGAGGCGCGCGAGCGTTTGTTCGCCGACTACGAAACAGTGTCTGGCACTCTGGATTGGTATTGCTTCGATTATTGGAGCAATAAAACCAATATTGATATTCGCAACTTGAAAACAGAAGTTGAACATAAGATTCAGTGGCGAGACGATGTAAAACCCTTTTTAGAAGCACTAGCTACAACTGGGAAAAAACGGGTATTGCTAACTAACTGTCACCCCGACGGGCTAACAACCAAAATTAAAGTAACCGGCCTAGATCAATACCTTGATACATTGTTTAGTGCCCACCAGTTTGGTTATCCCAAAGAAGATCCCAAGCTTTGGCAGGCTTTAATAGAGCACCACCCCTTTGACCCAGAACGAACTTTGTTTATTGACGACAACGAGACCGTGCTCGATCAAGCCAACAAATTTGGCATTAAATATCTGTTGGGGATCAATAATCCAGACTCAAAACAAGCCAGTAAAGAATTTACCCACTTCCCGTCTATTGATGACTACCATCACTTTACTAAAGAGCTATTAGGCTAGCAGGATTAAGCAAACAAAAAAGCTAGCTCTAAGAGCTAGCTTTTACTTTAGCGAGGCAGGCGGCCTTGTTGCTTAAAGCGATAAAAGCCTTGGGGGTCTGGGCGACCTATGTACTTAAGGTTACCACTCATGGTTTGGGGCATTTCAGCACCCGCTTTTATTTTGCCTTCGGCCAACCAATTAGGCTGTCCAACAGAGGCTAGCAATTCCAGCTCAAGCTGAGGGTCGCTATGGTTGAGCTGAATAGTAGGTTGCCCTTCATTACAGCTTAGCTCTGCATTTGCGTTATCTAAGCGTAATTCGCCTAATGGGGTACCAATTAGCGGCCCTAGCCAAAGAAGTTGCCCGGCTAATTGCTCACACCAAGGGCTGCCTTGGCTGGCTTCGGCCAGGTTTAATTGAATATCGCCTTCAATAGATAAGGGCAGCGGCATTGGCACCTGTTCAACCACCCAACTGGCAGGGGCTTCTAATTGCCAATCTTTGGCATACCAACCGGAAAAGCTCAAACCTACTTGCCCTTCTCCATGTAGCTCTTGGCCAGTACCAAGCTGCACGTCAGCAGCAATTCGCCCCAACAATAAGGCGCTTGGTTTCAACTGCCAATTTACTTGGTTTAGGCTTAAGTTTGGCGTATCAACACTGATTAACTTGCCATTCCATATGCTGCCGCTGGGATGATTAAGCGCAATGCCCTTTGGTAACGGTGCATAATTTAGTACCACAGCCAGGGGCGTGGTAACTACCAAACTAACCAAATACACCAATATAAGTAATAGCGCTAAAGCGAGGTACTTCTTCATTCAGCTTTTCCTAAACGTAAACGTCGAACACCAACAATGCCTTCTTGTTTACCTTCATCTAAATCTACGTTTTCAACAATAATGCCATAGCGTTGGCTTAGCATTTTCAACCAAGTCATTAACTGATTAAATGGCACACTTTCAATCCACACCTCTACCTCATCACCCTTAGGTTGAATACGGCTGATAGTAATGCGCTGCTGGCGAGCCGAACTACTCACGGCCTGGCTTACTTTTACTTCACTGCTAGTTTGTTGAGGACGCCCATTAGCAATAATCACGGAGCCTTGTTGCTGGGCCCACTCTAAAGTTTGCTGCTGGCTAGCCAAGCGCTGTTTAGCTTGAGCATTAGCATCGGCTATTGGTGACCAAATGCCCCAATACAAAACGGCTATTGCCACTAATACCGCGGCAGCCGTAACCAGGTTTTGCTCACGCTTATTTAAACTTTGCCACCACTGCTTCATGACGCATTCCTTATGACTAGAGTGCCAACCACTGCACCTGCTTTGTTGCTCAAGGTACCTTGCTCACTCTCAAAAGGTTTAACCGACTGACGAAACTGCTCAAAGGTTTGGAAGTTTTTAGCTTGCGCCTGCAAGCGTATTTCACCCTTTTTGTGGTCATAGCGCAGGCTAATCGGATTCAGATCTTTGTTTTTATCAAAAGCAGTAGACAGATGAATCATCATCTTCAAAAAGTCTTGCTCAGGGGCCTCGCCAATGCCTGCAAGAGCTTTACGAAAATCACTACGGATCCGGCTGTCACGAACGCGTGAAACTTCAGGAAATACTCTTTTGTAAACAGTTCGAATGTTTTCATCAACACTGGCTATTTGTTGTTCTGTTTTGTGGGTATCAATAAGCTGATAAGCCAAGGCCAATACAAAACACACTCCGGCGGCAATCGCCACTTTTCGCCATTGCAACCAAAGTTGAGCAAGAGGGTTAGCCGCAGCATACGGCCCTTGTAACAAATTAAGCTTGGCTTTTTTAGCACCATCACTTAATAGCTTCATCGGCAGTTCCGGTGCTCGAGCCTGCCATTCAACGGTATCATTTTCGAGCTTAGCAGCCGGGCTGTAATGCTGAATGACTAGTTCAGGATACTGCTTTGCGATAAGTGGGAAAGCAGTGGCTAACCACGCTTCATCTATGCTCATTACCCGGCCATCAAAGAAGCGCAACAACCATTGTTGGTTAAGCTGAATGGCTGTTGCTTGGCCTTCTTCGGCTTCAGGTAAACATAGAGCATCAACACACCAGGTTTGGCTTTCTATGCCAGCAGTTTCAAGCATGTCTAGCCAGCTTTCCATTTGCTGATGGCTTACGCAGGCAACCTCAATGCTATCTTTGCCTTTTTCGAGCAAGCAAATATGTAGACTGTCGGGATCTTGTGCCAACTGCTCTTCGAGCATAAAAGGCGCAACCTGCTGCCATGAGCGCTGTGCCGACTTAGGTAAATCTAAGCGGTGCTGGCTAATATCACTGGCCGGAATTAATACGATAACTCGGCGCTGTTCGGCCTTTTCCTGGAGTAAACCTAACTCGGCGCTACTGGCCAATTCACCGGCAGCAATAAGCTCCTGCTCGCTGTCGGACCAAACCATCCAGTTAATGACTTCTTTGCCGGTGCTCGGCAGGCGAATGATGAGTTGTTCGTTCACAGTTGGTCTCCGTAAGAGCGTCTAATCACTTTAAGATCAGAAGTACCACTGCGCTGAATAACACTGGTCATTTGTGCTTGTCCTTGTTCATTTTCCACTAACAATTGCGCCTTAAAGTAGTTCGATTGCAAGGCCAATGTTTGCTGTAAACCCGGCTGGGTAAGCGGGATCCCCGCTAACGCTGGATGAGTCATCATCTCATCCAAGGTACGATACCCCTCATCGGGACGGTCATTCAAGACCTGCAGTGCGCCGGTGTTATCCAGATCAGGATAAAATAGCGCTTCTAAAAGTTGCGGCTGGTCTGCAGCTACAGTATTCACATTTACCGCTAACCCAGTTTCAGGTATCGCACAGATAAAAGGTGCAACCCGGCGATATATTCCTGCAGTAACACCATAAACCGCTCTAAACTCACTTTTATCTACCATCGGCATATTCGCTGGCAGATAAGACGGATTTAAGCCTTCATATACACCGTCTTCTGCACCTTGTGGCAACGGTATGGTATCTGCGTCAATCCAATCCCTAGTTGCATCAGTTATTTGCTCTGCGCTATAGGCATCAACACCTACCGCCACCAACAAGCCAATAAACTGATCAGCCACTTTAGGCGGTTGCCCGTCAGTTTTATTCGGCTGCCCTAGAGCATTTAGATTAAAACAGGCCTGCATATCAACAATGTGACCTTTAATCACCGAATCTTCAACCGGGAACACCATTCCTTCGGTGGCCCAATACTGGCCAAGATGCACCCGATCATCATCTTCTAAATCTTGCTTTATCACCTTTAAGGCAAAAGCTTCGGCGCCTGATAGCATCCAGTTTGAGCGCAGCGAATGCTGTAAGTTAGTCGCTCTAGCTAAATCGAGTTGCAAGCGCTGACTAAACTGTGCAGCCACCACAACCATTACCGCCAAAATTAGCATTACGGTAAGCAGTGCTACGCCACGTTGGCGCTGAGGGCAAGCATGAATACTCTGCATTATGAGCCGTCCGGATCAGGTTGGCTGCCAGAGTTATTGTTGCCATTGTTGGTGCCCGAATCACTACCACCTTGGTTGGTGTTACGATTGGCGTCTTCTTGGGCCTGGCTGGCAACCGCCGCACGGCTGCCTTCGGGGCTTAAAAACACCCTGCGTAATTCACCATAATCTTTATGCCGCAAGGTCACTTCTACCGCACGCGGCAGTTGGTTGCTATCTGATACTTGCTGGCTCCAACCACTGGAACCATGAAAACGGAAATTGAGTTCTTCAACATCGCTAAGCAACACCATCTCGCGTGGTTCGTAACCCACAACGGCATCTGGGTGGTTGTAAAAGCGTTTAATCAATTTTTCGTCTTTTAGTAAATAAGCTACGCGTTGCAGTTGCGAACGACGAATCACCGACTGCGGATTACGCCAGCCTAACACTAGCATTTCTATGCCCATGTCATCGCTTTCTAACAAATACTTCTCAGCTATGATTAAGGGGCGCTGTTCTTCGGTTTCATCCCTCACCGAACGCGGTGCCAGCTGAGTAAAATCGCGCTGCATAAAAAACATTGCGCGTTGCAAGGCTTGTAGGCTTTCGCCATGGCGCTGCGAAATCTCATCGCTACGCATAACCCCTTGCAAAACTTGGTAAGCAGCCATAGTAAGCAAAGCAAAAATAACAATTGCCACCAGCATTTCTAATAAGGTAAAACCGCGCTGCTTCATCAACGGCTCACATAGCTGGTTATTTCCGCCAAGGCAGCTTTTTCCTCGGCATTGCGATAAACCGAAATAGTCACTGCCACAAAATTAGGATCGCCAGTGGCTACCCCTTGAGAGCGCCAATGCCAATCAGTATCGCCAAATTTAGTGGTTCCTTTTCGACTAGACGTGCCGGGCCAGGTCTTACTGAGCTTAAGCTCGGCCATTTGATTGTCGGCAATCCATAGAGCAAAGGTTTTATCTTGAATGTAAGATAAACTGCGCAAGTTTTCTGAGGCACTTTTCATAACAGCCGTACCAGCTATGGCTAGCACCGCTAAGGCCACCATCACTTCTAGTAAGGTCATACCCCGTTGCTTGTTCATTGCTCTTGATCTCGAGCGATGGTGAGCTGACCTAAATCATCACTGCTCACTTGCCAGCGATTAAGGCTATCTTCATAAGCAAACACCAGTTTAAAGGGCGTCACTTCACCACTACTTAGCAGCAATACTTGCGGTACTATGGTTTGTTCAACTTCCTCGGTAATGAAGTCTTTTTCAAACAAACCATCACCTTCGAAACCTAAGGTACCACTGCCATAACCTTGTTCTTCGAGCTCCACATTTTCTAGGCTTAACTCTAGAAAATACGGTTCTTCAAATACTTTCTCTTTAAATATTCGGTCATTAAGTTTTACCCAGCGCTGTTTCTCCATCCGCACAAACTGGTACTTTTCGGCATCACTGTAAACGCCATAATCATAGCCAGTAAGCAGCGCCTGCTCTTGGGCATATTGAACAAGAGCAGCTAAACGCTTGGCTTGCTGCTCAACGATCTTTTGCTCGCTCGAACCCGATACTGACATAACAACCGAATAGATACCCATCGACATTAATAGCAATACCAAAATAACCTCCAGCAAGGTAAAACCTTGCTGGCGATTGCGATGAGCTAAGCGAGACCTCATCAATTTACTGATCTAAGTTCCAGTTACCAATATCGTCATTGGTACCTTCTTCACCGTCTAAGCCGGCGCTGAAAATATCAATACGGCCCTTTTCACCTGGGCTAATTAGAATGTAGTCATTACCCCATGGGTCTTTTTGTAGACGACGTAAGTAGCCATCTTCTGGGTAGTTACGTGGCTCTGGGCTAGAGCTTGGTTTAGTGACCAAGGCTTCTAGACCTTGCTCTGTAGTGGGGTAACGCGAGTTATCCAAACGGTACATGTCCAAGGCATTTTCTAGAGCGATAATATCGGTTTTTGCCTTTTGAATATCGGCTTTTTCTTTGTTACCTAATAAGTTAGGAACAACTAAACCGGCCAAAATACCTAGAATTACAATCACCACCATCACTTCTAGCAAGGTAAAACCTCGGCTAGTTGCTTGAGTGTGCATCGACTTTTGCATGTTACTTACTCCGAAATACCGGTAGGTGCTATAGCCCCACCATGTTATTAAGTTCCAAAATCGGCAATAGAATTGCCATTACGATAAATAGCACGATACCCGCCATGGTTACGATCAAGGCAGGCTCGAATATCCCTAATGCTATGTTCACTTGCGTTTCGAACTGACGGTCTTGGTTGTCGGCCGCGCGTTCTAACATTCCTTCCAATTCTCCTGAACGCTCACCACTGGCGATCATATGTAGCATCATCGGTGGGAACAATTTGGTGGCCTCTAGTGAAGAGTGCAAACTGCCGCCTTCGCGAACTTTAGAGGCGGCATCCAATACTTGGGCACGTGCGTAATCATTGGTGAGTACTTCACCGGCAATGCCCATACCTTCTAACAAAGGCACGGCACTGGCATTCAAAATACTCAAGGTTCTAGCAAAGCGCGCGGTATTAAGCCCCTTGCTCACTTTACCAACCACTGGCATGCCTAAAATGCGCTGGTGCCATTTCATTCTTATGCTGTCTTTCTGCAATAAACGCTGCCAAACCACCATCGCTAGCATGCCGCCAATTAAGAAGAACAGGCCATAATCACTCACTAGTTCACTTACATAAATCAAAAACTTGGTAGCATTAGGCAGCTCTTGCCCCATGTGTTCAAACTGAGCCACTACCTTAGGCACTACCGACACCAACAGAATTGCAATAACACCTAAACACACAAAGGTAAGTACTGCTGGGTAGATTAAAGCTTGCATGGTTTTCATGCGCATCGCTTGGCGCTGCTCGGTGTAATCGGCTAAACGATCAAGCACTTTATCTAGGTGGCCTGATTTTTCGCCTGCAGCCACCATGGCGCAATACAGTTTTTCGAATACGTCGGGGAATTCGGCCATGCTATCGGCCAAGCTGTAACCTTCTACAACTTTGGAGCGCACGCCAAGAATAATGCTTTTGAGTTTAGGTTTATCACACTGTTGAGCTACCGCCTTAAGCGACTCTTCAATGGGCATAGCTGCAGCAACTAAGGTTGCTAGCTGGCGAGTTAATAGGGCTAAATCTGAGGTGCTAACTTTGCTTCGCAAGCGAAAACCAGCGCTGGCTTTTTGAGCACGCTCCGCCACTTGCTCAATTTTAAGTGGCGTTAAGCCTTGCTCACGCAGATGAGCGCGAACCTGACGCGCCGATTCCGCTTCATGAACTCCGTTAGATTTTTTGCCCTTTTTATTAAAGGCTTGATACTCAAATGCCGGCATTACACTAACTATCCTTCGCGGGTTACTCGCAATACTTCTTCTAGGCTAGTAATGCCCTTCAGCACTTTATTTACCCCATCTTGTCGGATGCTTGGGCAACTAGAGCGCACTGCATTCTCAATTTCTTGTTCGCTGCTACCAGAATGGATCATATCGCGCACTTCATCGGTAACCGGCAATAACTCATGAATACCGGTTCGGCCACGATAGCCAGTATTGTTACAGCTTTCACAGCCTACAGGGCGATACACCGTAGCATCTTTAGCAATGCCTAATAGCTGGTGTTCGTGCTCACTTACTAGATGAGCTTCGCAGCAATCTTGGCATAAAGTACGCACTAAACGCTGCGCTAACACCGCTAATAAACTCGATGATAATAAAAACGGTTCAACCCCCATATCGCGCAAACGGGTTACCGAACCAATCGCAGTATTGGTGTGCAGAGTAGATAATACTAAGTGACCGGTTAAACTGGCTTGTACCGCAATTTGCGCGGTTTCTAAGTCACGGATCTCACCAATCATTACTACGTCGGGGTCTTGGCGAAGAATCGCACGCAGACCGCGCGCAAAGGTCATATCTACTTTGGTATTAACTTGGGTTTGGCCGATGCCTTCGATATTAAATTCCACCGGATCTTCTACAGTGAGAATGTTCCGATCTTTAGTATTAATGTCGTTAAGGCCAGCATACAAGGTAGTACTTTTACCCGAACCAGTCGGTCCGGTAACTAAGATAATACCGTGTGGTTTTTTCAACAGTTCGCTAATCACTTCGCGGTAGTTTTCTGCCAAACCTAAGCTTTCAAGCTTCAAGCGAGAATTGTTTTTATCTAATAAACGCAGTACAACCCGCTCGCCATGACTTGATGGCATGGTTGAAACCCGCACATCTACAGCACGGCCAGCAATACGCAAGGAAATACGACCATCTTGCGGTACCCGCTTCTCAGCAATATCCAAACGCGCCATTACTTTAATACGTGAAACTAACAAAGCGGCAAGCTTGCGGTGCGGGCGTAAAATTTCACGCAATACGCCGTCAATACGAAAACGAATCACTAGGGCTGCTTCAAAGGTTTCAATGTGAATATCACTGGCCCCTTCTTTAATTGCTTCACCTAACATGGCGTTAATCAATTTAATGATTGGCGCATCGTCTTCGGTTTCTAATAAGTCTTCGTTTTCCGGAAGCTCTTCGGCCAAGGTATAGAAGTCCATATCGTTACCGATATCTTCCATTAACTGACGAGCTTGCGATGAATCTCGCTGATAACCTTCGGTAAGGCGCTGTTCAAACTCTTCATCAGACAACTCTTCGCAAGAGAATGTTTGCTGTAGTACTCGACGAATTTCTAATAAGGCTTCTAACTCCACCTTAGAGTTATGATAGACCTGCCAAGCGTCTTGCTTTTTCTCCAGCATTACGCCGTAAGTTTTGGCAAACATGTAAGGTAACTGCCAACCTTCTACCCCTTCCATGTGCGGGGTATCAGACACTAAGGCCTTTTCATCTTCTAATACGTTTAGCTCAGCATCTAAGTCCATTACTCGGCACTCACTTGCTCTTTATTGGCAGCTGCCGCTTCGGCTTCTTTTGCCGCTTTCTCAGCTTCTTCTTTCTTTAAGCGCTCATTCTTTTCTTTCAAGTAGTCGATGTACTCTTGAACTTCAGGCGATACATCGTCTACCGAGTTGAACTCTGGCAATACTGGTACTTTAGTATCAGGCATTAACACTACGCCTAACTCTTCACGCAACAATTGCTGAGCACGGATTTGGCTGTATTTACGCGAGCTCACGCTTTGCATGGTTACCGAGTCACGAATAATGGTTGGACGAATGAAAATCATCAAATTACGTTTAACTTTCTTCGAATTGGTCGAGCGGAACAAATGCCCTAATACCGGAATGTCGCCCAGTAGCGGTACTTTAGATTCACTTTCTTCAATTTGGTCGTCTAACAAACCGCCTAAAATAATAGTGTCGCCGCTGTCTACTAACACCGTGGTTTGCAATTGGCGCTTAGCAAATACAACGTCCACAGAAGTTTGGCCTTGTACCTTAGACACTTCTTGTTCGATGGTTAGCTGAACTGCATCACCTTCGTTAATTTGTGGTGTTACTTTTAGCTTGATACCCACTTCTTTACGGTCAACCGTCGTAAATGGATTATCGTTGCTGCTACTCGATGCCGAGCCAGTTAGTACCGGTACTTCTTCACCTACGGTAAAGAAGGCTTCTTTATTATCAAGAGTGGTGATAGACGGTGTTGCTAATAAGTTTGAGCGAGAGTCATTGGCCGCAGCCTGAACTAACACGCCCCAATCAGCACCATAAAAACCAAAAGCGGCACCAGAAATCTTAGCCAAAGCGCTGGCTAAACCAGAGATATCACCGGGCGTTTCTGGGTTTTCTGTACAGGTTTCACCGGTACATACGGTAGAACCTTTGGTGGGTTGAGCATCGTAGATACCTGCACCAATCTCACTAATTGATACACCGGCATCGTTAAACTGGGTACCACCGGCCTTAGTGGCCCACTGCACGCCGAGGCTAATGCCATCACCCTCGGCCACTTCAACAATAATCGCTTCTACGTTTACTTGAGCCCGGCGAATATCCAGTTGGTTAATTACGCCTTCAAGAGTACGCATATTGTCTGGCTGAGCGGTAATTACCAAAGTATTGGTATCTTCGTGGGCTTCAATTGAGAAATTACCACGTGAGTTGCTAGCTGTACTTTTTTTACTGCCGCCAGCCGCCTCTGCCGCTACCGTTTCACTTACGCCTTTTAACACGTCAACCAAGTCACCTGCTTTGGCATACTTTAGGTAGAAAACGCGGGTATTGCCGTAGGTTTCTAACTCACTATCAAGTTTTGCCACCAAGCGAACAATTCGTGCTCGAGCGCTCGGTTCACCCGATACCACAATACTATTGGTACGCTCATCGGCAACCACTTTAGGGATTAACAAACTGGCTGCCGCACCTTTACCACCAGTACTGGCGGTAAGCGATTCAATAATTCGCACCAACTCTCCGGCTGAAGCAAATTTAAGGCGAATAATATCTACCTCTTGGTCCCCGGCTTTATCCACTCGGCGGATAATTTCAACCAAGCGATTCACCACTGCAGCGCGACCAGTAAGCATAATTACGTTTGATGGATCGTAGTGCACTACGTTACCGCCACCGGCATTATCATTTAGCTGACGCAATAAAGGCGCTAGTTCACGTACCGATACGTTTAGCACCGGTACCACTCGGGTAACCATTTCATCGCCAAAGGCTTGCTCATCGCGGTCCACCACCGGAATAGCTCCTGCTTTCGCATCTTTAGCGCGCACCACTTTGGTTACACCGTTTGGCATATCAATAACCGCAAAGCCGTAAACATCTAACACACTTAAGAAGAACTGATAGTACTGCTCTTCGGTAAGCAAATCGTAACTACGCACATTAACTTTACCGCGCACTGCGGGGTCTACGATGATAGTTTTATTGAGATTACGACCAACCGTGGTGATGAACTCACTAATGTCAGCACCTTTAAAATTGGCTGAAAACTCGGTGGCACTCACGACTCCACAAAGGCCTAATCCAATTAGGCCAACAAGGCTGTGGCGAACCAAGCGTAAGGCTTGCAACTTCATGTTAAATAAATCTCCGGTACTATTCATCTGGCAGGCTGAACAACACATCCTGCAACTGGCCATTGCGCTCAACGGTAACTGTAATATCCGTTAGCTCTGCCATCTCTTGCATCACTTGCATTGCTTGCGCGTTGTCACGCAGGTCATATCCATTAAGAGCTACAGCTAAGTCATTAGCTTTCAAGCCCACTTGTTTAAATAAGGCGGCGTTTTTACCGGGGTTAATCCGATAACCACTTAAGGCTCCATCTTTACGAACCGGCGAAATACGAATGTAATCGGTTAGCTTTGAAGGGTCTTTTAATACTTCTTTTACGTCGACTTGCGCCGAACGGCTATTACTAGACGCTTGGGTATTGCGCTTAGCGGTATTTGAACTCGCCCGAGACTGTGAGTTTTTGTCTTCTGGGTCTAGCAATAAGCTTTCGTAAACACCGCGATGTAATAAAATCACCCGGTCAGTTTGAATCTCTTTTATGACAGCTTGAGTACCATTAATCGATTCATCTACACCGTATGTTTGTTGCTTGCCTCGGTGTTCGATAATGGCCAATGCTTTCGTTTGGTCACTACTCGCTACCAAACCAGACAGAGTTAGCTTTAATGAGGTTTTCGGTGCATCAGTTGACGAAGGCGCTTGAACAACTGGTTTAGCCTTTTTAGCTTGATACTCACCAAACAAATGCAGTTTGGTAAGGCTAGATAAATCAACTTGAGCCGCTTTATTACTAGATTGCACCTGCTGAGGAACCCAGCGAAAAGCTTGTGAAGGCGTTGGCACCAATAACCAAGTAATAGACGCCAACTGATAAGCGGCAAAACACATCAATAGTAATGTGATTAATACGCTGCTCTTTTGCGAAGGAACGTAACGAGCAAGTTGAGTAGAAAAAGATTTAATATCCATTTATTCGTTATAATACATCTGTCATCGTTAACCGATTCTCGATCATCCTTATGAAAAAACTATGGCAAAGCGCCTCATATAGAGGGTTCTTCATTCTAAAGGGACTTAGGCGTAGAACAAGAGCTGCAAGTGTAAATTTTGCATTTAATTGGACTTTTATCAGTTTTCTGCTGGATAACGCACTAATCCAGGCCATAGCTAGCACGCATAAAACTGATATAATTTAATAGATAATATATAAGCCAGCCAAGACTTAGCATGAATTCACAAAACTCTAACAACTCTGCACCACGCATAGACAAGTGGTTGTGGGCAGCACGATTTTATAAAACCCGCGGCTTAGCTCGAGATATGGTTATGGGCGGTAAAGTGCACTATAACCAGCAGCGTTGTAAGCCAAGTAGAAATGTAGAAGTGGGTGCTACTATTAGTTTGTGGCAAGGCCAACAACAAATAGAAGTGGTTGTGCAGCAGCTAAGTGATAAACGAGGCCCTGCACCTCAAGCACAACTACTATACCAAGAGACAGAACAAAGCCTTAAAAAGCGCGAGCAATACGCAATGCAACGCAAGCTCATGGCACAAAGCGCCAGCCCAGAACGTCGACCCGATAAAAAGCAACGTCGGCAAATTATTCAGTTTAAACAACAATAGTCAGGCCTAAACATGAAGCAAGACATTCTAAATCGTTACTTATTCGAAGATTACAATCTACGGGGCGAGTTGGTGCAATTGCAGCAAAGCTACCAAGAGATCATCGATCAACAAAATTACCCTGCGCCTGTACAAACCTTGCTGGGCGAAATGCTAGCAGCAACCTGTTTGCTTACTGCAACCTTAAAGTTTGAAGGCGACATTACTGTGCAGCTGCAAGGTAATGGCCCACTAAGTGTGGTGGCGGTAAGTGGTACCGACCAACAACAGATGCGCGGCATTGCGCGCTACGAAGGCGCTATCGATCCGAATATCGACTTTGCTGAACTGGTGGGTCAAGGTCACATAG
The DNA here is from genome assembly GCF_019670105.1 of Agarivorans albus. NCBI lineage: Bacteria > Pseudomonadati > Pseudomonadota > Gammaproteobacteria > Alteromonadales > Alteromonadaceae > Agarivorans > Agarivorans albus. The sequence goes on along the minus strand of NZ_AP023032.1, from coordinate 342,737 downwards.
TCATAACTATTACGCCTACTCAAGGCGAGCGTTACCAAGGCATAGTAGAGATCAATCCACAAGGCGTTGCTGCCAGCATCGAAGCCTACTTCCAGCAATCTGAGCAACTAAATACCAAACTATGGTTATTCACAGGCATGTTTGAAGGTCGTCCCCATGCCAGCGGCTTATTCTTACAAGCATTACCTGCCAGTAAAGATGAGGACGCGGAACACTTTGAGCTGATCTCCACCTTAAGTGAAACAACCACCGCTCAAGAGAGTTTTGAGTTAGACGCAGAACAACTGCTATTCCGTTTGTATCACGAACATAAAGTGCGTGTTTACGAGCCGCAAGAAGTTTGCTTTAAATGCACTTGCTCAAAAGAACGTTGTGAAACCGCCTTAGCCAATATTGACCACAAAGAATTGCTCGAAATTTGCCACGAGAGAGGCCATATTTCGATGCATTGTGACTACTGTGGACACGACTATAAATTTAACGAAGCCGACGTTGAAAACATTTTCACGCGTAATATATCGACAAACCCTGCCAAAATTCATTAAACTGACCTCAGGAAATGCGGTGCGAATCGCATTTCCTAGATAGACCCCTAATAACCATAAAAAAAGTGCTGGTAATTTGACACCCCTCTCTTTTTGGTACCACTAAAGGGATAGAATCAGAGCCAACACCAAATAAAAAAACAATATAAATCTTACCTCTCTACCTACAGGAGACTGCTATGCTTGACGTTGCAGAAAAAGATCAGGTTATCGACCTGGCTCAATACGGCATCAAAGATGTGTCGGACGTGGTGTACAACCCCTCATACGAAGAACTATTCAAGGAAGAAACTCGACCAGAGCTCACGGGCTACGAACGCGGCATTGTTACCAAAACCGGTGCTGTTGCAGTAGATACTGGGATCTTCACCGGGCGTTCGCCAAAAGATAAATACATCGTTCTTGACGATACCACCCGTGACAGCATGTGGTGGACCTCTGAACAAGCTAAAAACGACAACAAGCCAATAGACCCCGCGGTTTGGACCGACCTTAAGAAAACCGTGACCGACCAACTATCTGGCAAACGTTTATTTGTGGTAGACACCTACTGTGGTGCCAACCCTGATACCCGTTTAAAAGTCCGCTTCATTGTTGAAGTGGCATGGCAGGCTCACTTTGTGACCAATATGTTCATTCGCCCAAGTGCTGCGGAGCTGGAAGACTACGAGCCAGACTTTGTAGTAATGAACGGCTCTAAAACCACCAACAAAAAGTGGAAAGAACACGGCCTAAATTCTGAAAACTTCACTGTATTTAACATGACAGAGAAAATGCAGGTGATTGGCGGAACATGGTACGGCGGCGAAATGAAGAAAGGCATGTTCGCCATGATGAACTACTACCTACCACTTAATGGTATGGCGTCGATGCACTGTTCTGCCAATGTTGGTGAAGAGGGCGACACCGCTATTTTCTTCGGTTTGTCTGGTACCGGCAAAACCACCCTATCTACCGACCCTAAACGCCAGTTGATTGGTGATGACGAGCACGGTTGGGATGATGAAGGTGTATTTAACTTTGAAGGTGGCTGCTACGCTAAAACCATTAAGTTAAGTAAAGAAGCCGAGCCCGATATCTACAACGCCATTAAACGAGATGCTTTGTTAGAAAACGTGACAGTGCGTAACGATGGCAGCGTAAACTACGATGACGGTTCTAAAACCGAAAACACGCGGGTTTCTTACCCCATTCATCACATCGAAAATATCGTTAAGCCAGTGTCTAAAGCAGGCCATGCTAAGAAAGTTATTTTCTTAACCGCCGATGCTTTTGGTGTATTACCGCCAGTAGCGAAACTTACTCCAGAGCAAACTAAGTACCACTTCTTATCTGGCTTTACTGCCAAATTAGCGGGTACAGAGCGCGGCATCACTGAGCCAACACCTACCTTCTCGGCATGTTTTGGCGCAGCCTTCCTTACATTACACCCAACTAAATACGCCGAAGTATTAGTTAAACGTATGGAAGCCGCCGGTGCAGAAGCTTACTTGGTGAATACCGGATGGAATGGCACAGGCAAGCGTATTTCAATTCAAGATACTCGTGCAATTATCGACGCTATTTTAGATGGCTCGATTGAAAAGCAAGAAACCAAGCAATTGCCAATCTTTAATTTAGAAGTACCTACAGCCCTTCCTGGTGCCGATAGCGAGATCCTCGATCCTCGCGATACTTACCAAGACCCATTGCAGTGGGAAAGCAAAGCCGAAGATTTAGCTCAGCGCTTTATCAAAAACTTTGCCAAGTACACCGACAATGCCGAAGGTCAAGCACTAGTAGCAGCTGGACCACAACTGGACTAGTTAAACACTAAGTACTAAAAAACCAGCCCGCGGGCTGGTTTTTTTATATCCGAATCTTAGTTTACCGACCCGATTTAAATTTGGTCCACAAACGGGTACGAGTACGCTCAACTTTTGGCGGAATACTCACAAAACCAAACAAGTGCTCAGAGGCTTCTTCGGTCGGGTAAATACCTTCATGGCCAGCAATTTCTGGGTCAATTAAAGCAGTCGCTTTAATATTAGGGTTGGCATACCAAACGTAATCGGTCACCTTGGCAATCACTTCTGGGCGTAATACATAGTTAATAAAGGCATGTGCATTTTCTGGGTGCTTGGCATCTTTAGGAATGGCAAACATGTCAAACCACACACCTGCGCCTTCTTTAGGAATGATGTATTCAAGCTCTACGCCATTATTTGCTTCTGCAGCACGATCGCCAGCCATTAATACATCGCCAGACCAACCAATCGCTACACAAATGTCGCCACTGGCTAAATCATTAATGTACTGCGAAGAGTGGAAGTATCGAATGCTCGGGCGTAGTTGCTCCATTAAGCTTTCAATCTCACCTTTGTAATCGGCCGATTTACTGCTGTTTGGCTCTTTGCCCATGTAGTTGAGCATAGACGCCACTACTTCACTTGGCGCATCTAAATAAGCAATACCACACTGGCTTAACTTAGCGACAATTTCAGGGTCAAACACTAAAGACCAAGAATCTAACTCTGCATCTTCGCCTAAAATTTCTTTCACCTTATTCACGTTGTAACCAATGCCGGTGGTACCCCACATATAAGGAATACCATATAGGTTACCCGGATCGTAAGCTTCTAAGGTAGCGAGCAATTTAGGATCAAGGTTGTCCCAATTGCTTAGCAGGCTGCGGTCTAGCTTTTGATAAACCCCTGCCGTAATTTGACGAGCATAAAAATCGTGCGACGGTGAAACAATATCAAAGCCAGTACTACCAGATAGTAACTTAGCTTCTAATACTTCATTGGAATCAAATACGTCATACACAACTTTAATACCGGTTTCTTTTTCAAACTCGGCAATGGTGTCTTCAGCAATATAATCAGTCCAATTATAAACATTTAGTACTTTCTCTTCTTGAGCAATTACTCCGCCAGCATTAATAGCCAACAGGCTTACCAGCAACATGTTTAGTTTATTCACTCATGCAATCCTCGTGGTGGTGTGATAGCAAATCACGCAATAGTTAATTTAGTGTAGTAAAGCTTTCACCTCAGGCAAAACCAGTTAGATTTAGCCCGTAATGAAATCTCGCGAGATAGTAACGGTAAATTTATCTAAACCCAAGTGCTGGCTGGCTAACAATTATCCAAAAAAGCGCTTTGAAAAGGCTTTACACACCGCTAAAATTAACGATTAACTAAATTTTTGAGTTAACTGCGTGCATACAGGACTAAGTCGCGCTTAACACATATAGGAAGGAAGACTTTCAAAACAATGATTAGCGACCAACAAATAGAGACTATTCGTCTGCAACTCGTCGAGCAATTGAACGAAACTGAACAACGTCTTGAGCAAGACAGTCAGTTATTTAAAGACAAAGAAGATTCTGGTGATGACGTAGATCGCGCCAACCAGGAAGAGTCTCAACAACTTCAGTTGAACCGTCGCCAACACGACCTTGCCCACGTTAAAAGCATTAAAGACGCATTGCGTCGGATTGAAGAACAAGACTACGGATTTTGTGAAGGCTGCGGCGAAGACATTAGTGTTGCCCGTTTAAATGCCCGTCCTGAGTCTCGCTACTGCATCGATTGCCAAGATTATCGCGAACGAAAGAACAGCCAATACGCTTAATTGAGCCATTTAGCTAAATAATCTTAGTATTCCTCATTAAGATCATATTCACTGACTCTGCTCGCTGTTATAATTCTGTTCCGATTTCACATCGGATTAGGATCTGCGAGCATGAACAACCCGCTTTATCAGAAGCATATTATCTCCATCCCTGATTTATCCCGTCAGGAACTCGAATTAATCGTCGACACCGCCCAAAGTATTAAGCAACAACCCCGTCCCGAATTACTAAAAAACAAAGTTGTTGCTAGCTGTTTTTTTGAAGCCTCAACCCGTACTCGCTTGTCATTTGAGACCGCCGTTCAGCGCTTAGGTGGCAGTGTGATTGGTTTTGCCGATGGCGGAAATACCTCGCTGGGTAAAAAAGGCGAAACCTTAGTGGATTCGGTAAAAGTGATTTCTTCGTATAGTGACGCGTTTTTTATGCGCCATCCGCAAGAAGGCGCTGCTCGATTAGCCAGCGAATTCTCTAGCGTACCGGTTGTGAATGGCGGAGATGGCTCCAACCAGCACCCTACCCAAACCTTGCTCGACTTATTTACCATTTACGAAACCCAAGGCTCACTCGAGGGCTTAAAAGTCGCATTTGTTGGTGACTTAAAATATGGCCGCACGGTGCACTCTCTCACTCAAGCCCTGTCACTATTTGGTTGCGAGTTCTACTTTATTGCGCCTAAAGCACTGGCAATGCCTGATTACATTATAGAAGAGCTGAATGAACGTGAAATCACATACAGCCTGCACGACAGTATTGAAGAAGTAGTCAACGAGCTGGATATTCTTTACATGACACGGGTGCAAAAAGAACGCTTCGACGAAACCGAATACCAGCACATGAAATCGAGCTTCATTTTACGCGCTAACATGCTTGAGCAAGTAAAAGACAATCTGAAAATTTTGCACCCATTACCACGGGTAGACGAAATTACTACCGATGTAGATATCACACCGTATGCCTATTACTTCGAGCAAGCAGAAAATGGTGTCTACGCTCGCCAAGCCTTACTCGCATTAATCATGACCAATGAATTTGGAGCGCAATAATGAAGAAGAAGCTGCAAGTAGAAGCCATTGCGCATGGCACCGTAATTGACCACGTTCCTGCTGGTCAAGGCATCAAAATTCTTAAGTTCTTTCAACTCTCGGCTGCGCAAGAGCGAATCACAGTAGGTCTTAACTTACCTAGTGGCGAGCAACAGCAAAAAGACTTAATTAAAGTTGAGAACACGGTGTTTGACGAGAACCAAGCTAACCAATTAGCTTTATTTGCCCCCAATGCCACCATTAATGTGATTGAAGATTTTGAGGTAGTACGTAAGTTTCATGTGTCTACCCCAGAACAAGTAAAAGCGGTGTTTGCTTGTCCAAATAGTAACTGCATTAGCCATAACGAACCTATCGACAGCAACTTTTATGTGCGCCACCAGCAGCAAGACATCAAGCTAAAGTGCCACTACTGCGAAAAAACCTTTGATCGCAGCTTATTCTCAGAACTTGACTAAACCCTGCTATTCAACAAAAACAGAGCGCTAGCCGCTCTGTTTTTTTCTCCGCCTTTAAATCGACTATAAAAACTTCCAGCTAAGCAGGTATATTCTATAGTTAAAGCAGCTAAACTTTTTAATAATAATCCTGTCATTTACAGCTGATAAAACCAAGCAATCACTCCCAAGTGATACCGAGCTTGGTTGTTAGCTAAGCACGCAAACTTACTGAGCAGAAAGCATTAGGCGAAGTAATAAGTTCAACAAAATTGTGCTTACAAAATGGCTAGCTTAAGTTAAGGTAAAGCTATAAATGTATTGATCTATTTAAGTTTTCTTAACGTAAACAGTGTAATCCAAGCTAATGATTTAACTCAGATTACCTGATACAAGGATGTGACTAATGTTTAAACGAGTAAGTTCGCTACTCTGTTGCAGTATGCTATTTAGTTTCACTGCCGACGCCCGCCCTTTAGCAGAAGCGCCTGGCTGGTCTGCCACTATTAACTTGAACGTGGGTTATGTAAGCGGCCAGAATCAGTTTTCTACTGATGACGATAACCAAATTACCGACGATCTAAATAACAATGGCAAAAGCTCTAGCTCTGCAATTGTTTACCCACTCTTGCGGGTAGACTACACAACTCGAGACTTAAAGAATCAGTTCTTCTTAGGTAACAGCCGCGAAAACTTAGGTCGAGCACAGTTTCAATACGAACTGGGTTATACCCGCGCAATTAGTGACCGCAGCAAAATAACCGCAGCATACTTCCCTGAACTCCCTTTACTTAACGACACATGGGCAGATCCATACTTGGTTGGCAGTGCTCGGCAAAAAACCGATGAGAATTATCAAGGTGGTCGCTTACGGTTTGAATCCATTGCCGACAGCCCGCTAACTCTGGAATATGTTTACGCCAATCGCACTGTAGATAACGAACAGAGCGGTGTAAGCATTGCGGGTCTAAGCCAAAGTGACATTCAGTCACTACGAAGAGACGCCAACTTACATCGATTGATTGCCGAAACCTTTGTGCCTTTATCCCGTAAATGGTTCTTAGCGCCCGCAGTGGCTTATACCACCGCTAAAGCCGATGGCAGTGCCAACGACTTCGACCAATATACTTTACGTTTAACCAGCATTTACCGCTCGGGTCCACACGTGTTCACACTGAATACGGAATATGGTCAAACCAAATACTCCGGTAGCAACCCCGTGTTTGATATGCAGACTCAAAAAGACGACAAGATATCGCTATTTGGCATTTATGTATTTAACGAGCCCTTTGGCTGGAAAAACACCATGTTTAACGTTTTGGGTGGCTACAACAATACTGATTCCAACATTACCTTTTACGATAGTAAGGGTGGCATTGCAGCCCTTGGCTTTGGTTACACATTTAAATAACCTCAGCTCGGGATATGTAATGCACAAAAAAGGCAGCCTTGGCTGCCTTAATTTTTTTCAATCAACTCATGGCCACTCGGTCAATCTTGGCTCAAGTCTAACTCCGCAAAGTAAATGGCAGTTTTCTCTTCGTGGCTAGAGTAGTAACTGCAATACACTTTATTGCCTCGCTGCACCAAACCTGGATAACTGGTATCACCGTCTGAGGGCAGTACTTGAAACTCTTTTAGCTGAGCCTTATCAGCATCTAACCAACACAAGCTGGTGCGCACCGGTTGATATAAACGCACAGCACAAAGCAAACGGCCATCATCAAGTTTGATCATTGCTGGGCCGCCAATTTGCTGTTGTAAATCTTGCCATTGCCAATCTAGATAAGGTGGCTTGGCATAACCCAGCTGCCCGGTACCGGTATCTTTATCACGACGCAATAAACACAATGCAGAGCCATCATCCAATAAACACAAGTCATGCTCATTGGGATAAGCCAAACCATTTTGTTGCAAGCTAAATAAAGGATCCAAGTGCAGCTGATAGTTACCCTGCGGGTCCATTCGATAAAGATTTACTTTATCTAAGCTGTAGTTGTAAGCCACAGCGTAAGCGCTATCGGCTAAATAACGGCTGCGCCATAACCACATGCCTGCATCACCTTGAGCACTTAAATCGCTCCAGTTTTCACCATCGTCCGACCATGCTAGATAGCTTTGTAAATCAAACTTCTCGCTGCTGCGATTTACCCCTGCGCAGGTTAGTAGCAGCCGTCCGTCTGGGCTTTCAACTAACTTGGGGTCACGTAAATCAATACCTGGTAGGTGAATTAACGCTGCCGACTCAAAGCGAGTATCATCTACAGCACGACGTAAAATACGAATATCGCCCTCATCACTAACATGGCCCTCAGCTTCGCGAAAACACAACCACAGTGCGCTTTTATACTCGCACAAGTCTGTGAACGCGTTATGCTCTCCGTCATCCCATACCCGCTCAACTGAGCACAACTTCATAAACCCTTTCTCCTATACAACCTTCGGCGCCAGCATAAGCGAATGATTTAGCTAGCAAACTAGCCTACACAGCCCACTGAGTAAAAGCTTAGCAACTTAGTACCCTTATCGACTATTATCAATTAAGCTGAATAAGAGATTCTCTTAATCGCAAAAATATCCCAAGGAGGGACCATGTTTTTGGATTTTTTCGCTTTAGGACTACTGTTCTTTGTAGGCTTAACCTTGTTCTACGGCATCATTGCCATTCACGATATTCCTTACGAAATATCAAAACATCGCAATCACCCTCACCAAGATGCCATCCATGTGGCCGGTTGGATAAGTTTATTCACCCTCCATGCTATTTGGCCCTTTTTATGGATATGGGCCACCTTGTATCGGGAAGACCGAGGTTGGGGCTTTAAGCAGTTGCAACAACAACAACAAGAACAAGAGCTCGAACAAAAAGAGCAACAACTGGAAGATCAGAACGAAGAGTTAAGTGCAGAAATTACTAAGCTAAAACGCCAAGTAGCGATCATTAGCAAACATGTGCAGCAGCTCGAGCAACAACAGGGGAATCAATAATGGATTTATTGCTTATTCTCACTTACGCCGGGATCTGCATCGCGGTATTCAAAATTTTTAATATTCCACTAACTAAATGGACCGTGCCCACTGCAGTACTAGGTGGCATTGTAATCATTGGGGTATTAATGATCCTCATGAACTACAACCACCCCTTTACCGCTAATGCTCGGCAGGTGTATACCTCTGTGCCCATCATGCCCTTGGTGCGCGGAAAAGTCATAGAGGTTCCGGTTAGACCTAATCAGTTGATAAAAGCTGGCGATGTATTGTTTAAACTCGATCCCGAGCCGTTTGAAGCGGTGGTAGAGCAGCGCGAAGCAGAAGTAGCGGCAGCCCAGCAACAAGTACCACAATTGCTAGCCCAATTGGCCAGCGCCCAGGCCACCACCAATGCAGCGAAAGCTGAGCGAGACCGCACTCAAAAAGCTTATCAACGTTATGCCGAAGGGCGTAAAAAAGGCGGTAAAAATAGCCCCTTTACTGAGCTAGAAGTCGAAAATCGCCAACAAGCTTATTTAGCAGCAGAAGCCCAGCTGCAAGTTGCTCAGGCTAACCAAACCAACGCTCAACTGGCTTACGACTCTCAAATAAACGGAGTGAATACCAACGTTGCTCGTTTACAAAGCCAGTTAGATAAAGCCTTGTTCGACCTTGAGCAAACCGTGGTGCACGCACCTACCGACGGCTATGTCACTCAATTAGGCCTACGTAAAGGAATGGTGGCGGTGCCTATGCCCTTGCGCCCAGTTATGACCTTTATACCTAAAGAAGAAAGCATTTTTGTTGGTGCCTTTTGGGAAAATTCCATCAAGCGTTTAAAAGAAGGCGACGAAGCGGAATTTATTGTAACGGCCCAACCAGGCATTGTTTTTAAAGGCACGGTAGTTCAGGTAATGCCAACCATTGCCGAAGGTGAATTCCAAGCGAACGGCAGCCTACTTGGTGCAGAAGCTTTCTTTGTACATAGCCGCAGTTTGGTGATTATTGACCCCGAACCGCGCTTTGATGAATTTGATTTCCCTATGGGCATCAGTGGTCAAGTCGCCATTTACACCGAGCACTTCCATCATGTATCGATGATTAGAAAAGTATTGTTACGCATGCAAGGTTGGGTGAACTACATCTTCCCCTTCCACTAACATTGATAATCTTTACCACTAAAAAGGCCAGCAAGTTGCTGGCCTTTTTTATTATTGCTCTAACTGCTTAACCCGCTGTTTTAAATCAGCCAGTTCTTGGCGCAATGCATCAATTTGTTGCTGTAATTCAGCATTTTGCTGAGTGGCCACCGGAGCGCTAGCCTCTACATGACTTGCTGCTGGCAAAGCCGGCTCACCCGAAAACAAATGAGCATAACGTGACTCTCGCTTGCCCGGCTCTCGCTCAAGCTTAAGCACCAGCTTACCTGCATCATGCTCGGCTAACTCAAGCAAACTTTGCTCTACTTCTTGCACACTGGCAAAGTTGGCTAGGCGCTGGCTACGGGTACGCAGCTCACCAGGAGTTTGCGGCCCACGCAAAAACAGCAAACAGATAATCGCTCGCTGTCCCTCAGTTAACTGCAAACCACCAAATTGGCTATTACAGAAACGGTGTTGATAA
>NZ_AP023032.1:0-27500 GCF_019670105.1 Agarivorans albus | reverse complement strand
CATTCCCGCCAACCAAAATGCCACCGTACAACTAATAGTGAGAAACAAATAGATGTACCAAAGCACCTTGGCGGTTTCGGCAATTCTGGGGGTCATCTTTTTGTCTTTAACTGGACCAGGAATTTCGGCGCGATATAACTGCATGCCCCCAACCCCAAGAATAGGCAATACTGCAACCGCTAATACAATGATGCCCATTCCACCCAACCATTGCAGCATTTGCCGGTAAAACAAAATACCTTTAGGCAGGTTTTCGATACCAACGATCACCGTGGCGCCGGTTGTGGTTAAGCCAGAAAATGATTCAAAGAAGGAGTCGGTAACCGACATGTTGGGGTTTTCGGTAAGAATAAACGGCAGCGCACCTACGCTACCCAGCACTGTCCAGAATAGAACAACAATGAGGAAGCCTTCTTTGGCTTTAAGCTCAGTTTTTTGATGGCGTTGTGGGAACCACAATAGAAAACCAGCGCTAACACACAGTGCAAAAGCGGCCATAAAGGCCTTACCAGCACCATCTTTATATACCGCAGCGACAATAGCCGGAACGATCATAGCGAGACTAAATAGCATTACTAGAAGTCCAACGATCCTAATAATCGCTCTGATCTGCATCCGTGTCGTATCTCTTTCTAAATAAAGTTAATGCTGCATATCTTGAAGTAAAGCGTTGCACAAGACAACTTAAGACAGCAGCTTCCCTACCTTAATCTGCCCACTTGAGAGGTTAATCAGCTGTTGTTTGAAAGCTGCATATTCACTAAGCGGTAAACTAACCTGCATCTGCGCTAGGCTAGAAAACTGAGTATCAAGCTTAACCGCTTGATGGCGCTCGAGCATACTCTCTACTTGGGCTGTATAGGCATAATCAAATTCTAAGCCGCACTCTCCACAGGCTACCACTCGCTCAGATTCAACTAACTTTAATGCCTGCTGAACGCCACCACCATAAGCTTTAACCAGGCCACCAGTACCAAGTTTAATACCACCTGAATAACGAACAACCACCGCCAGAATTTGACCTAAGCCACTTCCCTGCAATTGGGCTAACATAGGTTTACCCGCCGTACCCGAGGGTTCACCATCGTCGCTAAAACCCAAACATTGGCTATCGTTAGGGTGACCAGCCACAAAAGCCCAACAATGATGACGCGCTTGCGGATGTAACTGTTTTATTTCTACTAACTGTTGCTGTGCTTGTTGGCGATTAGCAACTGGAATAATCAAGCTAATAAAACGGCTATGTTTAATTAACTCTTCGCAGCTCACCGTTTGCTGCGGTTTAAAATAATCATTTACTGCTATTGCCAATTTTGCTCTCGCGTTAGGTTGTTACAAGCCAGCGCGGTAACCACAACATTGTCTTCTATACGAATACCGCCAAAGCGACGCATTTCATCAACCCTTGCCCAATTAATCAAGCGAGTATGCTCTGATTCGGCCAATTCGGTTAACAAGCTTTCGATAAAATATAAACCAGGCTCTATGGTAAGCACTTGGCGAGGTTCAATCATGCGAGTACAACGCAAAAACGGATCGCTAGCCGGTGCAGCTTGTACATCGCCGTCTTCATCTTGCATAAAACCACCAACGTCATGCACTTGCAATCCTAAGTGATGACCTAAACCATGTGGGAAAAAACAACGTGTAATGCCTTTTTCCACGGCAGCAGCGGCACTGCAATATACAAACTCAAAATCCACTAACAGCTTGGCTAACTGTCGATGCGCTTTAAAGTGCAGGTCGGTATAGCGATACCCGGGTTTTAAATCAGCAATCAAAGCCAGCTGCAGTTTGTCCATTTCAGCCACCAGCTCAGCAAACAGTCCTTTACGGTAAGCATAGGTGCGGGTGATGTCTGCGGCGTACCCCCGATACTCAGCGCCAGCATCAATCAACATTGAATAATGCTGTTTCTCGGCAAGCTTACTAGCACTTAAAGCGGTGTAATGAAGAATCGCTGCATTTTGATTCATGCCAATTATGTTTGAATATGGAAGTGAGTATTCACTTTCCCCCAAACTAGCTAAATAAGCTAAATTAATTTCAAACTCTGAAGCGCCAGCGAAAAACAATTCTTTAGCGCTAAGGTGGGCTTTAACCGCTCGACGGTTTGCCTCATGAATGCATTCGAGCTCGTAGTCGGTTTTGTATGCGCGGTAATAATGCAGGTAGTTAAGTACCGATTCTGGGTTTCGCTCCCCAATATCCAAAGCCTCGGCTAACTCTGGATGCTCGCCGATGTAAGCACAACGTTGTCGCTTAACTGGCAGGAAGGGCTCAATGTCTTGTGGATTAGCCATCCGCTTAATCTCAAAACTATCTACCCAAAAGCCCTCAGGGTCACCTGCCGTTTTATGCCAATAGTCACTTGGCTGATGATAAATCAGTACCGGCTTGCTTGTGCCATCAACCACCAGCCAACAATGTGGATGCTCTGTAAGTGGCAGCCAATGTTTGAAATGCGGGTTAGTTTTAAAAGGATAATGCTGATCATCCAAAAAGGTTCGTAGAGGGTAACCGGAGTGAATGATTAAGGCGTCAAGCTCCTCACGCTCTAATACATCTGCAACCCGCTGCTGCAATTGTTCAATATGCTGAGAAAACAGTTGATGAATAGTTGGCATAGCACCCTCTCTACGACTATTAATTAGCTATTTAGTTATAGCGCATTTAATAAATATATAGTTGGATCTAGAGCAGTTAATTGATGATTTATTAAGGATATAAGCCAGCCGCTCACAAGTGGTTTTGTGCGGCAAGCAACAAAATATCAAACAAGTGTTTTAAATGGGTGTTATATTTGTTTTAATGTTTGAGTAACAAATTGATTACAAGTTTATCTCTAACCCCTACACAAAACTGGTGCAATGCACACCAGCCACAAGGAGAGCAGAATGATATATCAAGGCGAGAACCTTAGTGTTCGTTATATTGCCGACGGTATCGCTGAACTAACATTCGATGCCAAGCAAGGAAGTGTGAATAAGCTAGATAAAAGCACTTTAGTATCGCTAGATGAAGCTATTAGCGCGTTGCAACAGCAAACAGAACTAAAAGGCTTATTGCTTAGTTCGGCAAAAGACGCCTTCATTGTTGGTGCTGATATCACCGAGTTTTTGGGTTTGTTTGCACTGCCAGAAGAAGAGCTAGGCGCTTGGCTAACCAAAGCCAATGACATTTTTAACGCCCTAGAAGATCTGCCTGTACCTACCGTTTCCGCGATTAATGGCTACGCACTCGGTGGCGGCTGCGAATTTATCCTCTCTACAGATTTACGTATTGCCGAGCCTAGCGCTCGCATTGGCTTACCCGAAACCCAACTGGGCATTATGCCTGGCTTTGGTGGCACAGTGAGATTACCCCGAGTAATTGGTGCCGATAACGCCATGGAATGGATTACTACCGGTAAAAACTACAAAGCAGCAGAAGCACAAAAATTTGGCATGGTAGACGCTGTTGTCCCCGCAGAACGATTACATGATGCGGCCTTAGCCATGCTGCAAGATGCCATCAATGAAAAAATTGATTGGCAGAACCGTCGCAAAGCTAAACTATCGCCCCTCGCATTAAACAAAATCGAAGCCATGATGAGCTTTAACTGCGCCAAAGGTATGGTTATCGCAAAAGCGGGGCCACACTACCCTGCTCCTATCACTGCAGTTAAAACCATGGAAAAGGCCGCAGCTTGCGGACGTGAAGAAGCTTTAGCCTTAGAAGGTAAATACTTTATTGGTTTGGCAAAATCAGATGTTGCTCAAGCTCTAGTTGGTATCTTCCTAAACGACCAACAGCTAAAAGGTTTAGCTAAAAAGGCGGCTAAAAATGCCCAAGCTATTAATCAAGCGGCAGTACTAGGCGCTGGCATTATGGGTGGTGGTATCGCTTATCAAAGCGCTAGCCGCGGCGTACCTGCGGTAATGAAAGACATTAACCAAGCAGCACTAGAGCTTGGCATGAATGAAGCAACCAAGTTACTCAACAAACAGTTAGAGCGTGGTCGCATAGATGGTTTGAAAATGGGCAAAATCCTTTCAGCCATTAACCCGAGCTTAAATTATGAGTCTATCGCTAATAGCGATATCGTGGTTGAAGCAGTGGTTGAAAATCCAAAAATTAAAGCAGCAGTGTTGCAAGAGGTAGAACAGAAAGTCTCTGCCGACACCATTGTGGCCTCAAATACGTCCACTATTCCTATTTCACTATTGGCTAAAAATCTAGCTCGCCCAGAAAAATTCTGTGGCATGCACTTCTTCAACCCAGTGCATCGTATGCCATTGGTTGAAGTTATTCGCGGTGAAAATACTTCTCAAGAAACCATCGATAGCGTGGTGGCTTACGCTGCCAAAATGGGCAAAACCCCGGTGGTAGTTAATGACTGCCCAGGCTTTTTTGTAAACCGTGTATTGTTCCCTTACTTCTTTGGTTTTACACGCCTACTTCAAGATGGTGCTGATTTTGTAAAAGTAGACAAAATCATGGAGAAGCAATTCGGTTGGCCAATGGGCCCAGCTTACCTACTTGATGTGGTAGGTATTGATACCGGCCACCATGCTGGCGCAGTGATGGCTAACGGCTTCCCTGAGCGCATGAGCAAAACCGGCGAAGATGCGATTGATGTTATGTACCAAGCTGAACGCTTTGGCCAGAAAAATGGCTTAGGATTTTACGCCTATACCAAAGACCGCCGAGGTAAACCGAAGAAGGATGCCGATCCGGCCAGCTATGATTTGCTCACCAAAATTTGCAAAGAACGTTACGACTACAGCAGTGAGCAGATTATTGCCCGCATGATGATTCCAATGATTAACGAAGTGGTGCGCTGTTTAGAAGAAGGCATTATTCAAAGCCCTGCCGAAGCCGATATGGCATTGGTTTATGGCTTAGGCTTCCCTCCATTCCGAGGTGGTGTATTCCGCTACCTAGATACCATGGGCTTAGATAACTACGTAGCTCTTGCAGATCAATACGCTGAACTTGGCCCACTTTACCAAGTTACCGACGGCCTCCGCGCTAAAGCAGCGGCGGGCGAAACTTACTACGGCAAGCAAGGTTAATGGAGGAATATAAAATGAAAGAAGTAGTGATTGTAGATTGTATTCGTACTCCTATGGGCCGCTCTAAAAACGGGTGTTTTAGAAATGTACGTGCCGAAGACTTATCTGCTCAGCTAATGAAAGGCTTGGTAGAGCGTAACCCTAAGCTCGATCCCAATGACATTGAAGATGTTTACTGGGGTTGTGTACAACAAACCTTAGAGCAAGGCTTTAACGTTGCGCGCAATGCCGCACTATTAGCCGGTTTGCCGCATTCAACCGGAGCTGTCACCGTAAACCGTTTATGTGGTTCGTCGATGCAAGCCTTGCACGACGCCGCACGCGCCATTATGGCCGACCAAGGTGATGTATTCATCGTAGGTGGTGTTGAACACATGGGCCACGTGCCAATGAATCACGGGGTAGATTTTCACCCTGGCATGGCTAAATCAGTAGCAAAAGCAGCGGGCATGATGGGCTTAACCGCCGAGTTGCTATCGCAAATGCACGGTATTAGCCGTGAAGCGATGGATGAATTTGGCGCTCGCTCACACCGCTTGGCTCACCAAGCGACGCTAGAAGGTCGCTTCGCCAGCGAAATCTTCCCAGTAGAAGGCCACGATGCCGACGGTACCTTAAAGCTAATTGAAACAGACGAAGTGATTCGCCCAGAAACCACAGCAGAAGGTTTGTCTCAACTACGCCCGGTATTTGACCCAGCTAACGGTAAAGTAACCGCGGGTACCTCTTCTGCCTTGTCAGACGGCGCATCGGCCATGTTAGTCATGTCGGCAGAGAAAGCCGCTGAGCTTGGATTAACGGTACGCGCAAAAGTACGCTCTATGGCCATTGCGGGCTGCGATCCGTCGATTATGGGTTACGGCCCAGTGCCAGCGACCCAAAAAGCACTTAAACGTGCCGGTCTAAAGGTTGAAGATATCGATTTATTCGAACTTAACGAAGCCTTTGCAGCACAGTCTTTACCTTGTGTTAAAGACTTAGGCTTGATGGACCAAGTAGACGATAAGGTAAACCTAAACGGTGGTGCCATTGCTTTAGGCCATCCTTTGGGGTGTTCTGGCACGCGAATCTCTACAACGCTAATAAACCTTATGGAAGCCAAAGACGCCAAACTGGGTGTTGCTACTATGTGTATTGGTTTAGGCCAAGGCATCGCGACAGTGTTTGAACGACCATAAAGTCTAAAAAATAGCTGTGAATGGGAGCATTAAGCTCCCATTTTTTTTGCTTAAACAGAGCAAGCGTTTTTCCCAAGCCCGTTGTTTGTTATTCTTAGGCCATAAACTCTTCGAAAAACAGAATTGAGGCTCATGGTTATAGCTAAACAGTTATTGGTAGTGGATGATGACTTAGAAATTCGCAGCTTACTTGAACAATATTTAAGTAAGTCAGGTTTTGACGTGATTAGCGCCAACGACGGTGAAGAGATGGCAAAATTGCTAGAGAGCAACGACCCTGAGTTAATCATTCTTGATATTATGTTACCCGGCGACGACGGCTTCACCCTTTGCCAAAAAATTCGTCGTACCTCAAATGTGCCAATTATTATGCTTACTGCCAACTCCGACGAAATGGACCGGATTGTAGGTTTAGAGTTAGGCGCAGATGATTACATTGGTAAACCCTTTAACCCTCGCGAGTTATTAGCACGTGTAAAAGCCTTGTTGCGCCGTTCTCAAGTTACCGCGAATGCGCAACAAAATACCCGCTACATTCGCTTTGGCCAATGGCGTTTAGATAGCCAGACTCAGCAACTTGAACATGAAGACGGGGATAAACTCGAACTATCAAGTAGTGACTACCGCCTGCTACAACTATTTTTACAGCATCCCAACGAAACCCTCGATCGCGATACCATTAGCGATGCAACCCGCGGCCGCGAAAGCTTGCCAATGGAGCGTGGTATAGATGTACAAATTTCTCGTTTGCGCCAGCGCCTTAAAGACGACGGCAGTAATACCCGCTTAATTAGAACTATTCGCGGTGTAGGTTACATGATGGTGACACAAGTGAGCCATGAAGTTTAAGGCCTTCTTAAATCGAATAAAGCCCAACTCATTATTAGCGAGAATGCTACTGCTATTGCTATTAGCAATTGGCCTAGCGCAGGGTGCCAGTAGCTTTATTTGGTTCTACCAATTGCGCCAATCCGAGTCTGATGGCTTGCGTTCAACCTCGCAAAACTTAGCCTTAAGTTTGGCCTCTACGGTGACCTTTTTTGAGTCTTTACCTTCTGAATATCGCCACATTGTGCTTAATCAGTTGCGCAAAATGGGCGGCACCCGCTTCTTTGTTTCGCTCAATCAAGAATACATTCACATTGACTCCATCCCCGATAGTCACCGTAAAAACATTGTGATTCAAACCGTGGGAGAAGTACTGCATCGCGAGCTCAATCGCAGCCCAATGATTGATGTGGACTTTTCCATGCCCGATAAGCTACATGTACTAAAAAACGATATATTACTTAAAGACTTACCCTCTTCTTGGGCATCACATACTCTGCAAGTTCAACCGCTTAACCCACCGATTTTAGTGACTCAAATCGAGCTAGAAAGTGGCGAGTGGATTTATTTAGCCGCATTATTGCCCGCGCCCTATATGACCTTGCAAGACAACTTATTACCGCAAGATCGCATCATGTTCATCGCGTTGATGACTTTTTTCTTGCTACTGTTTACCTTTATCTTAGTTCGCCGTCAAACTCGCCCACTGCGCCGTTTAGCCAAAGCGGCTTCACGTTTAACCATCGATTTATTTCAACCGCCGTTAGTGGAAGAAGGCAGCGATGAAATTCGTAAAGCTACCCGCGCCTTTAATACTATGCAGGGTAAACTGAAGCGTTATATTGAAGATCGAGAACTACTATTTCGCTCTATTTCTCACGACTTAAAAACACCGATTACCCGACTACGCTTGCGCGCAGAATTGCTTGATGATGAGAAAATTATTGATGCCTTTAACCGTGATTTAGACGAGTTAGAGATCATGGCAAAGGGTGCTTTGCAAACAGTTAAAGATACCGATATTCATGAAAACTTAAGTGATATCAATATAATGACTCACTTAAAACACTGCATTGAACCGTTCTTAGGCAAAGTAGTGGTATTTGGTGAAACCGACAATCCTTATCGCGGGAAACCGCTAGCGATAAAGCGCTGCATCAGCAACCTTGTAGAAAATGGCATTAAGTACGGCAACGATATTGAGATTTATTTGCTTGATGATGATGCCGAGCTTTGTTTGCTATTTGTTGACCATGGCCCTGGTATTCCAGAAGAGCGAATTAAAGAAGTATTTAACCCCTACGTACGATTAAGCAAAGACGATTCTGGCTCTGGTTTAGGCTTAGGTATTGCCCGCAACATTGCCCATGCTCATGGTGGTGACATCACCCTACAAAACCTCCCTCAAGGGGGTTTAGAAGTAAAACTCCAACTGCCTCACATTAAATAAGCCTTTTGTAACAACTTCGTTACAAAAGGTTACTTTGTTATCAAGCTGTTTCATCTAGTCTATTTAGTAGCCAATCAGCGCAGTAAGATTGGTGAAATAAGGAATGGAATTCACAAAAAAATAACAAAGGCATCAATATGCGTAAATTTGCAACTCTCGCCTCTACCCTGGCACTTACTAGCGCTATTAACCTTGCTTATGCAGGGGAAGTAGAAGTTCTTCACTGGTGGACTTCAGGTGGTGAAGCCAAATCTGTAGGCGTGCTAAAAGAAATGTTAGAAGCCCAAGGGCATTCTTGGAAAGACTTTGCCGTAGCTGGCGGCGGTGGTGAAAGTGCGATGACTGTACTAAAAACTCGCGCGATCTCTGGTAACCCACCAGCAGCAGCTCAAATCAAAGGTCACGACATTCAAGAATGGGCAGACCTTGGATTTTTAAGTAACCTGAATGACGTAGCTAAAGCCGAAAAATGGGACGATGCGGTTCCGGCAGTGGTTACCAACGTGATGAAGTTTAACGGTGACTATGTAGCCGTTCCGGTAAACGTGCACCGCGTAAACTGGTTATGGGCTAACCCAGCAGTATTTGAAAAAGCGGGCGCTAAAATTCCTACCACTATGGATGAGTTTTTTGTTTCTGCAGAAAAGCTAAAAGCGGCCGGTATTATCCCATTAGCTCACGGTGGCCAAGCTTGGCAAGACGCCACAGTATTTGAAGCCGTGGCTTTAGACATCTTAGGTTCTGAAGACTACAACAAAGCGTTTGTGATGCACGACGATGCAGTGCTTAGCAGCGACAAAATGGTTGAAGTATTTACTGTTTTCAAAAAAATGAGTAACTACATCGATAGCGACTCACCAGGTCGTGATTGGAACATTGCCACCAGCATGGTAATTAATGGCCAAGCCGGTATGCAAATTATGGGAGACTGGGCGAAAGGCGAATTTGTTGCTGCAGGTAAAATACCAGGCAAAGATTTCGTTTGTTTACCGGCGCCAGGTACCGACGGCCAGTTTACCTTTAACATCGACAGCTTCGCTATGTTTGAGCTAAGCAACGCCGATAATGTTAAAGCGCAAAAAGCCCTAGCTAAAACTATTCTTACTCCAGAATTCCAAGAAGTATTTAACTTAAACAAAGGTTCTATTCCAGTACGTACCGATATGGATATGAGCAAGTTTGACAGTTGTGCCTTGGATTCAATGGCGACCTTCAAAGCCAGTAACCAATCAGGCGACCTAGTGCCAAGCATGGCGCATGGCCTAGCCACTACTGGTTACGTTCAAGGTGCCATTTACGATGTAGTAACCAACTTCTTTAATGATCCAGACGGTGACCCTAAAGAGGCAGTAACTAAGTTAGCGCGCGTAGTTAAAGCCGCTAAATAAGCCTTAAAACTCCGGCCACCCGGCCGGAGTTTACCTTTGCTATCCCCATGTTAGTTTGAACACGGAGTTCGAACGAGGCTGTACTATGTTTAATACTCTGCAAAAATGGTTGCCTAAAATCATTCTGTCGCCGTCGATATTTCTGGTTACAGTGTGTATTTATGGCTACGTAGCTTGGACTGGCTACTTATCGTTAACCCATTCTCGCTTTTTACCCAACTTTAAGTGGGCGGGTTTACTGCAATACCAAAAATTGATGGAAAATGACCGCTGGGTTACATCCTGCATTAACCTGCTGATTTTTGGTGTATTGTTTATCATTATCTCAATTATTTTAGGCACCTTGTTAGCGATATTTCTCGATCAGAATATTCGCCAAGAGGGAGCTATCCGCACTATTTACCTTTACCCAATGGCGCTGTCATTTATTGTGACAGGTACTGCCTGGAAGTGGATTTTAAACCCCGGTTTAGGTTTAGAAAAAATGATGCACGACTGGGGCTGGACCAGCTTTGAATTCAACTGGCTAGTGAGCAATGACATGTCGGTGTATACCTTAGTGATTGCAGCTGTTTGGCAATCCTCCGGCTTTGTAATGGCAATGTTTCTGGCTGGCCTGCGTGGCATCGACTCAAGCATAGTAAAAGCGGCGCAAATAGATGGCGCAAGCATGCCCACCATTTACTGGAAAATCATACTTCCCTGCCTGCGCCCGGTGTTCTTTAGTGCGGTAATTATCACCTCACACATTGCGATTAAGAGCTTTGACTTAGTAACTGCATTAACCTCTGGCGGACCGGGTTATTCCTCGGATTTACCAGCACTCTTTATGTATACCCACGCCTTTACTCGCGGACAAATGGGCTTAGGTGCGGCCAGCGCCATGATGATGTTAGGCGGCGTGCTCGCGATACTCGTGCCGTATTTATACTCTGAACTGCGTAACCGGGAGCAATAATCATGACTAAATTTTCTCCGGGACGTTTGTTCATCTACTTCATCTTAATATTGTTTTGTGCCATTTATTTAATGCCACTACTGGTAATGCTATTAACCTCGTTTAAAACCCTACCGGATATTCGTGGGGGTAACCTGTTGTCGTTGCCAGAAGTATGGGTATTTGAAGCTTGGTTTAAAGCTTGGGGCAGCGCCTGTACAGGGGTAACTTGTGAGGGGGTGAAAGGCTACTTCTGGAACTCCTTTAAAATGGCCATTCCAGCAGTATTTATCTCTACCCTAATTGGCGCTTTAAACGGCTATGTCATTGCTCACTGGCGCTTTAAAGGCTCAAACTTGTTTTTTGCCTTAATGCTATTTGGCTGCTTTATTCCCTTCCAGGTAATTTTGCTCCCTATGGCAGCTACCTTAGGTAAATTTGGCTTAGCCAATACCACCACCGGTTTGGTATTTGTGCATGTGGTTTATGGCTTGGTATTTACTACTCTGTTCTTCCGTAACTTCTATGTATCGGTACCAGGAGAGCTAGTAAAGGCAGCCAAATTAGATGGCGCTGGCTTCTTCACCATTTTCTTCAAAATAATGCTGCCCATCTCCAAACCTATCATCATGGTTTGCATCATTTGGCAGTTTACTCAGATTTGGAACGACTTCTTATTTGGCGTGGTGTATTCGGGCTCAGACTCGCAGCCTATAACCGTGGCGTTAAACAACTTAGTAAACACCAGTACTGGTGTTAAAGAATACAACGTAGACATGGCCGCCGCGATTATCGCCGCGTTACCTACCCTATTTGTTTATGTTGTAGCAGGAAAATATTTTGTGCGCGGCTTAACCGCTGGCTCAGTAAAAGGATAAAAATTAATGGCGACCTTAGATATAAAACAACTTTATAAGCGCTATGGTAAAAACGGTCCCAATACCCTAGAAGATATTAATATCTCCATTGAGTCGGGTGAGTTTTTAATCCTAGTTGGCCCTTCTGGCTGTGGTAAATCTACTTTAATGAACATGATTGCCGGCTTAGAAGAAATTACTGCCGGAGACATTTGCATAGATGGCAAAGTAGTAAACGACGTAGACCCTAAAGACCGCGATATTGCGATGGTGTTCCAGTCTTACGCGCTCTACCCCAACATGACAGTACGTGGCAATATTGAGTTTGCCTTGAAAATTCAAAAAATGGATAAACCAGAACGCGATAAAGAGATCACTCGAGTTGCCCAATTACTGCAAATTGAGCACCTGCTAGATAGAAAGCCTTCGCAGCTCTCGGGTGGCCAGCAACAACGGGTATCAATGGGCCGCGCCTTAGCGCGTCAACCCAAGATCTACTTGTTTGATGAGCCTTTAAGTAACCTAGACGCCAAACTACGAGTTGAAATGCGTCATGAGATTAAAAAGCTACATCAGCGCTTGGGCACTACCATCGTTTATGTAACACACGATCAAATTGAAGCTATGACTTTAGCCGATCGCATCGCTGTGATGAAAGATGGCCAGCTACTACAATTGGGCTCACCAGCTGAGATTTATAACGACCCAGCAGACATGTTTGTTGCTGGCTTTATGGGCTCGCCAGCCATGAACTTTTTACACTGTAGTGTGGAACAAAGTGAGCATGGTTTAGTGGGCTCCTTAGTGTGTGACCAACAACAATCACACACTATTCCACTGCCAGAACACTTAGCAAAATACGCCGGTAAATCGGTTGTGGTAGGCATTCGCCCAGAGCAGATTACCCATGTGAATCCTTACAAACAAGATAAGCCCTTAGTCACAACCTTAAACCTAAAACTGGGTGTTTTAGAACCTACTGGCCCCGATACCATTGCACTGGTGACATTAAACGACAAAGAAATTAGCTGTCGTTTAGATCCTGATAAGCCAGCGGTGATGGGCGAAAGTCTAGACTTGATGTTTGATATGTCGAGCGCAGTGTTTTTTGACCCTAATAGCGAACAGCGGATACGCTAAGTAATACACTAGGGTCTGTTGATCATTGCTGATGGTTTTTGCAGCAATTTATTAGCCATTTAGGCAAGGCAGTGAGTGTGCAGTTAAGTGCGCTTAATAATCACTCGCTAACGCTGAATAAATGGCTAAGAAATGCTGCCCGAAGGGTTCGGATAAGCGGGCTTTACTCTTTGTTAAGCACTTCTTACTTAGCCCACTAGGCCTCTAAGTGCTCGCCGCGATTAAAGCCCGCTTATCTCGAACAAAATTTCAACACCAAAGATCAACAGACCCTAGCAACAAGAGGCTTCGGCCTCTTTTTGTTGGGTTTTCTGCACCTTATTCCACTGCCATATTGCTCACTCTCCACACAATGGTCAAAGTTGACAGCTGACACCTCGCTTTTAGCTGGTATACAATAGCGCTGTAGCACAAAGAGACCGCAGTAAAATGAGCAATAACTTAGATTTCAATCAAGCCGATCACCAATTAGATGCCTTAGGTTTACGTTGTCCTGAACCCGTTATGATGGTTCGCAAAGCCATCCGTAACATTGATATTGGCGAAACCTTGTTAGTGCAAGCCGACGACCCATCAACCACTCGCGACATGGTCAGCTTTTGCGAGTTCATGGATCACACCTTAGTGGCTAAAAAAACTGACCAAACGCCCTTCCAGTATTTGATCAAGAAAGGCAGTTAGCTTAGTTTTTTCAAAAAAGTCTAATTTATCAGCAATTCCCCGCACAACAGCACTAGGGTCTGCCTGCTTGCTAGGGTATACTCCGTCAGTTATAAAACCGATTATTTTTCATACGCGCGACACTAATCATGCATAAATACGATATTAAAACCTTTCAAGGCCTTATTTTGGCCTTACAGGACTACTGGGCCCGCCAAGGCTGCGTAATTGTTCAACCTTTAGACATGGAAGTAGGTGCAGGCACCTTTCATCCGCAAACCTTTTTGCGCTCTATCGGTCCAGAACCGATGTCTAGTGCTTATGTACAACCATGTCGTCGCCCAACCGATGGCCGCTATGGTGAAAACCCTAACCGCTTGCAACACTACTACCAATTTCAGGTAGTGATGAAGCCATCACCAGACAACATTCAAGAGCTTTACCTAGGCTCTTTAGTTGAGCTTGGCATTAACCCAGAAGTTCACGATATACGTTTTGTTGAAGACAACTGGGAATCACCAACACTTGGTGCTTGGGGCCTAGGCTGGGAAATCTGGTTAAACGGTATGGAAATTACTCAGTTCACCTACTTCCAACAAGTTGGTGGCTTAGAATGTTCGCCAGTAACCGGTGAAATCACTTACGGTTTAGAACGCTTAGCCATGTACATTCAGGGCGTAGACAGTATCTATGACCTAGTGTGGACAGATGGCCCAATGGGCAAAGTGACCTATGGTGATGTATTCCATCAAAACGAAGTAGAGCAGTCTACTTACAACTTTGAACATGCCGACACCACGGCCTTATTCGCCCAATTTGATCAGTGTGAAAAAGATAGCCAAAAATTAATCGAAGCAGGCTTACCATTGCCAGCTTACGAACAGGTAATGAAAGCCTCACACGCCTTCAACCTACTTGATGCTCGCCATGCTATATCGGTAACCGAACGTCAGCGTTTCATCCTACGTGTTAGAACCCTTTCTAAAGCCGTAGCCGAAACGTATTACAGTGCTCGTGAAGAGCTTGGTTTCCCATTATGCAAAGACAAAAAGTAACGGAGGCAGCATGAGTAACGAAAACCTATTAGTAGAAATCGGCACCGAAGAGTTGCCACCTAAAGCCTTACGCGGCTTGGCTGAGTCTTTTAAAAGCAACGTACAGCAAAGCTTAGAAAAAGCCGGTTTTGAATTTACCAGTGTTGAATGGTATGCCGCTCCGCGTCGCCTAGCACTAAGCATTCAAAACTTAAGTGAACAGACTCCAGATAAAGTTGTAGAAAAGCGCGGTCCTGCTATTAGCAGCGCTTTTGACGCCGATGGCAATGCCACCAAAGCCGCCGAAGGTTGGGCGCGCTCAAATGGTATTACGGTTGAACAAGCAGAGCGTTTAAAAACCGATAAAGGCGAATGGCTACTACACAAAGCTGAAATAAGTGGCCAAAGCATTTATCAATTATTTCCAGAAATTGTGGCTGATGGTTTAGCCAAGCTGCCAATTCCAAAACCGATGCGCTGGGGCGCTAAAAGCACTCAGTTCATTCGCCCTGTTCATACCATCACCATGCTATACGGTGAGAAATTAGTTCAAGGCAATATTCTGGGTATCGAGTCAGCCCGTACCGTGCGCGGCCACCGCTTTATGGGTGAAGCCGAGTTCGAACTAAACCATGCTAACGACTACGTTAAACAGCTAGATCGCCGCGGCAAAGTAATTGTTGATTACCAACAACGTAAAGCCATTATTCGCGAGCAAATTGAAGCTGAAGCAGCCCGAGAAGGCGGCGTAGTGGAAATGGATGAAGCATTACTTGAAGAAGTATGTTCTTTGGTTGAATGGCCAGTAGCCATGGTAGGTAGTTTCGAAGAGAAATTCTTGGAAGTTCCTGCTGAAGCGCTAATTTATACCATGAAGGACAATCAGAAATACTTCCCGATTTTAGATACCAAGGGTAACTTATTACCACGTTTTATCTTTGTATCTAACATTGTTAGTAAAGATCCTCAGCAAGTTATCGCAGGTAACGAGAAAGTTGTTCGCCCTCGCCTTGCTGATGCCGAGTTCTTCTTTGAAACCGATAAAAAATCACGTTTAGACTCGCGCCTAGATAAGCTGGCCAATGTTGTATTCCAACAAAAATTAGGCAGCCTACTCGACAAAGCCAATCGTGTTTCAGAGCTAGCTGCACAAATTGCCGCAGAAATTGGCGGTGATAGCCAACACGCACAGCGTGCTGGTTTGCTATCAAAAGCTGACTTAAACAGTGAAATGGTACTTGAGTTCCCAGACATCCAAGGTGTTATGGGCATGTACTACGCCAAGTTTGATGGTGAACACGAAGACGTAGCCAATGCGCTTAACCAGCAATACTGGCCACGTTTTTCTGGCGATAAATTACCAGAATCTAAAGTTGCTTCTGCGGTAGCAATTGCCGATAAACTGGATACCTTGGTGGGTATTTTTGCTATTGGCCAGCTGCCTAAAGGCGATAAAGACCCGTTTGCTCTGCGCCGTGCCAGTTTAGGCATTATTCGCATAATTCAAGACAAAGGCTTTGAACTAGATTTAGATACGCTAATCAACAGCGCCCTGTTGCTATTGCCGCTTGAGTTAAACCAAGAGCAACAAGCTAAAGTACATGGCCAACTTATTGAGTTTGTCTATGCTCGCTTGCGTGCCATGTATCTTGAGCAAGGAATTGACGCCAGCGTTATCACTGCGGTACTAGAGCGTAAACCAACTAAGCCAGCTGACATTGAGCAACGCATTAAAGCGGTAAGCCACTTCCGCTCGTTAGAGCAAGCTCAAGCCTTAGCAGCTGCGAATAAACGTGTATCAAACATTCTGGCTAAAAACCCAGATTTTGTTAAACCACAAATTGATAGCAGCTTGCTAAAAGAGCCACAAGAAAAGGCCTTAGCAGAAGCTATTTCAACTATGCAAAGCAGCTTAAAACCTTTGTTGGAAAACGGTGATTACCAAGCAGCATTAATAGAGCTAGCCACCTTACGTGAAGTAGTGGATAACTTCTTTGATAACGTGATGGTAATGAGCGATGAAGACGCGCTAAAAATTAACCGTTTAAGCCTATTAAACTCGCTACGAGAGCTGTTTTTAGAAATTGCTGACATCTCTGTGATTCAGTAGCCTAAAAGCCTACGCTGCACAATAAAAAAGCCGCGTCCAAGCAAGGGATGCGGCTTTTTTTGATCCACTTAACTTTTTTAATAAAATCAGCCTTTTCTTGAAATCCTTTTCAGCATAGTAGTGTGAGCTTGGCACGTTTTTTCGCGCCTAGCTTCGCTATAAATAAGCTCGAGTTCGGCTCATTACGTAATGTTTGTCTGTAAAGACAAAGGAAAGCTATAAAAATAGAAAGGAATTGGAAATGCTTAAAAATATCATGAAAGCAGGTGTGCTAGCGCTAATCACCGTAATTGCTGCAGGCTGTGCCTCTGGCGATTCAAACAGCAAACTAACTCGTGACGTATACCTACGTGGTGTATTCACATGGTGGGATGCTGATCCTCAGTTCAAACTTCAGCCTGTAGAAGGTAAAGAAAACGTATGGTTTGCTACTTCTGCTGCTGACGAGCCACTAATCGCTGATGGTCAACCTTACGAGTGGAAATTTGGTGATGCTGCATGGCAATGTGGTACTAACTTCGGTTTCCTATCTGGAGAAGCAGACATCAAACTTGGCGAGCGTCGTCAATCTAACAAATGTTCAGCATTTGATAACTTCAAGTTCACTCCAGAAGAAGATGGTGTTTACCGTTTCTTCCTAGACTGGACAGAAGAATTACCAGTTGTTTACATCGAAAAAGTAGAAATGTAAGCACAGCTTACTCTCTATATAAGCCCCTCTTTGGGGCTTTTTTTTTCGGTCAACAGCAATAACTATATGGATGTAAGCAATGCAACAAGTCATTAAACCTGCCCTGCTTGGTTGTTTAGTCAGCATGGCAATAGCTGGGTGTGCTTCAAACGAGGCAAACACTGGCGGAGCTGCTAGCAGCTCAAGCGAAGCACTTGCTCAAAGCGCACAATGTCTGCAATGGGATGGTCAGCCCGTAACGGTAGATGTAAGTGAAAGTTTTGAAGAAGGCACCGCTGTTAAAGATTTTTATAGCGGTCAAATGAGTACCGTTTATCAAGGTAAGGTAACTTTTACCCCTTCACCTGAAAGTGGCGGCTTGTTACTACTAGAGTCTGTGGGTAAAAAAGCCGATGAATTTAGCTGGGATAGCGCCTCTGTATACTTTGTTATGACAGACCGCTTCTACAACGGCAATCCAGATAACGATAATAGTTATGGCCGTACTAAAGATGGCAAGAACGAGATTGGTACCTTCCATGGCGGCGACATTGCCGGCCTGAGCAAAAAGCTCGATTACATTGAAGATTTAGGCATCAACGCAATTTGGATTACTGCACCTTACGAGCAAATCCGTGGTTGGGTTGGCGGCGGTATGCGAGGTGACTTCAAGCATTACGGTTACCACGGCTACTACGTGCAAGACTACACCGTAATGGACCAAAACATGGGTACAGCGGAAGAGTTTAAGCAGTTCGTAGATGACGCCCATGCTCGAGGCATTCGCGTGGTGATGGACATTGTGATGAACCACACTGGTTACGCAACCTTGAGCGACATGCAAGAGTTTGGTTTTGGTGCCACGCAAGAATATGACGTACCTATCGAAAATTACCTGGGTAAAAAATGGACCGACTGGTCTCCAGGTAAAGGCGAAACCTGGCATAGCTTTAACGACTATATAGATTACGGTGATCGTAACGAGTGGGTGAAATGGTGGGGACCTGATTGGGTACGAACTGACATTTCTGGCTACCCTAACCCGGGCCCAAGTGACTTCGAGATGTCACTAGCTTACTTACCTGATTTTAAAACTGAATCAGATAACGTTGTGGGTTTACCGCCTTTCTACAAAAATAAACCTGATACCAAAGCGGTAGAAATTCCAGGAGCAACAGTTAGAGACTACTTGGTCACTTGGTTGTCTGACTGGGTACGTGAATATGGTATCGACGGTTTCCGTGCAGACACCGTTAAACACGTTGAGCCAGAAGCATGGCAAGCCTTGAAATTAGCTTCTAGTAAAGCCTTTGCCGAATGGAAACAAAACAACCCTGATAAAGTACTTGATGACAATGACTTTTGGATGACCGGTGAGTTTTGGGGCCAGGGCTTGAATAACTCGCGCCTATTTGACGCCGGCTTTGATTCGCTTATCGATTTCACTTACCAAACCGACCTAGCTAAAAAAGGCATGAACTGTTTGTCTAATATGCAAGATGGCTATCAACGCTACGCAGACGTGCTAGGAAAGCGCGATGGCAAGGTTCTAAGTTACGTATCATCTCATGATACTAAATTAGCCTTTGGCACCATCAGCAAGGATCTGGAGCAGCAAAAACAGCTTGGCTCAGCCTTCTTGTTAATGCCTACAGCGGTACAAGTTTACTACGGTGATGAAAGCGCTCGTGAAAAAGGACCTCGTAGCTCGGATAAACACCAAGCAACTCGCTCAGATATGAACTGGGATCAGTTAAATGATGAACAACGATTAGCGGTTCATAATCACTGGCAAAAACTCCTTCAGTTCCGTAAGCGTCACCAAGCGGTGGGTAGTGGTAAGCACAAGCAGCTAAATTCAGCTCCTTACGTATTTGAACGCCGTAAAGGCGATGATGCTGTGGTTGTTGTTTATGTAGGCCAGCAAGCCAAATAGACTCAACCTGCACTAAAATAAAAGCGGCTTACTTAAGCCGCTTTTTTATTGCCTAAGCCCAGAGAAACTCAGCCGGAGTTTGATCGGTAATGACAATTGCTATTCAAAAGCAAACTTTGTTAAGGTGACGCCTTAGCTTAAAAGGTGCGTTATGACATATTCAAATTTTGGCAACAAATTCACTCGCCATTCAGGCATTACTCAACTGATGGATGACCTTGATGAAGGGATCCGAGCGGGTGATGAAATGATAATGTTAGGCGGCGGTAATCCTGCGCAGATTCCCGAAATGAACGCAATCTTTGAACAACACCTTCAAACTGGCCTAAGTAATAAAAGCTTACTGGCTGCACTATGTAACTACGATGCCCCACAGGGTAACAAGAACTTCATTGCCAACCTGGCGACATTTTTTAGAAACGAATTCCACTGGGAGATAAATGAAGAAAATATCGCACTCACTAATGGTAGTCAAAGTGCATTTTTCTTCCTTTTCAATTTATTTGCAGGTAAAGGCAAGAATAATAAGCGAGTATTGTTCCCGCTTGCTCCTGAATATATCGGCTATGAAGACAGCGGAATAGACGAAGACTTATTTATTGGTAATAAACCTAGCATCGAGTATTTGGCTGATAGACAGTTTAAATATCACGTTGATTTTGAACACTTAAAAATTGATGAAAACGTTGGCCTCATTTGTGTGTCACGCCCCACCAATCCTACCGGCAATGTCATTACCAATAACGAAATCAACAAGCTTTCGGCACTTGCCAAGCAGCATCAAGTACCACTATTGATTGATAATGCATACGGACTGCCCTTTCCAAACTTAGTATTTACCGAGGGAGCTAGTCCATTCTGGGACAGCAATACTATTCTTTGCTTAAGCTTATCTAAGCTTGGTTTACCCGGAACACGCTGCGGCATTGTTATCGCTAAACCAGAAACTATCAAAGCAGTCTCTAATTTGTCAGGAATCATTAATTTGTCACCCGGCGGTGTTGGCCCTGCGCTAGCTAACGAGATGCTTAAAGACAACAGCTTGCTAGATGCTAGTAACCACGTAATAAAACCTTTCTACCAGCAGAAGTCACAGCAAGCGATTAGCTGGCTTCAAGCTGCTATACCTTCTAGCAAATTTCGAATACATAAATCTGAAGGTGCAATGTTCTTGTGGCTTTGGTTTGAAGATTTACCTATAAGCGACAAACAAGTTTACCAGCAGTTAAAAGAAAATGGCTTACTCATAGTGCCAGGCAGTTACTTCTTCCCAGGTATCGACAAGGACTGGCGACATACCCAAGAATGTATTCGCCTTAACTTTGCTCAAAATGAAGAACAGGTTAAACGCGGTATTGAGATATTAGCTGATGTAGTAAACCCACTACTGGCAGATTAACTCACTAACAAAAAAAGGGCCTGCTGGCCCTTTTCATTCTCTATCACTAGCGTTTAGTTAAGCTGATTTAGCTTCTAAGCTTTCTACGTTTAACTTACCGTTAATAGGTATTTGCTTAGGTTTAAGCGCTTCAGGGATCTCCCGCTCTAGCTCAATAAATAACAAACCATTTTCTAAGTTAGCTGCTTTTACTTTTACATGGTCAGCAATTTGATATTTACGCTCAAAGCCGCGTTCTGCGATACCTTGATGTAAAAACTTAGCTTGGCTGTTTTTCTTCTGCTTAGTACCAGTAACGATTAGTGCATTCTCTTGAGCAACAATTGATAGCTCGTCTTCTGCAAATCCAGCAACAGCTAAAGTGATTCGGTAATTATTTTCATCTACCGCTTCGATGTTGTAGGGAGGGTAACCGTTATTCTGAGTTTGAGCGCTTTGGTTCGATGCAGCTTCAATAAAGTTAGCTAGACGATCAAAACCAATGGCTGTGCGATAAAGTGGTGAAAAGTCGTATTGATTACGCATAGTATATTATCCTCATAGAGCAATAAATTGTATTGGACCAGCACTATTGCTGCGTCCCTTTCTTAACAAAACCCACCTTTGTGGCATCCTGTTATTACTAGATGTGGGGATAAAATTTTTGGTTTCAAGGGCGGCAAATACAAAAAAGGCAATATTTTCATATTGCCTTTTTTTAGTGCTACCTTTTGAACTTGGAATTAAACGTCTAGGTTTTCCACATTCAATGCGTTGTCTTCAATAAAGTTACGACGCGGCTCAACTTGGTCACCCATTAAAGTAGTAAACAACTGGTCACAAGCAATTGCATCTTCAACCGTTACTTTCAACATACGACGCGTTTCTGGGTCCATAGTAGTTTCCCAAAGTTGGTCCGGGTTCATTTCGCCCAAACCTTTATAACGTTGAATGTATAGACCACGGCGCGACTCAGCCATTAGCCAGTTAAGCGCTTCTTCAAAACTAGTAACAGGCTTGGTCTTCTCACCACGTTTAACGTAAGCACCCTCTTCTATTAAGTTATTAAGATTATCGTATAAGCTACAAATATCTTTATAGTCATTGGAAGCAAAGAACTCAGGTTCGAACTTAAAGCTTACATCCACACCATGCTGACGCAGTGTAACAACAGGATAATAGATATCACGTTCATCGTGTTTTTCTATTTCAACTGAGTAGTAGTTACCACTAGGAAGCTCAGCATTAACCGGAGCAATAAGCTCTTCAGACCATTGCTCTAATGCTTCAGCATCTTTCAGTTCATCAACATTAAGCGCACGCTGGTAAACCATCTGGCTTAGTAATGATATTGGGTAACGACGTGCTAAACGCTCGTTGTTTTTCCAAACACGGCGATACTGAGTCACTAAACTTTCTAGCGCTTCACCGCCAATAGCAGGAGCCTCTGGATTTACATATAAACCAGAATTATCTAACGCCAAGGTGGTTAGGTATTCAGTTAGCGATTCTTCATCTTTTACATAGCGCTCTTGCTTGCCTTTCTTCACTTTATATAAAGGAGGCTGAGCAATGTAAATGTAGCCACGCTCAATAATTTCTGGCATTTGACGATAGAAGAAGGTCAATAGCAAAGTACGAATGTGCGAGCCATCGACATCAGCATCGGTCATGATAATGATGTTGTGGTAACGCGTTTTATCTGGATCGTACTCGTCACGACCAATACCACAACCCATGGCAGTAATCAGCGTTGCCACTTCTTGAGAAGATAACATCTTATCAAAGCGGGCTTTTTCTACGTTTAAGATTTTACCTTTTAGTGGAAGAATCGCTTGGTTCTTACGGTTACGCGCTTGTTTAGCACTACCACCCGCAGAATCACCCTCCACTATGTATAGTTCAGATAAAGCCGGGTCTTTTTCTTGGCAGTCCGCTAACTTACCAGGTAAACCAGCTAAATCTAAGGCGCCTTTACGACGAGTCATATCACGAGCTTTACGTGCAGCTTCACGAGCACGAGCCGCATCAATAATTTTTTGCGTGATAATCTTAGCTTCTTGTGGGTTTTCTAATAAGTACTCACTTAGCTTTTCACCCATGGTTTGTTCAACCGCAGACTTCACTTCCGAAGACACTAACTTGTCTTTAGTTTGGCTAGAGAACTTTGGATCAGGAACCTTAACTGAGATAACCGCAGTTAGACCTTCGCGGGCATCATCACCCGTGGCACTGCTTTTATCTTTCTTATTAACTTCTTTTTCCATGTAGCTGTTAAGGGTACGAGTTAACGCAGCTCTAAAGCCAGCTAAGTGTGTACCACCATCACGCTGAGGAATGTTGTTAGTAAAACAATAAATGTTTTCTTGGAAACCGTCATTCCACTGCATCGCTACTTCTACTGCAATACCGTCATCACGTTGGAAGTTAAAGCTAAATGCTTTATCGTGGATTGGTGTTTTGTTGGTATTTAGGAATGAAACAAAAGCCTGAATACCACCTTCATAACAGAAGTGATCCTGCTTATCATCACGCTCATCTTTTAAGATGATAGACACACCTGAGTTCAAGAATGACAATTCACGCAAACGTTTTGCAAGAATATCGTAATGGAACTTAGTGTCAGAGAAGATTTCATCACTAGGCCAAAAGCGTAACTCGGTACCAGTTTTGTCAGTATCACCAACAACCGCTAACGGCGCATCAGGTTCACCCAGGGTATAAAACTGCTCATAAACGTGCCCCTGACGCTTAACTGTTAGCTGCAGCTTAATAGACAAGGCGTTAACTACCGATACACCTACACCGTGCAAACCACCCGATACTTTATAAGAGTTATCGTCAAATTTACCACCAGCGTGGAGAACCGTCATGATTACTTCAGCTGCAGACACACCTTCTTCAGGGTGAATATCAACTGGAATACCACGACCATCATCGGATACAGATACCGATCCATCGTTGTGAATTGTCACTACAACATCAGAACAATGGCCAGCCAATGCTTCATCAATAGAGTTATCTACAACTTCGAAGACCATGTGATGTAAACCTGAGCCATCATCGGTATCGCCAATATACATCCCAGGACGTTTTCTTACTGCATCAAGGCCCTTTAGTACCTTAATACTCGATGAGCCATATTCATTTTCAGCCATGTTTTACTCTCGTTTTATAGTCGCTGATAACACCATGTTCCACGTGAAACATTGTGCATCCTTCTAAATCAAATCCATCTAGCATCTGCTCCTCAATCGCGGAAACAAACACTTGAGACCCATTGTGTTGTAAGCATCTAGCTAACAACACTCGTTTAGACATATCTAGTTCTGCAGCAAAATCATCAATCAGGTAAACGGTTTTCTTCCCACTTATTTGTTGAGCATGCTGCCCTTGCGCCAAAATTAAAGCGCACACAAACAGCTTTAACTGCCCTCTCGAAATTACGTCTACTGCATTTATGCCATCAAACTTAAACTTCAAATCTGCTTTGTGAGGTCCGTACTGGGTATAACCAAGTAATCTGTCTCTCTCAAAGCTTTGCTTTAGCAATTCTTCTAAAGCAACTTTATCGTCCCATCCTTGATAAAAAGCCATATCAAATTGGTACTCTGGCAAAAACTCTGTCACTAACTCAGCCAGCGTATCAGCAATACTCTCTACATACTTTTTGCGTTGATCACTTACTACGAAAGCGAGTTCAACTAATTGCTTATCCCAAAACTGCAAATCTTGATATTGCCTTGTCTGTTTCAACAAAGCATTTCTTTGTTTCAATATTCGCTTGTAGTTTTGCCAAGCGGCGTGGAACTGATGTTCCACGTGAAACACTCCCCAATCCAAATAAGCGCGCCGATGTTTAGGACTACCATCAACCAAGCCATACCCTTCTGGATGAAGGATTTGCAAAGGCAATAATGAAGCAAGCACCGCTTGGCTTCTTACTGTCTCTTTGTTAATCCTTAAAGCAGTGTCTCCGCCTTTAAACTTTTGCAATCCAATTTTGTGCTCATCTAACTGAGCAAATACAACAAAACTGTCTTGCTGATAAGTAATAACTTTACTAGGTCTATTACTTCTAAAAGAGCGGCCAAACCCTAAGTAGTAAATGGCTTCTAGTACACTTGTTTTACCGCTGCCATTTTGCCCCAAAATAACATTAAGCTTGGGATTAGGGCTTAGGTTAGCACTCTTTATGTTTCTAAAATTTTGTAAACCTAAGCTTTGAATTTGCATTAGCTACAAGACATTACAAACGCATAGGCATTACAACGTACATTGCTTTGCCGGTTTGCTCAGCATCTTCAATCAAGGCGCTGCTATTACTGTTGCTCATATTTATTCTGATTTGATCGCACTTAAGGGCATTCAATACATCCAAAACATAAACAACGTTGAATCCTATTTCTAAATCTTCGGCCTGATAATCTACGTCCAAGATTTCTTCTGCTTCTTCTTGCTCAGGGTTATTTGCAGTGATCTTTAAGCTTCCAGATTCTAGCTGTAAGCGCACACCGCGAAATTTCTCGTTAGACAAAATAGCAGCACGAGAGAATGCTTGTTTAAGCTCATCTCTCCCGGAAATTAATGCTTTATCACTATTAGCAGGAAGAACTCGGCGATAATCAGGGAAACGGCCATCAACTAACTTACTGGTGAAAGTAAAGCCTTGAACACTGGCTCGAATGTTGTTGCTACCAATTTGCAACTCAACCAGCTGATCTTCATGCTCAAGCATTCGCGCTAGTTCAATCACACCTTTACGCGGAACAATAACTTGTTGCGCTTGCAAAGGTTGCTCAAAACGTTGTTCAGCTAAAGCTAAACGGTGACCGTCGGTAGCAATAGTTTTCAAACCTTTTTCGTCAGTCTCAAACAACATACCATTTAAGTAATAACGAACATCCTGGCTAGCCATTGAGAACTGAGTACTATCAATCAGGTTCTTAAGTTGGCCTTGAGTCAGCTGAATTAGCTGCTGGCTTTGCCAATCTTCGATGTTTGGAAAATCGTTAGCAGGTAAGGTTGCTAGAGAAAAACGACTACGCCCAGAGCGTAGTACCAAACGATTATCGTCGGCTTTACAGCTAATCTCACAACCATCTGGTAAACCACGACAAATATCTACAAACTTTTTAGCCGGTACGGTAACTCGCCCTTCGTTTACAGCACTTTCTAGCGGAAGTGTCGCAATAAGTTCTACTTCCATATCGGTGCCGGTAATCGACAACTGTTGGTTGCTTATATCTAGCAGAACATTACCCAAAATAGGAATAGTTGGACGCCCACCCAGCGCAGCACTCACTTGCTGCAAAGGTTTAAGCAGTTGTTCTCGGTTAATACTAAATTGCATACCTAGTCACGCCTCTCCGATTATGACGATAATGTGCGGATTAAATTCTGATAATCTTCTTTAATGTCGTGGCTTTCTTCTTTAAGTTGAGAGATCTTACGACAAGCATGTAATACCGTTGTATGGTCGCGACCACCAAACGCATCACCAATTTCTGGCAAGCTGTGGTTGGTAAGCTCTTTTGCCAGCGCCATTGCTAATTGTCGCGGCCTAGCCACCGAACGAGAACGTCGTTTAGACAACAGATCAGCCACTTTAATTTTGTAATACTCGGCAACTGTTTTCTGAATATTATCAATAGTTACCAATTTCTCTTGCAGCGCTAACAAATCACGTAAGGCTTCACGAACAAAATCAATGGTGATTGCGCGTCCAGTGAAGTTGGCGTTAGCAATCACACGATTCAACGCCCCTTCTAGTTCACGAACATTAGAACGCAAACGTTTAGCGATAAAGAAAGCAACTTCGTCGGGCAAACGAATATTATTTTCGTTCGCCTTAGTCATTAAAATAGCTACGCGAGTTTCTAACTCAGGGGGTTCGATAGCAACCGTTAAGCCCCAACCAAATCGACTTTTTAAGCGATCTTCAACACCATCAATTTCTTTAGGGTAGCGGTCACTGGTTAAGATAATTTGCTGATTACCTTCCAACAAAGCGTTAAAGGTATGGAAGAACTCTTCTTGTGAGCGTTCTTTATTAGCGAAAAACTGAATATCATCAATTAACAAAGCATCAACGCTACGGTAGTAACGTTTAAAATCTTCTATCGCATTGTTTTGTAAAGCTTTTACCATATCTTGAACAAATCGCTCAGAGTGCATGTACACTACCTTAGCATTCTTTTTGTTCTCGATAATTCCATTACCCACCGCATGTAAAAGGTGAGTCTTACCTAAACCTGTGCCGCCATATAAAAATAGCGGGTTATAAGCACCACCAGGATTATTGGCTACCTGAGTAGCAGCAGCGCGCGCGAGTTGATTCGACTTACCTTCAACAAAGTTGTCGAACTGGTAAGTGGCATTAATATTGTTTCGATGATTGGCTTCTAGAGCGGATTTTACCGCTGGTTCTTTATCCCAGCTCTTACCGCTATCGTTATTACTCACTGGTGCAGCAGCGGCTCCAGCTTGCACGGGATCGGCTTTTACTGGATTAGATAAGGTTCGGCTAACAGGTTTACTGCCTACCTCAAACCGCAAACTCGGTTTATCACTTCCGCAAAACTCTTCGAGTAAAGCATTCACTCGGATCAAGTACTTATCTTTAACCCAATCCAATACAAAACGGTTTGGTGCATATAACACCAATAACTCTGCGTCTTGCTCAACTTGCAGTGGTCGGATCCACATACTAAATTCTGTTGCCGGCAATTCATCTTGTAAACGTACTAAGATTTGTTGCCAAAGAGACCCACTCACTCGCGACTCCGCGTTATCACCAAAAAGACCGTCTATTTTATAACGGAAGCCGCTTAAACTCTAGGTTTCTTATGAATTATTCACAAGCAGATAACAAATA